>JAXHNT010000123.1:0-32810 GCA_034520165.1 Ideonella sp.
TGGAGCTTTACCGAAAGCTTCAGCGAGCAAGCGAGACCGGGTGCAAGCCGCCCAGGCCCGATTGCCGCCCCGGCAAGGTGACATCCAGTGCCTCAGCCTTGAGCTGAATCTGCAACTCAGCGTCGGCCAAGGCTTGGCGGCGGGCCGTGAGCGCAGACTCGATCTGCTGCTTGACGACATTGATCTGCGCACCCCGGCTCTTCTTCTCTTCGGGCGACAGGGCAGCCATGCCTTTGAGCATCTCGGTCACACGACCGGCCTTGCCCAGGTATTTGGCCTTGGCATCTTCCAGGGCGGCGGGATGGCCTGCGGCATCGAAGTCTGCCCGGGCACTGTCAACCAATTGATCAAGGTCGCTCATGAAGAGTCAGCAAAACAAAAGGGGAAATGAAAAAAGGCCGAACCCAAGGTGTCGGCCTTCGTGAACTTGAGGCCCAGGTCAGCAGGCTGACTCAGGCTTCAAGGGGATCAAGCGAGCTGGGCCTTCACCTTGTCGACGATGGCTGCAAAAGCGGCCGGATCGTGAATCGCCATGTCCGACAGCACCTTGCGGTCCAGGTCGATCTGAGCCTTCTTTAGGCCGGCGATGAACTTGCTGTAGGTCAGACCCAGACCACGCGTTGCGGCGTTGATACGGGCGATCCACAGTTGACGGAAAACGCGCTTCTTCGTGCGGCGGTCGCGGTAGGCATATTGCCCCGCCTTCATCACCGCCTGCTTGGCGATGCGGAAGACGTTTTTACGACGACCACGGAAACCCTTGGCCAGAGCCAGGATCTTTTTGTGACGAGCACGTGCGGTAACACCACGTTTGACGCGAGGCATGTGATAACTCCTTTAGTCTTGGTGGATTACAGGCCCGCGAAGGGCAGCATTTGAGCGATGTGACCCATATTGGTCTCATGCACATTAACTGCTCCACGCAGGTGGCGCTTGTTCTTGGTGGTCTTCTTGGTCAAGATGTGACGCTTGAAGGCTTGGCCGCGCTTGACGGTGCCGCCGGGGCGGACGCGGAAGCGCTTCTTCGCGCTGCTCTTGGTCTTCATTTTGGGCATGACTGCTCCTTTTAAATGACCTCTGCTGGGCGGCACCACAGATGTGGTGCACTTGATGGCCTGCAGCGGCTTTTCTTCATCGCCTCGGTGACCAGACCGAGGCGTGAATGCTTACGACTTTTTCTTCGGTGCCAGCACCATGATCATCTGGCGCCCTTCGAGCTTAGGCATGTGCTCGACCACCGCCACATCAGACAGTTCGTCGCGAATGCGTTCCAGCATGCGCATGCCGATGTCTTGGTGGGTGATTTCGCGGCCCCGAAAGCGCAGCGTGACCTTGCCCTTGTCGCCGTCTTCGGAGATGAATCTCCGCAGATTGCGCATCTTGATGTTGTAGTCGCCGTCGTCGGTACCGGGGCGGAATTTAACTTCCTTGACCTCGATGACCTTTTGCTTCGACTTGGCTTCGGCAGCCTTCTTTTGCTCTTGGTACTTGAACTTGCCGTAGTCCATCAGTCGGCACACCGGGGGGTCTGCCTGAGCCGCAATTTCCACCAGATCCACGTCATGCTCTGAAGACATGCGCAGCGCATCTTGAATGCTCACAATGCCCAAGGGCTCGTTCTCTAGGCCGTTCAAACGCACGGACATGGCAGTGATTTCGCGGTTCAGTCGGTGCTTACGCTCGACATTGGGTACCCGACGGTCAGCAAAAGTAGCGATGGTGCAAACCCCTCAAACTGCGCGCAGGCAAGTTAGCGCGCCAAACAAAAAACGAAGCAAAACGGGAACGCAAAAAAGCCGAGGACATCAGGCTTTGGTTGCGATGTCGGTGGCGAGCTTCGCTTGGAAGTCTGCCAGGGACATCACACCCAGGTCTTGGTTGCCTCGGGCGCGTACCGCAACGGCCCCGCTTGCCTTCTCTTTGTCGCCTACGACAAGGATGTACGGGACCTTTTGCATGGAATGCTCGCGGATTTTATAGGTGATTTTCTCGTTGCGCAAATCCGCCTGAGCCCTAACTCCTTGTTTTTGCAGCGTTTTGACCACTTCCCGCACGTAATCTTGCTGGGCGTCAGTGATGGCGGACACCACCACCTGGGTGGGCGAGAGCCAAACTGGCAGGGCACCCGCATGTTGCTCAATCAAAATCCCGATGAAACGCTCCAGGCTGCCCACAATGGCGCGGTGCAGCATCAGGGGACGGTGGCGAGCACCGTCCTCGCCCACGAAATCGGCATCGAGACGCTCTGGGCAGGTTTAGTCGATCTGAATCGTGCCGCACTGCCACGGGCGGCCTAGCGCGTCTTTCAGCGTGTATTCGATCTTGGGGCCGTAAAAAGCCCCCTCGCCCGGCAGATACTCAAACTCGCAGCCTGAGGCCCGCAGCCCCTCAGCCAACGCGGCCTCGGCTTTGTCCCAGCTTTCATCTGTGCCAATACGCTGCTCAGGCCGAGTGGACAGCTTGTAGATGATGTTGGTGAAGCCAAAGTCGGCGTAGACCTTTTTCAGCAGCGCCGTGAAGGCCTGCACCTCGGCCTGCACCTGCTCTTCGGTACAAAAAATGTGCCCGTCGTCTTGGGTAAATCCCCGCACCCGCATGATGCCGTGCAGGCCGCCGCTGGGCTCGTTGCGGTGGCACTGGCCAAACTCACCATAGCGCAGCGGCAGGTCGCGGTAGCTCTTCAGGCCTTGCTTGAAGATCAGGATATGGCCCGGGCAGTTCATGGGCTTCAAGGCGTAGTCACGCTTTTCGGACTCCGTCACGAACATGTTTTCGCGGTACTTGGCCCAATGGCCGGTCTTCTCCCACAAGCCTTGGTCCAAGATCTGCGGGCCTTTGACCTCTTGGTAGCCGTTATCTCGGTAGACCTGGCGCATGTACTGCTCGACCTCTTGCCACACCGTCCAGCCCTTGGGGTGCCAGAAGACCACACCCGGCGCGTGATCGTCGATGTGAAACAGGTCCAATTCGCGGCCCAGCTTGCGGTGGTCGCGCTTCTCGGCCTCCTCCAGCATGGTCAGGTGCTGTTGCAGGTCTTCCTTGCTGGCCCAGGCGGTGCCGTAAATGCGCTGCAGCATTTCATTGCGATGGTCACCGCGCCAGTAGGCACCGGCCACTTTCATCAGCTTGAAGTGCTTGAGCTTGCCCGTGCTGGGCACGTGTGGGCCACGGCAGAGGTCTTCAAAAGCCCCTTCACGGTAGAGCGAGACCTCCTGATCCGCTGGAATGCTGCCAATGATCTCGGCCTTATAGGCCTCACCCAGGCTCTTAAAGTAAGCCACCGCCTCGTCGCGCGGCAGCACGCGGCGCAGCACCGGCTCATCCTTTTTGGCCAGCTCGGTCATCTTCTTTTCGATGGCGGCCAAGTCATCCGGCGTGAAGGGGCGCTTGTAGGAGAAGTCGTAATAAAAGCCGTTTTCAATCACCGGGCCGATGGTGACCTGGGCGTCCGGGAACAACTCTTTGACCGCATAGGCCAGCAAGTGAGCCGTCGAGTGTCGAATCAGCTCCAAACCCTCTGACTGCTTGTCCGTGATGATGGCTAGAGTCTCATCGGCTTCCAGCAAGTAGCTGGTGTCCACCAAGCGCGCCGCATCGCCACGCCCCACTTTGCCGCCCAGGGCTGCCTTGGCCAAGCCAGTGCCGATGGATGCGGCCACCTCGGCCACCGTCAGCGGGGCGGGGTACTCACGTTGCGAGCCATCGGGCAGGGTAATTTTGATCATTGAATCTCTCCACAGGTGTGGGTGCAGGGGTGCCACGTGGGGCGGTGCGGGCCTTAGAAAAGGCCGACCAAAAGCAAAACAGCGCGGCGTTGAGGGCCGCGCTGTTCAAGGGCATGAATGCAGGTGATGCGCCAATGCCGCGGCCGACTAGTCCTTACAAAAGGTGGTCGTAGTTCGCGGTGTCATAACCCGTCGCGCCTTTCTCAAGCTCTTGGTGGGATGCAGATGGACACCATTGTAACGGGCGTCTTGGGCAGCACAGCGGTGCAATTGCTGCGGCTTCACCGCCTGTATCCGGAGTAGCTCACTCGCAGCCTGCGGCTGAGCCGTCCTCACAAATCCATGCCGCGCAAGCCTCAGCCTGCTTTTCACCACGGAGGCAGGCTGCACGCAACCAGGTCGGGATTCATGTCAATGGCTCCAACGCAGGCGCAGCACCGCCACCGACCCAGTCGGCAAACTCGTCGGCCAATTGCTGGCTCATGGCCACGGCCTCACGCCAGCGCTTCATGCGGGTAGCCACGTCATCGCCCAGGGCTTTGAAGTCCTCGCGGTCAGGCAACTTGGCGCTCGGCAAGGTTGCAATCCACTCCGGACGCGGTGCCAGCACGATGACGTTGTCCAAGGCGGCTGTAGCGGCGTGACGGCGTGGCAGCATTTTGTCCAGCCAACCGGGCACGAGGCTGGGCTGAAAGTGCGGGTACAGCACCAGGGGCGAGGCCGTATTCAGCATGCGCCGGTAAGGCAAGTGCAGGTGATAGTCGGTGATACCGCCGTCCCAATACGCGCCTGCCGGTGCACCAGGAATGTCGTGCACCGCCTTGAGCCAGAACGGAATGGAGCAACTGGCCAGCACGGCCTGGCAGAGGTTCTCAGTGCTCAGCGCTACCTCGCGGGTGCGAAAGTCGTTCAGCGGCAGCGGCAGCGGGTCGCGCGGGTCGGAAAACACCACCCGTTCCAGCCAATGCCCCAGACCTCGCCGCCCCAACAAATTGCTGACAAATGCGCCGCCGTAGCCCAAAGGCGTGCGCAGCTTGCCCTCGCGCCGCAGCACATGGCGACCTCGGCTGGTGAACACATGCAGCCGCAGTCGTGGGTGGGCCAGCATCTGCGGCGCCAGGGCCTGGAAGTGCTCGCTCAACTTGGCACCAAAGATCTGGCTGACCGCGCCCGCCTTGGGCGGCTTACCCGGCGCATGTGGGTAGTCCTGCGCGATGTAGTCGGCCGCCATGCGGGCCAGCGCAGCGTCGGCATCGGGGCAGGTGGCCGCCGCCATGCGCCAAGAGCCAATCGACGCGCCCAGCAAGTGCACCACCTGCGAGGACTGCGGCAGCCAATGGCCAAAGATGAAACGGTCCAGCGGGTTGAGGATCAGGCCCTTGGGCCCGCCCGCTGCGGCTGGGATCACCCCCACCTCCGCCGGGCGCAGGCCGTGCAATTGCAGGTGCTGCAAGGCCGCAGGCCCGGCCAACACCCTCAGCGCACGCATCGCCCCCGCCATGGTTCAACGCTTTTGCAGCTTGGCAAACGCTGCAGCCATGGCACTGGGCGCGGCGGTGTCTTCGCGCCGCCCGCCTCCGCTCGGTCGCTCGTTGCGGGCGGCGGGACGATAGTTGTTGTCGCCCCGCGCCGCAGAGGCCCCCTTGGGCACAGG
Source organism: Ideonella sp. (assembly GCA_034520165.1). GTDB lineage: Bacteria > Pseudomonadota > Gammaproteobacteria > Burkholderiales > Burkholderiaceae_C > Ideonella. Next base: position 5,380 of record JAXHNT010000123.1, read on the forward strand.
AGCGGTATCCAGCTTCATGGTCAGTGACACGCGCTTGCGCGCCAGGTCCACTTCCAAGACCTTGACCTTGACGATGTCGCCTGTCTTCACCACCTCGCGGGCGTCGTTGACGAACTTATTGGCCAATTGGCTGACATGCACCAAGCCGTCTTGGTGCACGCCCAAGTCCACAAAGGCCCCGAACTGAGCCACATTGCTGACCGTGCCTTCCAACACCATGCCGGGTTGCAGGTCCTTGATGTCCTCAACACCGTCGTTAAAGCGCGCCACCTTGAAGTCAGGGCGCGGGTCACGACCCGGCTTCTCCAGCTCAGCGAGAATGTCTTTGACCGTGATGGCACCAAACTTGTCGTCGGCAAAAGCCTCGGGCTTGAGCTTGCGGATCACGTCGCTGTTGCCAATCAACTCGGCCACGGGCCGCCCTGCGGCGGCACTGATCTTGGCAATCACCGAGTAGGTTTCGGGGTGCACACCGGAGAGGTCCAGTGGGTTGTCGCCATCGCGAATGCGCAAGAAGCCCGCCGCTTGCTCAAAGGTCTTGGCGCCTAAGCCAGCCACCTCCAACAATTGCTGGCGGCTCTTGAAGCGGCCATTGGCTTCGCGCCAGCGCACGATGCTGCCCGCCACGGCATTTGAGAGGCCCGAGACCTGCGCCAGCAGCGGGGCCGAGGCGGTGTTCAAGTCCACGCCCACCGAGTTCACGCAGTCCTCAACCACGGCGTCCAAGGTGCGTGCCAACTCGCTCTGGTTCACATCGTGCTGGTACTGGCCCACACCAATGCTCTTGGGGTCGATCTTCACCAACTCCGCCAACGGGTCTTGCAAACGCCGGGCAATAGACACCGCGCCCCGCAAGCTCACATCCAAATCAGGCAGCTCTTTGGAGGCGAACTCCGAGGCCGAGTACACCGACGCCCCCGCTTCACTGACCACCACCTTCTCGATGTGAGTGCCCGGGGCCAACTGCTGAATCCGCTTGATCAGATCAGCCGCCAGCTTGTCGGTCTCCCGGCTGGCCGTGCCGTTGCCGATGGCGATCAGGTTCACCCCATGCGTGGCGCACAGACGGCCCAAGGTGTGGATGGAGCCTTCCCAATCTTTGCGGGGCTCGTGTGGGTAGACCGTGTGGGTGTCCAGCACCTTGCCGGTGTCGCTCACCACCGCCACTTTCACGCCGGTGCGGATGCCGGGGTCCAAGCCCATCACCACCCGCTTGCCTGCGGGTGCGGCCAGCAGCAGGTCGCGCAGGTTCTCGGCAAAGACCTTGATGGCGACCTTCTCGGCCTCTTCGCGCAGGCGGCTGAAGAGGTCGCGCTCCAGGCTCATGCTGAGCTTGACCTTCCAGGTCCAGGCGATGGACTTGCGCATCAGCTCGTCACCCAGCCGCTTGGCGTGAGCCCAGCCCAAATGTCGAGCGATACGGCCTTCGGCCAGGCTGGGCTGGCCAGGCACGACTTCTTCGTCCAGCACCAGCTTCACGTCCAGCAGCTCTTGGGTACGGCCCCGGAACACGGCCAAAGCACGGTGCGAAGGCACGGTGCGAATGGGTTCGTCGTAATCGAAGTAATCGCGGAACTTGGCCACGTCGGGGTTGTTCTCGTCTTTACCCTCAGAGAGCTTGGACTTGAGCAAGCCCTCCTCCCACAGCCATTCGCGCAGCTTGCCCACCAGCGCAGCGTCTTCGGCCCAGCGCTCGGAGAGCAAATCTCGCACGCCGTCCAGCACTGCGAACGCGTCCGCAAAGCCAGCCTCTGCATTCACAAAGGCCGCAGCCTCCGCGTGAGGGTCCAGGCTGGGGTCAGCAAACAGCTTATCGGCCAACGGCTCCAGCCCGGCTTCCCGGGCGATCATGCCCTTGGTACGGCGCTTGGTCTTGTAAGGAAGGTAAAGGTCTTCCAGCTCTTGCTTGGTGGGGACCGTCTCGATGGCGGCGCGCAGTTCGGGCGTCAGCTTGCCTTGCTCGTCAATGCTCTTGAGCACCGCCACGCGGCGCTCTTCGAGCTCGCGCAAGTAACCCAATCGGGCCTCCAACTCACGCAATTGAATGTCATCCAGGCCATCCGTCGCCTCTTTGCGATAGCGGGCAATGAAGGGCACCGTGGCACCACCGTCCAAAAGCGTGACGGCAGCATTGACTTGGGCGGGACGAACCTTAAGCTCGGCCGCAATCTGCAACAGAATCTTGTCCAACACAGGCAGGTATGAAAAAGTCGCGAAGCGCGGGAGTGTGCCAGAAGCGCTGAAGCCTCCGGTGAGGAGGCTTCAAAGCAACGCCGTTTGCGGAAGGCTGAAGCCTCCGGTGAGGAGGCTTCAAAGCACGCCGTTTGCGAAGGCGCTGACGAAACTAGAACTTGATGTCAAAAGTCTCGTTGCGGCGGTTGCCGGTGGCGTTGGGGTTGCGTCTATCCACCACTGTGCCCGAAGGCCGCAAGGACGAAATTCTGTCATTGAACTGCGAGGGCACCGCATGGCGGCCCACGCCCAACACCATGCACTGCCCAGTGAAGTTGGCGTCCATGCAGAACTCCCAACGACCTGAGCGCACCTCGATGGAAGAGGCTTCGTCATTGAAGCTCTGCTGCGACAAGTCCACAGCCGCAGCACTGAACTGTGCCGAGCGCCCTCTGAAATCAATATGCTGATACAGCGTCACCGCCGCATTGCCACTCGGCTGCCCTACAGCAGCATTGCCGGACAGCTGTCGCAGGGACGAAATCTCGTCGTTCAGCACTTTGTCTACGTTGTGGCGACCCACCCCCAAGGTGATGCACCGCCCCGCAAAATCAGCGTCGGAACAAAACTGCCATGTCCCTTGACGAATCTCTATGGATGAGATCTCGTCATTGAAATCATTGCGAGAGAGATCGGTCATGGGGCCATTGACCGCCAGCGAGCGCCCGCCTTGGTCGATGTGCTCATAGACCGACACCAGACCCGATGTGTTGACGCTATTCCAGCCACCGTTGTTGTTCCAGCCGCCACTGGCCCCATCGGCGGACCGGATGGACGAAACGGCGTCATTGAAATACGTTTCGATGCTGTGCCGACCAGGGCCTAAGGTGATGCACTTTCCCTTGAAGTCGGCATGCTCACAGAACATCCACTGGCCTCGGCGAACTTCAATGGACGAGATTTCATCGTTAAAGCCCACGGATTCAAGGTTGACGATATTGGCCGCCACATTGAGTGACCGCCCAGCACCTCCTGCATGTTCGTAGACCACAACCGCCGCATTGCGGTCGTCGTTCCAGCCTACCGCAAGGGAAGGGGCAGCAGCGACTGCTACCGTCAGGCCGCACAGGGCCGCGCGTGCCCAATGGGCCGTCAAAGAAGTGCTCATGGCTATCCTCCAGAAGGGCAGCTACCTAAGTCAATGCCGGGGTAGCGTGCGCTGTTCAACGCCCGATCCAGCAGATCGGACGACACACAATCAAGCCGTCACTGTAACGGCGAGCCGCGCTGGCCAGCTCAACGTCAAGTCAATGCGGAGTCATCACACCAAGCAGAGGTCTGCGTTTGCAGCGAATCGCCCACACCAACAACGCCAAACGTTGACTATGCCCGCAATTGGGCCCGCAAGCGTTCGCCCAGCTCGGGACGCTCTTTAAAGGGGTCGGTCGGATTTCGAGGCCCCATGATGTCCTCAAGGCGGGTCTGCACCCCACCCAAGGCCTGAGGATGGCTGTAGATATAGAAGCGGCGCTCAGCCACCGCCTCGAACACAAAGCCAATCACCTCCTGGGCCGAGACCTTGCCGCTAGTGACGGCCTTGTCGCTCATGGCTTGGGCAATGAGTTGGCTCTTGGTGGGGCGCTGGCCGGACTCGCGCATCTCCGCTGGCCGGTTCCGATGGCTTTGGTGGATGCCGGTGGGCACAAAGTAGGGGCACAGCACACTGGCCGTGACTTGGTCGGTCACCAGCGCCAAGTCTTGGTACAGCGTTTCGCTGAGCGACACCACCGCATGCTTGGTGACGTTGTAGACGCCCATGTTTGGCGCATTTAAGAGACCCGCCATGGAGGCCGTGTTGATGATGTGGCCGTCATAAGCCGGGTCTTGCGCGGCCGCGTCCAGCATCATGGGCGTGAAGACCCGCACCCCGTGCGCCACGCCCATCAGGTTGACGCCCACCACCCAGTCCCAGTCTTTGGCGGTGTGCTCCCAAATTAAGCCTCCTGCCCCCACGCCCGCATTGTTAAAGACCAGATGAGGGGCTCCCCAGGCCGCAAACACCTCGCGACCCATGGCTTCGACCTGCTCGCCCTTGGAGACATCCAGACGGAAGGGCATGACGTCCACACCCTGGCCGCGCATCTCGGCCACAGCGGCTTCGAGCGCATCGGCTTGCACATCGGCCATCACCAGCTTCATGCCCAAAGAGGCTGCCTGGCGGGAAAATTCAAGCCCAAAGCCGGACCCGGCCCCGGTGATGACAGCAACTCTGCCTGCGAATGTCTTCATGTCAGCGTCCTTCAGTTGGGTGTGTCAATCAGGCAGCGGGTCGCAACATCTTGATGTGGGGGATGTTGTCTTCGCTGTAGACCTCTGAACAAGGCTCAAACCCAAAGCCCTGATAGAAAGCCTGCAAATGGGCCTGCGCACTGATGCGATTGGCCTGGCCGGGGAAAAGCTGGTCGCACAAGGCCACGCCCTGGCGTACCAGCTCGCGGCCCAGGCCGGTGCCGCGCGCTGCCTTGGCGCACACCACGCGGCCGATGGACGGCTCATCGTATTTGTGGCCTGCATCCACGATGCGCAGATAGGCCAGCATCCGCCCATCCGGGCCGTGACCCATCAGGTGGAGGCTGTGCTGATCCAAGCCGTCCAGATCTTGATACGGCCCCTGCTCCAAGATGAAGACCTCGGCCCGCAGCTGCAGCAGCTCATACAACTGCTGCAGGTTCAAACCCTCAAAACGGGCATGGCTCCACTGAATGCCAGCCCCCGTCATCAGATCAGCTTGACCAACTGCTTACCGAAATTCTTGCCTTTGAGCAGGCCCAGGAAGGCTTCGGGCGCGGCGGCAATGCCGTCCGCCACGGTCTCGCGGTACTTCAGCTTGCCGGTGGCGACCAGGGTGCCCAACTCCTTCAAAGCCTGAGGCCAGAGCTCCATGTGCTCGCTAACAATGAAGCCCTCAACCCGCATGCGGTTCACCAGAATCAGCTGAGGCGCGCTCATGGGGATGGGCTCGCCGTTGTAGCCGGAGATCATGCCGCACATGGCCACGCGGGCGAAGGCATTCGCACGCAGCATCACGGCGTCCAAGATCATGCCGCCTACGTTCTCGAAGTAGCCATCAATGCCATCCGGGCAGGCTTCTTTAAGCGCCTTGGAAAGCGACTTCACATCCGGGTGCTGCTTGTAGTCGATGCAGGCGTCAAAGCCCAACTCGTTGACCACATAAGCGCATTTGTCAGGCCCACCCGCCAGGCCCACCGCGCGGCAGCCACGGGCCTTGGCCAGTTGACCCACCGCACCACCCACTGCACCGCTGGCAGCACTCACCACCACGGTTTCTCCCGCCTTCGGGTTGATGATTTGGGTCAGGCCATACCAGCCGGTCACGCCGGGCATGCCCACCGCGCCCAAGTAGGCGGCGAGTGGGATGTGCGTGGTGTCCACCTTTTGCAGCACACCGCGCTGGTTGGCGTTGACGCGCAGAAACTCTTGCCAGCCGCCCATGCCCACCACGGCGTCGCCGGGCTTGAAGTGTTCGTTACGCGACTCCACCACCTCGCCCACGGTGCCGCCAATCATCACTTCGCCCAAGGGCTGAGGCTGGGCATAGCTCTTACCCTCATTCATGCGGCCGCGCATGTAAGGGTCTAGGCTCAAGTAGTGGTTGCGTACCAGCACCTCGCCCTCGGCCAAAGGGGCCAGCGCGGCTTCCACCAGCTTGAAGTTGTCGACGCTGGGCTCACCGGTGGGGCGGGAGGCTAAGACAATTTGACGGTTGACGGTGCTCATACTCATTCCGATCGTTGCAGAGGTTTCAGGCTACGGCCTTTGCCAGGCAAGGCGCGCAGGTACTTAAAGGTGCCGGTGGCGTGGGCACAGAGTTCGCCCGCGCTGTTCAACACTCGTGCTTCACAAAAAGCCATGGTGGCGGTGCGGTGCAGCAGCTGGCCCAGGGCACGCAGCTCGCCCTCGCCGGGCCGCATAAAACTGGTTTTCATCTCGACGGTGGCCACGCCGGGGCCGTCCAGGTGGTCGCTGCGCGCGGCCATGGCCATGGCCACATCCAACATGGTCATCATCACGCCGCCATGCGCCACTTCCCAGGAGTTGAGGTGGCTCTCCTGCAGGTCCACCCGCAGCTCGGATTGGCCGTTCGCGCAGCGGTGCAGCTCGAGCCCCAGCCGCTCGACAAAGGGCACATGGACGGGAAACTTCAGTTTGGTACTCAAAGCGCACTCACCCCGCAATGATGGCCGAGACACCACCGTCGATGGCCAAAATTTGGCCGGTGATGTGCTTGCCCGCGTCCGACGCAAACAGCAGGGTCGCGCCCTTCAGGTCTTCATCATCACCCAAGCGGCGCAGGGGCGAGCGGGCGGCCAAGGCCTCAGCGCCCAAGCGCTCCAAAGTGCCGCGCGTCATCTTGCTGGGGAAGAAGCCCGGCGCCAGCGCATTGACCGTGATGCCATGCTGGCCCCACTCACCGGCCAAAGCCCGCGTGAAATTGACCACTGCGCCCTTGCTGGTGTTGTAGGCCAGCGTGGTCATCTCAGCCGGGTTGCCCGCCAAACCGGCAATGGAGGCCACATTGATGATGCGGCCCTTTTTCTGCGGAATCATCCAAGCGCGAGCCACCGCTTGGCTGATGACGAAGAGACTTCGGATGTTGAGATTCATCACCTTGTCCCAGGCCTCCAGCGGGTGCTGCTCTGCCGGCGCACCCCACGTGGCCCCAGCGTTGTTGACCAGCACTTCAATCCGGCCCAAGCGCTCCATGGTTTCAGCCACCAAGCGCTGCGCGTCTTCGGGGCGGCTGGCATCGGCCGCGATCCAGCGGGCATCAATGCCTGCGGCTTGCAACTCGGCCGCAGCCTGCTCCAGGTCTTCTGCCTTGCGGGAACTGAGCATGACCTTGGCGCCAGCCTCGCCCAGCGCATAGGCCATTTGCAGGCCCAGGCCGCGCGAGCCGCCCGTGACCAGGGCTGTGCGGCCCGTCAAATCCATCAGCTTGAACACCGAAGTCGTCATGGTGTGGTCCCTTTAAAACCAGTCGGGCTGCATGTCGCGGCAAACACTCTCGCGTGCCGCCACCACCTCCAGCCAGGGGTATATCTTGGGCAGCTCGTACACATGGAAGTAGCGGGTGGCGGCCATCACACCGGCTTGGCGGTCGTCAGGCATCTGGCTCGCGGCCAGAGCCACATCCAACCAAATCCACGCCAACACCACATGGCCTGCGGCCTGCAAGTACGGCGTGGCATTGGCCAAGGCATCCTCGGGCTGGCCGGTGGCCCAGGCGGCCTTGGTGGCTGCGCCCAGGCGCTGCACGGCTTGCGCCAAACCGTTGGCATACGCGGCCACATGAGGCTGTTGCAACGCCGCTTCAATGGTCTGGTTGATGCGGGTGGCCAACAGCTTCAGCCCGGCGCCGCCTTGCATCACCACCTTGCGGCCCAGCAGGTCCAAGGCCTGAATGCCGTGGGTGCCTTCGTGGATCATGTTGAGGCGGTTGTCACGCCAATACTGCTCCACCGGGAAATCACGCGTGTAGCCATAGCCGCCGTGCACCTGGATGGCTAGGCTGTTGGCCTCCAAGCACCATTCACTGGGCCAGCTCTTGGCAATGGGGGTGAGCACCTCCAGCAGCAAGGCGGCTTCGGCGGCCGCCTCTGGTGCGCCGGTGTGCTGCTCGTCCACCAGACGAGCGCAGTACAACATCAGCGCAAGCGCACCTTCGCTGTAGGCCTTTTGCGCCAGCAACATGCGTTTGACATCGGCGTGCTCGATCAAGGCCACGGTTGGGCTGGCTGGTCTGAGGTCGCCCCCAGGTCCGGGCAAGTTTTTGCCCGTCCCTCCCAGGGGCAAGAAAGCCCAGGGCGGCCCGGCGCCCTTGCACTCAGTGCCCTGCCCTGCTTGCGGTCTTTGGCATAGGTGAGTGAAGCTTCATAGCCCGCCATGCCCAGCATGGTGGCCGCCATGCCAATGGCAATGCGCGCCTCGTTCATCATATGGAACATGCAGGCCAGGCCTTGGCCGGGCTGGCCAACCAAATACGCCACGGCACCAGCGGCACCGCCAGGCTGCCAGCGGCCTTCGCCGAAGTTCAACAAGGTGTTGGTCGTGCCACGCCAGCCGCATTTGTGGTTGAGGCCCGCCAAGGCGATGTCATTGCGTTCGCAGCTCAGGGTGCCGTCCGGCCGCACCAAGTGCTTAGGCGCGACGAAGAGAGAAATGCCGCGCGTGCCTGGCACCAGCTTGCCATCCGGGCCGGGGATCTTGGCCAGCACCAAATGCACGATGTTCTCGGTCAGCTCATGCTCACCGGCCGAGATCCACATCTTGTTGCCGAACAGGCGATAACGCGGGCCTAAGGGGTCGTCCGCATGGCGCTCGCCATCGGGCACGGCACGTGTGGCCACATCAGCCAAGCCAGAACCCGCTTGCGGTTCTGACAGGCACATGGTGCCCGCCCACTCGCCTTTGAACTCGCGGTGCGCAAACACCTGCTGCTGCAGCGGCGTGCCATGCGCCATCAAGAGGTTGGCATTGCCTACCGTCAGCAGGCCCGCATTGATGCTGACCGAGGCCTTGGCGAAAAAGGCATTGGCAGCAGCCTCCACGGTGTAGGGCAGTTGCATCCCGCCCAACTCGTAGTCTTGCGCCGCGGCCAACATGCCCGAGCCCGCATAGGCCGCCCAGGCCTCGTGCGTGGCTTGCGGCAGCGTCACCCGCTCGCCGTCAAAGTGCGGCTCTTGGGTGTCCACCAAGCGGTTGAAAGGGGCGTACTTATCGCGCGCAATGCGCTCGCAGGTGTCCAACACTTGGCTGAAGGTTTCGCGCCCGTGGTCCTCAAAGCGCGAGCGCTCGCACAGGCTTTCAACCTTCAGCCAGTCGTAGAGCAAAAAGTCCAGCCAGGTGCGCATGGTCCATCAAGCCTTTGGGGTGGTGGTGTAGCGGGCAGCAGCGGTGACCGCCATGGTGGCCGAGGCCTTCATCACCAAGGTGCGTTCGCCAAGGGCATCTTCAGCAAACACTTCAGCCTCGGTAAAGCTGAGCATGCGGCCGGCCTTAATGACCCAGGCTTCGCAGACCAAGCGCTCGCCCTTGGCGGGGCGCAGCACGCTGGTTTTCAGCTCGGCGGTGACTACCCAGTGCTCATCAGGTGCCAGGGTCTGCGCGGCCGAGCCCATGCTGTGGTCGGCCAGGGTGGCCATCACCCCGGCATGCGCCTGGCCTGTGTGTTGCAAAAAACGGGGCAGCAAGGGCAACTCGGTGGTGACGCGGCCCTCACTCAGCGCCACGGCCTGCACACCCAAGTCCCGCATGAACGGGGCTTGGGCCAGGAAGTGCCGAAAGCGCTCCAGCGTTTTCATGGACGCTCAGAGGACTTCAAACACACCCGCCGCGCCCATGCCGCCACCAATGCACATGGTGACGCAGACCCGCTTGGCACCGCGGCGTTTTCCCTCGATCAGAGCGTGGCCCGTCAAACGCTGGCCCGACACGCCGTAGGGGTGACCCAGGGCTATGGCACCGCCGTTGACGTTGAGCTTGTCCATGGGAATGCCCAGCTTATCAGCGCAATACAGCACCTGCACCGCAAAGGCTTCGTTCAGCTCCCACAAGTCGATGTCGGCCACCGTCAGGCCCAGGCGCTTGAGCACTTTGGGCACGGCAAACACCGGGCCAATGCCCATTTCATCGGGCTCGCAACCGGCCACAGCAAAGCCCAGGAAGCGACCTAAGGGCTTGAGCCCATGTTGGCTGGCAAAGGCCTCGCTGACCACCACGCAGGCCCCCGCGCCGTCACTGAACTGGCTGGCATTGCCGGCCGACACCACGCCGCCCGGCATCGCCGTGCGGATGCTGCGCACCGCCTCCAGCGTGGTGCCAGCGCGCAGGCCTTCGTCCACACTGACGGTGACCTGCTGGCTGCGCAGGCCCAGCACCTTATCGGCCACACCGGCTGTCACGGTGATGGAGGCAATTTCATCGTTGAACTTGCCCGCTTCTTGTGCGGCACAAGCCAACTGCTGACTGCGCGCGCCGTATTCGTCCATGCGCTCTTTGGCCATGCCGTAGCGCTTGGCCACGTTCTCGGCGGTTTGCAGCATGTTCCAGTAGATCTCGGGCTTGACCTTCATCAGCGCCGGGTCGGCCAGCATGTGTTGGTTCATCTCTTGCTGCACGCAAGAGATGCTCTCCACACCACCGGCCACATAGGCATCGCCCTCGCCCGCAATGATGCGCTGCGAGGCCATGGCAATGGTTTGCAAGCCGCTGGAACAAAAGCGGTTGACGGTGACGCCGCTCACCGTGACGGGCAGGCCCGCGGCCAGGGCGATTTGGCGGGCGATATTGGCGCCCGTCGCGCCTTCCGGGTTGGCGCAGCCCATCAGCACGTCTTCAATGGCGTCAGGCGCAATGCCCGCGCGCTCAACGGCGGCTTTAACGGCATGGCCACCCAGGGTGGCCCCGTGGGTCATGTTGAAGGAGCCCTTCCAGCTTTTGGCCAAGGGGGTGCGGGCGGTGGAAACAATCAGTGCTTGGGTCATGAATCTTCTCCTCAGACGATGCTCTTGCCTTCGGCCAACAGCTTTTGCAGCAGCGGCGCAGGTTGCCAGAACTCACCGTCATCCATCGGGTTGGCCGCGAAGTGCTTCATCATCTGCACCACGTTGAAGAGACCATAGGTGTCGGCATAGCACATAGGCCCACCTCGGAAGATGGGGAAGCCGTAGCCCGTGAGGTAGACCATGTCCACATCCGAGGCCCGCAGCGCAATGCCTTCTTCCAGCAAACGTGCGGCCTCATTGACGAGCGAGAACACCAGGCGATGCACGATCTCGTCGTCGCTGATCTTGCGGGCGGTGATGCCCAGCGACGTGCGGTGGTCGGCAATCATTTGCTCGACCTCGGCGCTCGGAATGGCGTCGCGCTTGCCCACTTGGTAGTCGTACCAGCCTGCCCCCGTCTTCTGGCCGAAGCGGCCCTTTTCGCACAAGAGGTCGGCCGTCTTGCTGTAACGCAGATTCGGCTTTTCCAGATAGCGGCGCTTGCGGATGTACCAGCCCACATCGTTACCGGCCAGGTCGCCCATACGGAAGGGGCCCATGGCAAAGCCAAATTTTTCAGCGGCGCGATCCACCTGGGCTGGGGTGCAGCCCTCTTCCAGCAAGAAGCCGGCTTGGCGGCTGTACTGCTCGATCATGCGGTTGCCAATGAAGCCATCGCACACGCCCGAGACCACGCAGGTTTTGCGGATCTTCTTGCCCAGCTGCATCACCGTGGCCAGCACATCCTTGGCGGTGGCCTCACCGCGCACCACTTCCAGCAGCTTCATCACGTTGGCCGGGCTGAAGAAGTGCAGTGCCCACCACGTCTTGCGGGCGCTTGGTGAAGTTGGCGATCTGATTCACATCCAGGGTGGACGTGTTGGACGCCAAAATCGCGCCCGGCTTCATCACCGCGTCGAGCTGCTCGAACACGGCCTTCTTGACGGCCATGTCCTCAAACACCGCCTCGATCACCATGTCGGCATCGCTCAAGTCGGCATAGTTCAGCGTGGTGCTGAGCAAGGCCATGCGCTGCTCGTACTTGTCTTGTTTGAGCTTGCCCTTTTTGACTTGGGACTCGTAGTTCTTGCGAATGGTGGCCACACCGCGGTCCAGCGCGTCTTGCTTTTGCTCCAGCATGACCACGGGGATGCCCGCGTTCAGGAAGTTCATCGCGATGCCACCACCCATGGTGCCAGCCCCGATGACCGCCAACTTGTTGACGGCGCGGGTGGGCGTGTCTTCCGGCACATCGGGGATCTTGCTGGCGGCACGCTCGGCAAAGAAGGCATGGCGCAAAGCCTTGCACTCGGGCGTCCACATCAGGTTGATGAAGGTCTCGCGCTCAAACGCCATGCCGTCGTCGAAGGCCTTGCTTCACCGCCGCCTCGCACCGCATCCACGCACTTCAGCGGTGCCGGGAAGTGCTTGGCCATCGCCCTTGACCGTGTTGCGCGCGAACTGCGAAATAGGCGTCGGCGTTGCGGGTGCTTGACCTTCATGTCGCGCACCAGCGGCAGCGGCCGCACCTCGGCCACCTCGCGGGCAAAGGCCAGGGCACCGGCCATCAGGTCACCGTCAATCAGCTTGTCGAACAGCTTCTGGCCCGGGAGGCCTGCCAGCACCTCGCTCTTGACCGGCTCGCCGCTGACGATCATGTTCAGCGCAGTCTCCACACCCAGCACGCGCGGCAGGCGCTGCGTGCCGCCCGCGCCGGGGATCAGGCCCAGCTTGACCTCGGGCAGGGCCACATTGGCACCCGGCGCAGCCACGCGGTAGTGGCAGCCCAGCGCCAGCTCCAGCCCGCCGCCCATGCACACGCTGTGCATGGCCGCCACCACGGGCTTGGTGCACGGCCTCGATCAGCCGGATCACGCGTCAGCAGGTTGGGCTCGGCCAGCGCCTTGGGCGAGCCGAATTCTTTGATGTCGGCACCGCCCGAGAAGGCCTTGCCCGCGCCGGTCAGCACGATGGCTTTCACGCTGGCGTCGGCTTGCGCGCGGGCCAGGCCCTCGGCTACGGCCTTGCGGGTTTCAAAGCCCAGGCCGTTGACCGGCGGGTTGCTCAGGGTGATGACGGCCACGCCGTCTGACTCTACATGCCGGCGCCTGCTCATGCGGAGTTCACCCTTGATGAGCGTCGAAGTTAAAAATAGACACGATCGTGCGATTCTAGGACCACACCGCCCCGCCTCCTGTCTCTGGCGGGACAACATCAGCCCAGATCGGAGGGCTGACAGCAGGCGTTCAGACCTCCAGCCATTCCTTGCGGACATAGCTATCGGCCTTGAGTGCGGTGGGCGTGCCCTCAAACACAATGCGGCCGTGGCCCATCACCAAGCAGCGCTCGGAGACCTCCAGCGCAATGGTGAGTTTTTGCTCCACCAGCAGCACGCTGATGCCCCGGCGCTTCAACTCCCGCAGGTATTCGGCCACCAACTCCACGATCTTGGGGGCCAGGCCTTCGGTGGGCTCGTCGATCATGATCAAGTCCGGGTCGCCCATCAGGGTGCGGCAGAGCGTGAGCATTTGCTGCTCGCCCCCCGAGAGCACGCCCGCCTCGGTGTGCTGACGCTCTTTGAGGCGAGGAAACAGCTGGTACATGTCGTCAAAGTCCCAACGGCCCTGCTTCTTGCCGCCTTTTTTGCCCAGCAACAGGTTCTGATGCACGGTCAGCTTAGGAAAGATGTCGCGGTTTTCGGGCACATAGCCCACGCCCAAGTGGGCGATCTCAAAGGCCTTTTGACCCACCAACTCTTTGCCCTTAAATTGGATAGAGCCGGTCGCATCGACCAAGCCCATGATGGCCTTGACGGTGGTAGAGCGGCCCGAGCCATTGCGGCCTAAGAGGCTGACGATCTGGCCCTCGCCCACGGTGAGGCCAACGCCATGCAAGACATGGCTCTTGCCGTAGTAGGCATGGACGTTGGTCATGTGAAGCATTGCCCCAGGCGGAGGCGTCAACTGCTGCCTCGCTGCAGCGTCAGAGTGCGCGGGTTTTGAAGCAGTCATGCCTGGGCCTCCGCCGCTTGGGTTTCTGCCAAGACCGAGCCCAGATAGGCCTCTTGCACACGCGGGTTGGCGCGCACGGCCTCTGGGGTGTCAAAGGCAATCACTTCGCCATAGACCAGCACCGCAATTCGGTCGGCCAAGCCAAACACCACACCCATATCATGCTCCACGGTCAGCAGGGTTTTGCCCTCGGTCACTTCACGGATGAGTTGCACAAAACGCTTGGTTTCGCTCTTACTCATGCCCGCCGTAGGCTCGTCCAGCAAGATGACATCCGAGCCGCCCGCGATGGTGATGCCGATCTCCAAAGCCCGCTGTTCGGCATAGGTCAGGTTCATGGCCATTTGATCCCGGCGCTTGTCCAGGCGAATCATCTCCAGCACCTCGTCCGCCCGTTCATTGACCTCTTTCAAATCGGCCAGGAAGCGCCAAAAGGCATAGCGCTGGCCCATGGACCAGAGCAGCGCACAGCGGATGTTTTCAAACACCGACAAGCGGGTGAAGAGGTTGCTGACCTGGAAACTGCGAGCCAGTCCCATGCGGGCAATTTCAAAAGGCTTTTTGCCGTCGATGCGTTGACCCCGCAGCAGGATCTCTCCGCTGCTGATGTCAAAGCGCCCACTCATCAAATTGAACAGTGTGGACTTGCCTGCACCGTTGGGGCCGATGATGGCCACGCGCTCGCCGGGTTTGACCTGCAAACTGGTGCCGCGAATGATCTCGGTGCGACCAAAGCTCTTGCGCACATCGCGCAGCTCCAGCGCAAATGTGTCAGCCATGACAGATGGGGCACTCATCACAGGGTCTCCCGACGTTTGATTTCTTTCTCAATCTCTTCTTGGATCTCGCCCCATTGAAGATTGAACTGACGCCGCGCCACCTCAAAGAGACCTACCCCCGTCAACACCACAAATATCGAGCCCACCCAGGCGTCTACGCCCAAGGCATTGAGTGTGGCCCCCATGAAAGGCACCTCAGCACCCAGGGCAGCGTTCAACTGGAGGTGAAACATCATCTCGATCATGGCCGATGAGCCCACCAACACGGCCAGGCCCGCACCACCCAAGGCCAAGTAGGACGACCAGAGCTTGCCCAACTTGCCAAAGGCGGCCACGCGCAGATTCATCATGATGAGCCCCGCAAAGCCACCTGGCGCATACATGACCATCAGCACAAAGGTCAGGCCCAAATAGAGCTGCCAAGCTTGCGTCCACTCCGAGAGCAAGACCAAGGCAAACACCATCAGCACCGCGCCGATGATGGGGCCGAAGAAGAACGTGGCCCCGCCCAAAAACACGAAAAGCAGATAAGCGCCTGAGCGCGCCGCACCCACCACCTCGGCGTTCACGATCTCGGTGTTGATGGCCGAAAGACCACCGCTGATGCCGGCAAAAAACCCTGACAAGATGAAAGCGATGTAGCGCACATGCCGGGTGGAGTAACCAATGAACTCCACGCGCTCGGGGTTGTCGCGCACAGCATTGAGCATGCGGCCCAGCGGCGTGCGGGTCAGCGCAAACATGGCCGCTGTGCAGATGAAGCAATACACGGCAATCAGGTAGTAGACCTGGATCTGCGGCCCATAGCTGATGCCCCACACCTTTTCCCCCACCACGCGGTTGGCAGAGATGCCCCCTTCACCGCCAAAGAACTCGGGCAGCATCAGCGACATGGAGAACACCAATTCGCCCAGGCCCAGGGTGATCATCGCAAAGGTGGTGCCCGCCTTCTTGGTCGACACATAGCCCAGCAAGATGGCAAAGCCCATGCCCGCCAAGCCCCCGACCACCGGCACCAGGCTGACCGGCAGCCACCACCCGCCCCCGATTTTGTTGAGGGCATGGATGGCCAGATAGGCGCCCAGACCGCTGTAGACCGCATGGCCAAAGCTCAGCATGCCGCCCTGCCCCAGCAGCATGTTGTAGGCCAGGCAGACGATGATGGCAATGCCCATTTGGCTCAGCATGGTCTGGGCCAAGCTGCTGGTCCACAGCAGCGGGGCCACGAGCAAGACCACGGCAAAGCCGCCCCAGATGATCCAGCGCCCTACATTCCAGGGCTTGAAGTGATAGGCGGGCCGGTTCTCGGCCAGAGTGTTTCGGCTCATGGTGTCATTCCTCCCGCGTGCCCAACAAGCCCTTGGGGCGGAAGATCAAGATCAAGACCAATAACAGGTAAGGCAGGATAGGGGCGACCTGCGACAAGGTGATGCGCAAGATCGGATAGCCCACGGTGTCAGGCGTCACCACGGTGCCCATGCTGCGCAAGGCATCTGCCAAGGACGAGTCCACCGTCAAAGGCAAGGTCTGCAACATGCCCACCACCAGCGAGCCCACAAAGGCGCCGCTGAGCGAGCCCATGCCGCCAATCACGATGACCGCAAAAATGATAGGCCCGATGTGGGACATATTGGGCTCAGTGACAAAAGTCACGCCGCCAATCACTCCTGCCAAGCCCGCCAGCGCGCAGCCCGCGCCAAACACCAGCATGAACACCCGCGGCACGTTGTGACCCAGTGACTCCACCATCTCGGGGTGAGTCAGCGCCGCTTGAATCACCAAACCAATGCGCGTGCGGGTGATGAACAACCACAAGGCCACCAACATGCCCACGGCCACCATCATCATGAAAGCCCGGGTCATCGGGAAGCGCGTGCATTGCACCGCCATCTCACCCACGCTTTGGCACATCTCCGGGCTGGCCAACCCCCCCACCACGCTCAGTCCCTCGCCGGTACGCTGGATCAAGGTGAAAGCTGGGCCTTGCAGCCAGATGGGCGGCTCAAAGTTCAAGGGGATGCGACCCCAGATGAGCTGCACCACTTCCAGCGCCACATAGGACAGGCCGAAGGTCACCAGCAGCTCGGGCACATGGCCGTACTTGTGCACTTTGCGCAGCACGCCGCGCTCAAACAAAGCCCCCAAGGCCCCGACGATCAGCGGGGCCAAGATCAAGGCGGCCGTGAAGTTGAGCCAACCCGTCACCGTGTAGGCGACAAAAGCACCCAGCATGTAAAAGCTGGCATGGGCAAAATTCAGCACGCCCATCATGCTGAAGATCAGCGTCAGCCCTGAGCTGAGCATGAACAGCAGCAGGCCGGAACTGAGGCCGTTGAGCAGGTTGATCAGGATTTGGTCAATTTGCATGGATGCCCGCAAAGAAAAGGGCCCGTCACCGACAGGCCCTGATAGCCATACTCGCCGAGAAGCGGCCTCAGCCCGGACGCTTCATCTGGCAAGAGGTGGGGGTGCTGGAGACATAGGGCTCAAAGGTCTTGACCGGTGCAAAGGTGTAGCCGGTGTTCTCGACGCTGTACTTGTTCTTGGCGTCTACCTTCTGCCAGGTCGAGATGTAGAGCGTCTGCTGCAACTGGTGGTCAGCCTTGCGCATCTCAACCTCGCCGTTGAAGCTCTTGGTCTTCAGGCCTTCGAGCGCCGCCGCCACCTTGACCGGGTCAGTGGATTTCGCCTTGGCCATTGCACCACTCAAGAGCGCATAGATGTGATACGTGGAGCCCGTGTACCAATCCGCATCCGGATACTTGGCCTTAAAGCCGCTGATGATCTCGCCCGCCACGCCGTCCATATTGGAGTGCATGTAAGAGACCTGGAACACCTTGCCCGCGGCTGCAGAGCCCAAGGCCGTGGGGGTGCCCGTGACGCCGGCATAGTAAGTGTAAAAATTGACATTCAAGCCTGCGTCGTTGGCCGCCTTGACCAACAGAGACAGGTCTGAACCCCAGTTGCCGGTGATCACCGTGTCAGCACCCGAGGCTTTGATCTTGGCGACATAAGGCGCGAAGTCGCGCACCGAGGCCAAGGGGTGCAGGTCTTCACCCACAAACTTCACATCAGGGCGCTTGCGCGGCAGGATGTCCTTGGCGTACTTGGCCACTTGGTGGCCGTGGGCATAGTTTTGGTTCAGCAGGTACACCTTCTTGACCTCGGGGCGATCTTTCATGAAGGTGGTGAGCGCTTCCATTTTCATGGAGGTGTCGGCGTCCAGGCGGAAGTGCCAGTAGTTGCACTTGCTGTTGGTGAGGTCTGGGTCCACCGCCGAGTGGTTGATGTACAGCACTTCTTTGCCGGGGTTGCGCTCGTTGTGCTTGGCCACGGCGTCAATCAGGGCGGCCGCAGCGCCTGAGCCATTGCCCTGGGTCACGTAGCGCACGCCTTGGTCGATGGCGGACTTCAAGGCATTCAGGGTTTCGGCGGGGCTCAGCTTGTTGTCAATGGGAATGATCTCGAACTTCACGCCGGCGGGATTGTTCTTGTTAAAGCGTTCCGCCACAAACTGGAAGCTCTTGACTTGGTTGTTGCCCACCGGTCCCATCAGGCCTGTCAGCGGGTCAATCCAGGCGATCTTGACCGTCTCGCCCTTTTGGGCGAATGCCACCCCGCACATCAGGGTCATAGAGGCCGCCATGGTCACACCGAAAAGCTTGTGCGTCACGTTCATCAAGAGTCTCCTGCTAAGGGGGTTACAGCGCATTGGCTGACAGAAGCTTACGGTAGCCCAAGCTGACGATCTTGGGGTTCAGGGAATGCCCTGTCGCGCTTGAGACAAGCCACCCAAACCCCCGATAGGCACTGCGCCAACGAGGGGCACCTCGCCCTAGAGCGGCACGCTCAAAAAGGCTTCTCTACACTGCGGACATGTCTTCGCCGTTTGCTTCGCCCCACTTGTTTACGCCCGCCGCCTCGTCGTGGGTCAATCGCTTTGCCCAGTTAGGCCCAGCGTTCTTCACTGAGATGAAGGCCTCGGGTGTGCCGGACCCAGCATGGCTGGCGCACAGCCCCGCCTGCGCTCAAACCTTGGGCTTGCCCGAAGACTGGTGGGTGAGCAACCCTGAGGCGGTTGAGGTCTTGAGCGGCAATAGCCTGTGGCCGGGCATGCGGCCTTTGGCCAGTGTCTATAGCGGCCACCAGTTTGGCGTCTGGGCGGGGCAGTTGGGCGACGGCCGCGCCCTCCTCCTGGGCGAGCTGAACAGCCCCAGTGGCCCGATGGAGATCCAACTCAAGGGTGCCGGACAAACCCCCTATTCCCGCATGGGCGATGGCCGGGCGGTGCTGCGCTCCACCATTCGAGAGCTGCTGTGCTCCGAGGCTCTGCATCACCTGGGTGTGCCGACCACCCGGGCCTTGTGCGCCACCCACTCTGCCTTGCCGGTACGGCGCGAGCGCGCCGAGCGCGCGGCCGTGCTGGCTCGCGTGGCCCCCAGCTTCATCCGCTTTGGCCACTTTGAACACTTTGCGCACCACGGCCTGCATGCCGAGTTGCGGCAACTGCTGAACTTTGTGCTGTCTCACCACTTCCCCGCTTGCGAGTCGGCGCCCCAGCCTGCCTTATCGCTGCTTGGGGAGGTGACGCGCCGCACGGCGCGGCTGATGGCTCACTGGCAATCCCTGGGGTTTTGCCACGGCGTGATGAACACCGACAACATGTCCATCCTGGGCCTGACCATCGACTACGGACCCTTTGGCTTTCTAGATGGGTTCGATCCGCATCACATCTGCAACCACTCGGATGAGCGCGGCCGCTATGCCTTTGAGCGCCAGCCTCAAGTCGCTTGGTGGAACCTGCATGCGCTGGCGCAAGCGCTGGTGCCTGTGATCGGCGCAGGTCTGGGCGACGAGGCTGATGTCGAAGCCATTCAGACCGAACTTGCGCCCTTTGCCACGGTGTTTGAGGCCGAGTTCTTGCGATTGATGCGGGCACGCTTGGGCTTGACCGTGGCCCAAGACGATGACAAAACCCTGATTGACGACTGGCTGCGCCTGCTGGCCCGTCACCACACGGACTACCCCATCGCCTCGCGCCGACTCTGCCACTTCAGCACGGTGCCCGATGCAAACCAAAGCCCGCTCAGAGACCTCTTCATTGACCGAGACGCCTTTGAAGCCTGGGGCACACGCTATGCAAGGCGGCTTCAGCAGGAGAACAGTGTGGATGCCGAGCGCCAAGCGCGCATGTGTGCGGCAGTGCCCAAATATGTGCTGCGCAACCACCTGGCCCAGCAAGCCATCGTCCAGGCCGAGCGCGGCGACATGAGCGAAGTGCAACGCTTGCTGAAAGTTTTGTCCCGCCCCTACGACGAACAGCCAGACGCCGAGGCCGATGCCGCCTTCCCGCCCGACTGGGCCCGCCACCTTGAAGTGAGCTGCTCCTCATGACTTTTCGCCGCCGCCCTGAACCCCATTCGCATGACGACGACCGCTACCCGGTGCGCAAAGACGAGGCCCAATGGCGGGCTGAGCTAGACCCAATGCAGTATGCAGTGGCGCGCCAAGCGGCCACCGAGCGGCCCTTCACCGGGGCTTGGTGGGACCACTGGCACGATGGGCACTACCACTGCGTAGGTTGCGGCACGGCGCTGTTCGAATCCGGCACCAAGTTTGATGCCGGCTGCGGCTGGCCCAGCTATTGGCAAGCCATTGATGCAGGCCGGATTGAGCGCGTGGTCGATGAATCCCACGGCATGACGCGGGTGGAAGTGCGGTGTACGCAGTGCGGCTCACACCTGGGCCATGTGTTTGAAGATGGCCCCGAGCCGACCGGCGAGCGCTTTTGCATCAACTCGGCGGCGATACACTTCGCGCCACTGTCCGCAGACGCCGACCCCACGAGTTCCCCATGAAGCTATTGCTTGATTTCTTACCTCTGATCCTCTTTTTTGCAACCTTCAAGGGTGCAGAAAACAATAGTGAGATGGCCAGCCAATGGGCCACCGAGCACTTTGGTGTGCTCGTGTCTGGGGGCGTGGTTGGCCCCAAAGAAGCGCCAGTACTGTTGGCCACCATCGTGGTGATCATCGCCACCTTGGCGCAGGTGGCCTTTCTCAAACTCAAGGGCCGCAAGGTCGATTTGATGCTCTGGGTCAGCCTCGGCTTGGTGGTGGTGCTGGGCGGGCTGACCGTCTGGTTTCACAACGAAACCTTCATCAAATGGAAGCCCAGCGGCCTGTATTGGGCGTTCGGGCTAGTGCTGTGGTTCAGCCAAGCCGTGCTGGGCAAAAATTTGCTCCAGAGCATGCTCTCGGCCGAATTGGCGTTACCTGCCAAGGTCTGGCGTCAACTCAACTCGGCCTGGGTACTGTTCTTTGGTTTGATGGGTTTACTCAACCTTTGGGTCGCCTACACCTTCGAGTTGTCAACCTGGGTCAACTTCAAGGTTTTTGGTGCCACTGCGCTGATTTTTGCCTTCACGATCGCCCAAGGCCTGGTGATTGCCAAACACTTGCCTCCCGATGAAGCCGCCGAACCCGGCACGCCCAAGCCATGAACGCCCCTCGCGTACACGCCAGCGCGGTGGAGGCCGCGCTGAACGATGCCTTAGCGCCGGTTCAACTCGAAGTCAGTGACGACAGTGCGGCCCATGCGGGCCATGCTGGAGCCCGTGAAGGCAGCCACTTTTCTGTCCTGGTGGTGAGTCCCTTGTTCGAGGGAAAGCGCCTCTTGGAGCGACATCGCCTCGTGTATGATGCCCTGCGCTCCTTGGTGCCCCAGGGCATTCATGCGCTGGCCATTCAGGCCCGCGCACCCAGCGAGCTAGGACATTGATTGTTGATCTCCACCGAGTCCCCCGAAAGGCGACACGAATGAATTTGAAGTCTACGACCCTGGTCGCCGCTCTGGCGGTGTTGATGCCCCTGGCCGCACACGCCCAAAACGTCACCACCGTGAACGGCAAGGCCGTTCCCAAGAGCCGCGTTGACACCTTGCTGCAGCAAGCCAGCCGAGCAGGTCAGCAAGTCACGCCTGAAATGCAGCAACGCGCCAAAGACGAAGTCGTGATGCGCGAGATCTTTGCGCAGGAAGCGGAGCGCCGAGGCATTCCAGCCACCGCTGAGTACAAAGCTCAGTTTGAGTTGCTGCGCCAAACCGTGCTGATCCGCGAACTCTTCGCCGACTACGCCAAGAAGAACGAGCCTTCTGACGCCGAAGCGCAAGCCGAGTACAACAAGGTCAAAGCCCAGAACGGCGGTCAAGAGTACCGCGCGCGCCACATCTTGGTCGAAAAGGAAGAAGACGCCAAGCGCCTGATCGCCGAGATCAAGGCTGGTGGCAAATTTGAAGACTTGGCCAAGAAGAACTCCAAAGACCCCGGCTCCGCAGAGAACGGCGGCGACCTGGACTTTGCCAAACCCGACACCTATGTGCCGGAGTTCGGTCAAGCCATGGCCAAGCTGAAGAAGGGTGAGATGACCGAGACCCCGATCAAAACCCAGTTCGGCTATCACATCATCAAGCTGGAAGACACCCGCGAAGCCCAGTTCCCGGCCTTCGAAGAAGTCAAGGCTCAACTCAAGCAGCGCATGGGCCAAGCCAAGCTGCAAGAGTACCAAGACCAACTGCGCAAGGCAGCCAAGACGGACTACAAGTTCTCGCAAGGCGCTCAGTAAGCGCGTGGCTACAGGGCCGTCTCAGTGACGGCCCACACGGTCACTCAAGGCACCCTCTGCGGGTGCCTTTTTCATGGGCTGCCTAAGCCTGAGGTTGCACCAAACGCCCGGCTTCAATTTGCAAGGCTCGGTCGCAGCGAGCGGCCAAGGCGCGGTCGTGGGTCACCAAGACCAAGGTGGTGCCCAACTCGCGGTTCAGCTCCAACATCAGGGCCATCACGGTTTCACCGGTGGCGAAGTCCAGGCTGCCGGTGGGCTCGTCGGCCAGCAGCACTTTGGGCCGCACCACAAAGGCTCGCGCCAGCGCCACCCGTTGCTGCTCGCCACCCGACAACACCTTGGGATAGTGGTTGAGGCGCTCAGCCAAACCCACCCGCTGCAACATGGCCGTGGCCAAGGCGCGGGCGTTGCGCTCACCGGCCAACTCCAGCGGTAGCATCACGTTCTCCAGTGCGCTGCGGTTGCCTAGGAGCTGAAAGCTCTGAAACACAAAGCCCAGCTTCTGGGCCCGCACGGCGGCACGCTCATCCTCACCCAGGGCGAAGAGATCCACGCCGTCCAGCAGCACACGGCCTTCGCTGGGTACATCCAAGCCGGCCATCAACGACAGCAGCGTGCTTTTGCCAGAGCCAGAAGCCCCGACAATGGCCACCGTTTCACGCGGTTCGATGCGGGCCTGGATGTCGTGGAGAATGGTGAGCGTCCCAGTGGCATCGCTCACGCGCTGGGTCAGGTGTTCAACGGAAATGATGGGGTCTGACATGACTGTGTGTGCTGCGGCCAGAAAGCCTGTGATGGCCCGCCGAGCGTTGTTGGCGTCGCTGTGGAAGGGGCACTGTAGCTTGATCGCCTTGGGTTTGTCCGGGGCTGCTCTGATGGCCCCTGAAACTTTGCAGGCGGCGGGCCGTGTGAATGCCAAGGCCAGCGGCAAACTCTTGGTGGTGGGCGACAGCCTCTCCGCCGAATATGGCCTGCAGCGCGGTGAAGGCTGGGTGGCCTTGATGACTCAACGATTGGCCCAGCAGGCGCCCGGCGTCACCGTGGTCAATGCCAGCATCAGCGGCGACACCAGCTCAGGTGGCCGCAGCCGCTTGCCCGCGCTGCTCAAACAACACCAACCGCGCTGGGTCATCATCGAGTTAGGTGGCAATGACGCGCTGCGCGGCCTGCCCCTGGACAGTACCCGCGACAACCTGGCCGCCATGGCTCGGCTCTCCCGTCAGGCTGGGGCTCAGGTCCTGCTGGTCGGCATGCAAATGCCGCCGAACTACGGCCAGCGCTATGCAAACGAGTTTGCGCAACTCTTCAAAACGGTGGCCGATGCCGAGAAGACTGCCTTGCTGCCATTTCTGCTGCAAGGCATTGCGGATCGGCCTGATGCCATGAGCTTCTTCCAGGCCGACCGCATCCATCCCAGCGCCAAAGCGCAACCGAAGATGATGGAGAACGTGTGGGCAGCGCTGGTGGGCCTGTTGCGCTGAGTCTAGCGCTGAGCCCCCAAAGAAAAAGCCCCGCCAAAGCGGGGCTTTTGCTTTTGAAGGATGAAGCGGGCACTGCGGCCCGCCCTCGACTCGCTTACTTCAAGAGTTTGAAGACCCAGACCGATCCGCCCTGCTCCAGGAAGTTGACCTTCTTGGCCACCTCGCCACCCCACAGCGGCACAGCGCCACCCCAGCCGGACACCACGGCCACATACTGCTCGCCGTTTTGCTCCCAGGTCACCGGAGGAGCCACCACGCCAGAGCCGGTTTGGAATTTCCAGACGATCTTGCCGGTCTTGGCGTCTGCGGCTTGCAGATAGCCTTCAGGCGTGCCCCAGAACACCAGGTTGCCGCCGGTGGTCAAGACACCACTCCACAAGGGCGCATTGTTCTTGACTTCCCAGACAATCTTGCCGGTCTTCGGGTCCATCGCACGCAGCGCGCCGATGTAGTCGTCGTTGATCGTCTTGATGGTGAAGCCCGCACCCAAGTAGGCCGCGCCCTTCTTGTAGGTGACGGGCTCGTTCCAGATCTCCATGCCCCACTCGTTGGCCGGCACATAGAACAGGCCTGGTGTCTGGACTGTAGGCCATAGGCATCTGGTTCTTGCCGCCCAAGAAGCCCGGCGCTGAAAAAACGGCTTGACCCTTTTTGGGGTCGGCACCGGACGTCGGATCACCGGGGCGGTTCTCCGGCACAAAGTTCGGGCGACCAGTCTTCAGGTCGATACCCGTGGCCCACGTCACCTTCTTGACGAAGGGGAAGGCGTTGACCAGTTGACCTGTGGTCGCGTCGTTCACATAGAAGAAGCCATTGCGGTCAGCCTTGGCACCCAAACGACGACCGTCTTGGTCATAGGTGATGAATTCGTTGACGCCGTCGTAGTCCCAACCGTCATTGGGGGTATTTTGGTAATGCCACTTGATCTGACCGGTCTTGATGTCAATGGCAATGGTCGAGCAGGAGTAGAGGTTGTCGCCCTTGCGCAGGTGGCTGTTCCAGGGCGCAGGGTTGCCGGTGCCGAAGTAGGCCAGGCCTGTCTTAGCGTCGTAGGTGCCGCCCAGCCAGGTGGCCGCGCCGCCGGTCTTCCACAGGTCGCCCGGCCAGGTCTTGTTGGTGGTGCCCGAGACGCCGATCTCGGTCTTGTTGCCCTTGTCGTCGTACTGGTAGCCCATATGGCCTTCAACGGTGGGACGGCTCCAAACCATTTGGCCGGTCTTGGGGTTGCGCGCCTCAACGCGCCCGACCACACCGAACTCACCACCGGACACGCCTGTCAGCAACAGGCCACCCGCAATCAGGGGCGCTGCCGTGCCGGAGTAGCCATCGGCGTAGTTGTCGATCTTCTCTTTCCAGACCACGTCGCCGGTGTTCTGGTCCAGGGCCACGATCTGGGCGTCCAGGGTCATGAAGATGACTAGGTTATCGTAGAGCGCAGCGCCTCGGTTGATCACGTCGCAGCAGGGCATGATGCCGTCGGGCAGGCGGTGCTCGTATTTCCAGAGCTTCCTGCCGGTCGCTACATCCAGCGCATAGATGCGCGAATAAGACCCCGTCACGAACATCTTGCCCTTGTGGATCAGGGGCTGAGATTGCTGGCCGCGCTGCTTCTCTCCACCAAAGGAAAAGGACCATGCCGGGACCAGGCGGTCAATACTCTTGGGGTTGATCTGCTTGAGGGGGGAATAACGTTGGCCTTGGGTGCCCAAGCCCCAAGACAAAATGTCACCAGTGGTCTTGGCATCGTCCGCGATCATTTGATCGGTCACGGTGGCTTGTGCCGTCATCGAGGCTAGGCCAACGGTGAGCAGCAAGGGCAGCAATTTCAAACGCATGGAATGTCTCCTTCTGAAGAGGTGTGCAGCTGTGTCACGCTGGGTGGGTTTTCCAGCGTTCCGGGAGGATTTCCCGGCAACAATCGTGCCAACCTACAAAGCGACATCCAAACGGTGTTTCCAGCCCCTGCGGCCGACAAAGCCTTGTGCGGATCTAGGGTAAACGCGATCTGTTAGGCCCGTGCTGTGCCAGCTTCGCACAGCCGAAGATGGCCATGCTGTGGCGCACTGCGGGTCACACCAGCCCGTCAAACAGCCAGACCTGCACCTCATCACCCACAGCCACCGCGCCCTGCTCATGCCCTAGCACCACCAAGGCATTGGCCTCGGTCATGCTGCGCAGAATACCTGCGCCTTGTGCGCCAGTGAGGCGTACTTCCCAGCGACCGTCTGGCGCCAAACCGACGATGCCGCGTTGGTACTCGGTACGCCCTGGGCGTTTGCGGATAGCCGCCACACTGCGCGCCTTGAGCACCGGCAAAGGCCGAGGGTCAGCACCGGCCAAGACGAGCAAAGCCTCGCGGGCAAAGGCATAAAAGGTGACCAGGGCCGCCACCGGGTTGCCAGGCAGCGCAAACAGCCAAGCGGTGCGCCCGGCCGCCGCCTGCAGCGGGCCAAAGGCAAAGGGGCGACCAGGCCGCATCGCCACCTTCCAAAACCCGACCTCACCGCGGGCGGCCAGCAGGTCACGGGTGTAGTCGGCGTCGCCCATGCTCACACCACCACTGGTCATCACCACATCGGCCTGGGCCAGGGCAAGGTCCAAGGTGGCATGGAGTGCAGCCGGGTCGTCAGCCACTAACCCCAAATCAAGAACCTCTACACCCAATCGCTCCAAGGCCCCCATCAAGCTGAAGCGGTTGCTGTCGTAGATGCAGCCATCTTCCAAAGGCTGACCGAGGGTGCGCAGCTCATTGCCGGTAGAAAACAGCGCCACTTTCAGACGCCTGAACACCTGCAACTCGGCCACGCCCAGCGAAGCGAGCAGGCCTAAGTCCGCCGGGCGCAACAGTTGCCCAGCCCGCAGCGCAGGCTGGCCCAGCGCCAAGTCTTCGCCCCGCTTGCGGCGGTTTTCGCCGGCCTTCAACACGCCAGGCTTTAGGGTGACGGTAGTGCCTGCCGCGTCAGCCACCACCTGGCACAGCTCGACGGGCACCACCGTGTCCAGGCCTTCGGGCATCACCGCACCCGTCATGATGCGCACGCATTGGCCGCGCCCCACCACCTGTGCCAGGGGCGTACCCGCAAACACGGTGACACCAGGCAAGGCGCGCAAGGCCGTGGGCACATCCGCCAAAAGATCGGCGCCATGCAAAGAATAGCCGTCCATGGCCGAGTTGTCGTGGGCCGGCACGGCAATCGGGCTGATGACATCGGCCGCCAAGATGCGGCCCAAAGCTTGGCGCAGCGGCAGCGTCTCTACATCGGTGATGGGGCGCAGCGCCGCATGGATGCGCGCGCGCGCCTCGGCCACCGGGAGTTCGTCACCAGCCATCAGGGGAGAAGGTCCGAGCATGAAGCGTGCTTTCAGGGGTTCAGGTGATTGCCGCATTGTGCGTCCATCTGATCCTCTGCCTGCCGCTGGCGTGCGGGTCAGCCACCGCCGCACCAGCGGCGAGAGGCCTCACCCGAGCCGGGCTGCGCTGCAGGCTCAGCTCACCATCACGGTGCCCTGTTTGGCGCGGTCGCGGGCCAGCGCTTCGGCCTCACTCTTGCGGCGGAAGAACACCGTCACGATGCTGGAGGTGACCACGATGAACAAGAGAGTACAGCACCGGGATCAGCAGCACTTCTTGCTGCATGGTGCCGGTGAAGGTCGGGCGTCACGATCAGCACGGCCAGCGGCCCATTTTGGATGC
Organism: Ideonella sp.; assembly: GCA_034520165.1. GTDB lineage: Bacteria > Pseudomonadota > Gammaproteobacteria > Burkholderiales > Burkholderiaceae_C > Ideonella. Next base: position 32,703 of record JAXHNT010000123.1, read on the forward strand.
CCGTTTCGAGCGCGATGGTTCGGCTGTGGTTAGGGTCTTGCTTGAGCAGCCGCGCCAATACATAGCCCAGCCCAAAGCAATACGTGGCCGTAACTGAACGAAGTACGC
>JAXHNT010000089.1:0-17193 GCA_034520165.1 Ideonella sp.
ATGTGCTTCGTTCGGTTACGTATTGCTCCTTCTCGGCTTCCAGGTAGGCCAAGCTGATGTACTTGCCGATATTGCCGTCCCAGCCTTGGGTGTGCTTGGCGTGTTTCACCACACGCGGGTCGGCCAGCACCCGTGCCTTGGCGGCAGCTTCGTCTTGGCCCGCGCTGACGGCCTGCTCGCAAGGGCGGTAAATACCTTCAAACAACTCGCTTTGCTCGGCCAGCAGGGTGGCCGAGGGCATCGCCATGGCCCGGCACCCAGAGTTGGGCTTGGGTGGGGTAGGTCAGCGCAGCCATGGTCTTCAGGCTGCCCAAGTAGCTGCCTTCGTCCATATTGGCGATGCGGCGGTTCATGGCCACGTCGCCCACCATCACCACCTTGTCTTGCACGACTTCGATACAAACTGTCGCCGGGCGTGTGGGCGACGCCATGATGGTGAATGCGCAGCAGGGTGTCGCCAAACTTCAGCGCTTGGCCATGCACCGCGTCGTGGGAGGGCACCACCAACTCGGTGCCGGCCGTGGCGCCGTTGGTCCAGCGCTCCATGAGGCTGCGCCACATCGTGCCTGCCGCCCCTGAGATGTACTGGCGGCTGAAAGGGTGGGCATAAATGGGGAGCGTTTTGCCAAAGGCGTCGACAAAGGCTTGGTTACCCAGGAAGTGGTCGCCGTGGAAGTGGGTGTTGATCAGCGCCACCACGGGCTTGCTGCTGAAGCTGCGCAGACGGCGAATGGCCATCTCACCAATCTGCACCGAAGCGCCGGTGTCCACCACCAAACGCCCACGCTGGTGTCGATGAAGCTGATGTTGGCCATCATGCCCCGGTTCTCTGGGGGTGGGAAAGCCGTCCGGCGTGCAGACCATGCTGACGCGCGAACTCAAGCGTTTAAGTAGAATGATCCGGGTACGGCTGGGCCCGGATGAAGTCCGCCCGCACTTTGGGCCGCCTGTAGCAATGGCGGCAAGCTCAGCGCTGCGGTCGCTGCCGCGCCCCAGCGGCCCCATTGTTTGAACAAAAGGCTGCGCGAAGGAGCTTCGAGCATGGGGGGCGTGGGCGGCATCGTGGGCTCCATCAGCTATGGCTTATAAATAAGCATACACCGAATAAAGCGGCGGCCCCTTAACCATGCAGTCGGCTGCCTCTGGGCACGCTGGCCAGCAGGAACTCCATCTGGTCCGACACGATGCGCCGCCCTCGCAGGATCATGTCTTCGTGCAGGCTGGGCACATAGGGCAGGTAGAGCAACACCATGTTCGCCTCTTCGGGCAAGCGGCTGCCCTTGTGGCCGTTGCAGGCCTTGCAGGCGGTGATGCAGTTCATCCAGGTGTCCTCGCCGCCGCGCGACCTGCGGGATGATGTGCTCGCGGGTCAGGTCGTCTTGGTGAAAGCGGTGCCCGCAATAGGCACACACTTGGCGATCGCGGGCAAAGAGCTTGAGATTGGTCAGCGCCGGGTTGACGCGCCAAGCCCGCGCGCGGAAATGGCCCCACGCACCGCAATGATGGCGTGCACCTCCATGCGAGAGATCCAAGCCCGTGCTGCGTTGCAGCCCGCCGCGCAAGACCTGACACAGAGTCTCCCAGCGTCCAGGCAATGGCATCTGAGGCGTACAACAGTGCGGCTTGCCGCACGGTCATCCAAGCCTGAGGGGCGACCAGAAATGTCGAGTTGCAAGACATCCATCGCGAGCATGCTCCAAGAGCGGTGACGCGGATCAGCCCCGGCCAAAGGGCACACGATGCGCCGCCGCGCCTTCTCTGCGCATCACCCTTGAGCATAGCGCGTTGCCTGATGACAGGCTCAAGACACCTTTGGCGTCGCGCCAGGGCTTCAAGGCTCCTGGTAAAACCCTTGGAAAAGCCGCTTTAGGTCCAGAACCCTAGAAATAAACAGGGTTGAGGGCTCGCCAAACGCCGCGAGTTCTGCAAAATAGGACGACCGTTCGTTTCAGGATTGGCCTCAATCAGCCGACAACACGCCAGTGAGCACCTCCGCCTCAACCCGTCGCACCTCGTCGCGCACCTTGCACAAAGGCCAGCAAACCCGCGCCGCCATTTTTGGAGGCCGCTCTGGGCGGCTTTACCTCACACATGGGGCTGGAGGGCTTGTCCATCGGCGCTTTGGCCGAGGTCACGGGCATGAGCAAGTCTGGCAGTGTTTGCCCACTTCGGCTCGCGCGAGGAGTTGCAGATCTCGGTGATCCGCGAGTACCACACCAAGTTTGAAGAGGATGTCTTCTTCCCCGCCATCCGCGAAAAGCGCGGCCTGCCCCGTGTGACGGCCCTGTTTGAGAACTGGGTCAAGCGGGTGACGGTGGAAATCGATTCCGGCTGCATCTACATCAGTGGCGCCGTCGAGTTTGACGACCGCCCTGGCCCCGTGCGCGATGCTCTGGCCAGCATGGTCAAAGCCTGGCAAGCCGCGCTGGCCCGCGCCATCTTGCAGGCCATCGACGCCGGCGACCTGCAAGCCGACACCGACCCCGACCAGCTCTTTGTTTGAGCTGCACGGCCTGATCTTGGCCCTGCACCACGACGCACGCTTCTTGCGCAACCCCGGCGCCGTAGAGCGCGCGCGGCGTGCCTTTGCCCGAACCATTCGCGATTACGCCGAGCCAGCTACCTGCCTCTACGGTGGTGCGGCCTTTTCACCCGTCCTGGCCTTTGAGCCGGCAGCGGCGCTGGCCTTTTTCGGCAGGAGCACACCATGGCCCAGTACACCCCCTCTGCGTGACCTTCAATTTGTGCTGCACGAGCTGCTGGACGTGAGCGGCGAGGTCCAGCAAATGCCGGCCCACGCCTACGTCGACGCGGACACCATCAATGCCGTGCTGGAAGAGGGCGGCAAGTTCGCCGCCGAAGTCCTGTTCCCGCTCAACAGCAGCGGTGACGCCGAAGGCAGCAAGCTGGACAAAGCCACCCACGAGGTCACACTGCCCACTGGCTTCAAGAAGGCCTATGCCAAGTACGTGGAGGGTGGCTGGCCCGCGCAGAGCTGCGACCCAGAGTACGGCGGCCGAAGGCCTACCGCACGACGGTGGACCAGTGCCTTTTATGAAATGCTCAACAGCGCCAACCAGGCCTGGACCATGTACCCCCGGCCTGTCGCACGGCGCCTATGAGTGCCTGCACGCCCGCGGCAGCGCCGAAGAGCAAAACCGCCTCTACCTGACCAAGCTGGTCAGCGGCGAGTGGACCGGCACCATGTGACTGACCGAGCCGCATTGCGGCGCTGACCTCGGCATGCTGCGCACCGAGGCCGACCCCCTGGCTGACGGCAGCTTCAAGATTCTCACCGGCCAGAAGATCTTCATCAGCGCGGGCGAGCACAACCTGGCCGAGAACATCGTCCACCTCGTCTTGGCGCGCCTGCCCGATGCACCGGTAGGCATCAATGGCATCTCCTTGTTCATCGTGCCCAAGTTCCACATCAAGGCAGGTGGCAGCGTGGGTGAGCGCGGTCCCATCCATTGCGGCGCGCTGGAGCACAAGATGGGCATCCACGGCAATTCCACTTGCCAGATGATCTTGGACGGTGCCGTGGGCACCCTGGTGGGCCAGCCGCACAATGGGACAGGCCGCCATGTTCGTGATGATGAACGCCGCCCGCTTGGGCGTAGACAGTCCAGTCGCTGGGCCTGACCGAAGTGGCCTACCAAAACGCCTTGGCCTATGCCAAAGACCGCATGCAGATGCGCTCGCTCACCGGCCCCAAGTCGCCCTATAAGCCGGCCGACTCCATCATCGTGCACCGCGATGTGCGCAAGATTGCTGCTGACCGCCCGCGCCTTTGCCGAAGGCGTACACGCACTCGCCGTCTCTACCGTGCTTCAGCTCGACAAGGAGCTGAGCCACCCCGACGAGGACGTGCGCAAGGAAGCCGCTGGCGAAGTGGCCCTGCTGACCCCCATCATCAAAGCCTTCATCATCGGCAACGGCTGGCTGGCCGCCTCGCGTTGCCTGCAGGGTGTTTGGCAGCCACGCCTACATCCACGGAGTGGGGGGTGGGGCAGTACGTGCGCGGTGCCCGCATCGACATGATCTACGAAGGCACCAACACCGTGCGATCGGTGGACCTGTTGGGGCCCCAAGGTCCTGGGCGACAACGGCAAGAAGCTGAAGGCCTTTGGCCCAGAAGGTCGCCGAATTCGTCGAAGAAGAAGGCGTGCGCGAAGACATGCAGGAGTTCATCAACCCCGCTGGCCGACTTGGGCGACGAAGTGGCCACGCTGACCATCGAGCTGGGCATGAAGGCCTTTGGTAATGCCGACGAGGTCGGTGGGCGTCGGTGGACTACCTGCGCGTGGTGGGGCACCTGACCTTTGCCTATCTGTTTGCCCGCGTGGCCAAGATTGCGCTGGTTAAGCGAGGCTCGGGCGATCCCTTCTACATCGCGAAATTGCGCACCATCACGCTTCTACTTCGGCAAGCTTTTTGCCGGACATAGCCAGCCTCATCCGCACTGCGCGTGCGGTGTGGCCCCCGTTGATGGCCATGGACGAAGCCTTGTTCTGACGCGAGCTTCTCGCACCTCTTTTGACACTGGCCCGGAGACCTCCATGAAGACTGTGATCACCGCCTTGGCCCTGTCTGTTCTGACCGCTGCCGCCTTGGCCTAGGCCAAGCCCGTGGGCCTGTGGCGCGTTTACCATTGACGACGAGACCAAGCAAGAGAAGTCCCTGGTTCGCATCAGCGACGCCGGTGGCGTGCTCAGCGGAAAGGTCGAGAAGGTGGCCGACCCGGCCAAGGCCAACGCCGTGTGCGAGGCCTGCACCGACGACCGCAAGGGCAAGCCGGTGGTGGGCATGACCATCATCCGCAATGCTAAGCAGGGCGTTGACAAAAGCTGTGGGAAGGCGGTGAGATCCTCGACCCCAACAACGGCAAGACCTATCGCCTGCGCATCAAGCCCATCGAGGGCGGCAATAAACTGGAAGTGCGTGGCTATGTCGGCCCCTTACACCGCAACCAAATCTGGATCCGCGTCGAATAACGCAGACATGGGATTTTGTGGTGCCGCCCAGCCGGGCGCACCACTGCCTGGAACTTACCTCCTTGCCAAGGTGGCCGTGCTCCTTGCCGACATGGCCATGGTCAACGTGGGGTGCCGGTGGTCTTGTTGACCGTAGCCATCCGCCGATGTACTTCGTTCAGTTACGTAGGGCCTTCTTTGGCGGGCAGGTCAAACAAGACCACCGGCACTTTGACGTTGACCAAGTGGGCTGCGATCTGCGCGCCCATGACGCCGGCGCCGAGCACGGCCACCTTGCGAACGTTGAATTTGCTCATGTGTGTTCCAGAACGGTAGGCAAAAGTGGTGCGCCCGGCTGGGCGGCACCACAAAATCTCATGTCTGCGTTATTCGACGCGGATCCAGATTTGGTTGCGGTGGAAGGGGCCGACATAGCCACGCACTTCCAGTTTCTTGCCGCCCTCGATGGGCTTCATGCGCAAGCGATAGGTCTTGCCGTTGTTGGGGTCGAGGATCTCACCGCCTTCCCACAGCTCTTTGTCGTCGCCCTGCTTGGCATTGCGGATGATGGTCATGCCCACCACCGGCTTGCCCTTGCGGTCGTCGGTGCAGGCCTCGCACACGGCGTTGGCCTTGGCCGGGTCGGCCACCTTCTCGACCTTTCCGCTGAGCACGCCACCGGCGTCGCTGATGCGAACCAGGGACTTCTCTTGCTTGGTCTCGTCGTCAATGGTGCGCCACAGGCCCACGGGGTTGGCCTGGGCCATGGCGGCAGCGCTCAAAACAGACAGGGCCAAGGCGGTGATCACAGTCTTCATGGAGGTCTCCGGGTCAGGTGTCAAAAGAGGTGCGAGGGCTCGCGTCAGAACAAGGCTTCGTCCATGGCCATCAGCGGGGCCACACCGGCACGCGCAGTGCGGATGAGGCTGGCCGTCTCCGGCAAAAGCTTGGCGAAGTAGAAGCGGATGGTATGCAATTTCGCGATGTAGAAGGGATCGCCCGAGTTCTGCTTGTCCAGCGCAATCTTGGCCATGCGGGCAAACAGATAGGCAAAGGTCAGGTGCCCCACCACGCGCAGGTAGTCCACCGACGCGCCACCGACCTCGTCGGCATTACCAAAGGCCTTCATGCCCAGCTCGGTGGTCAGCTTGGTGACTTTGTCGCCCAAGTCGGCCAGCGGGTTGATGAACTCCTGCATGTCTTCGCGCACGCCTTCTTCTTCGACGAATTCGGCGATCTTCTTGCCAAAGGCCTTCAGCTTCTTGCCGTTGTCACCCAGGATCTTGCGGCCCAACAGGTCCAGCGATTGCACGGTGTTGGTGCCTTCGTAGATCATGTTGATGCGGGCATCGCGCACGTACTGCTCCATGCCCCACTCGTGGATGTAGCCGTGGCCGCCAAACACCTGCATGCAATGCGAGGTGGCCAGCCAGCCGTTGTCGGTGATGAAGGCTTTGATGATGGGGGTCAGCAGGGCCACTTCGTCAGCGGCTTCCTTGCGCACGTCTTCGTCGGGGTGGCTCAGTTCCTTGTCGAGCTGAACCACGGTGTAGACGGCGAGTGCGCGGCCGCCTTCGGCAAAGGCGCGGGCGGTCAGCAGCATCTTGCGCACATCGGGGTGCACGATGATGGAGTCGGCCGGCTTGTCGGGCGACTTGGGGCCGGTGAGCGAGCGCATCTGCATGCGGTCTTTGGCATAGGCCACGGCGTTTTGGTAGGCCACTTCGGTCAGGCCCAGCGACTGGTTGCCCACGCCCAAGCGGGCGGCGTTCATCATCACGAACATGGCGGCCAGGCCCTTGTGCGGCTGGCCCACCAGGGTGCCCACGGCACCGTCCAAGATCATCTGGCAAGTGGAATTGCCGTGGATGCCCATCTTGTGCTCCAGCGCGCCGCAATGGATGGGATTGCGCTCACCCAGGCTGCCATCAGCGTTGATGTGGAACTTGGGCACGATGAACAAGGAGATGCCCTTGGAGCCTGCCGGTGCATCGGGCAGGCGCGCCAAGACGAGGTGGACGATGTTCTCGGCCAGGTTGTGCTCGCCCGCGCTGATGAAGATCTTCTGGCCGGTGATCTTGTAGCTGCCGTCAGCCAGGGGTTCGGCCTTGGTGCGCAGCATGCCGAGGTCAGTGCCGCAATGCGGCTCGGTCAGGCACATGGTGCCGGTCCACTCGCCGCTGACCAGCTTGGTCAGGTAGAGGCGCTTTTGCTCTTCGGTGCCGTGGGCGTGCAGGCACTCATAGGCGCCGTGCGACAGGCCGGGGTACATGGTCCAGGCCTGGTTGGCGCTGTTGAGCATTTCATAAAAGCACTGGTTGACCGTGTGCGGCAGGCCTTGGCCGCCGTACTCTGGGTCGCAGCTCAGCGCGGGCCAGCCACCCTCCACGTACTTGGCATAGGCCTCTTTGAAGCCAGTGGGCGGTGTGACCTCGTGGGTGGCTTTATCCAGCTTGCAGCCTTCGGCGTCACCGCTGCTGTTGATCGGGAACAGCACTTCGGCGGCGAACTTGCCGCCCTCTTCCAGCACGGCATTGATGGTGTCCGCGTCGATGTCGGCGTGGGCCGGCATTTGCTTGAATTCGCTGCTCACGTCCAGCAGCTCGTGCAGCACAAATTGAAGGTCGCGCAGAGGGGGGGTGTACTGGGCCATGGTGTGCTCCTGTCGAAAAAAAGGTCAGCGCCGCTGCCGGCTCAAAGGGTAGGACGGGTGAAAGGCCGCACCACCGTAGAGGCAGGTGCTGGCTCGGCGTAATCGCGAATGGTTCGGGCAAAGGCACGCCGCGCACGCTCTACGGCGCCGGGGTTGCGCAAGAAGCGTGCGTCGTGGTGCAGGGCCAAGATCAGGCCGTGCAGCTCAAACAAGAGCTGGTCGGGGTCGGTGTCGGCTTGCAGGTCGCCGGCGTCGATGGCCTGCAAGATGGCGCGGGCCAGCGCGGCTTGCCAGGCTTTGACCATGCTGGCCAGAGCATCGCGCACGGGGCCAGGGCGGTCGTCAAACTCGACGGCGCCACTGATGTAGATGCAGCCGGAATCGATTTCCACCGTCACCCGCTTGACCCAGTTCTCAAACAGGGCCGTCACACGGGGCAGGCCGCGCTTTTCGCGGATGGCGGGGAAGAAGACATCCTCTTCAAACTTGGTGTGGTACTCGCGGATCACCGAGATCTGCAACTCCTCGCGCGAGCCGAAGTGGGCAAACACGCCAGACTTGCTCATGCCCGTGACCTCGGCCAAAGCGCCGATGGACAAGCCCTCCAGCCCCATGTGTGAGGCCAAGCCCAGAGCGGCCTCCAAAATGGCGGCGCGGGTTTGCTGGCCTTTGTGCAAGGTGCGCGACGAGGTGCGACGGGTTGAGGCGGAGGTGCTCACTGGCGTGTTGTCGGCTGATTGAGGCCAATCCTGAAACGAACGGTCGTGCTATTTTGCAGAACTCGCGGCGTTTGGCGAGCCCTCAACCCTGTTTATTTCTAGGGTTCTGGACCTAAAGCGGCTTTTCCAAGGGTTTTTACCAGGGGCCTTGAAGCCCTGGCGCGACGCCAAAGTGTCTTGAGCCTGTCATCGGCAACGCGCTATGCTCAAGGGTGATGCGCAGAGAAGGCGCGGCGGCGCATCGTGTGCCCTTTGGCCGGGGCTGATCCGCGTCACCGCTCTTGGAGCATGCTCGCGATGGATGTCTTGCAACTCGACATTTCTGGTCGCCCTCAGGCTTGGATGACCGTGCGGCAAGCCGCACTGTTGTACGCCTCAGATGCCATTGCCTGGACGCTGGGAGACCCGTGTCAGGTCTTGCGCGGCGGGCTGCAACGCAGCACGGGCTTGATCTCTCGCATGGAGGTGCACGCCATCATTGCGGTGCGTGGGGCCATTCCGGCGCGGGCTTGGCGCGTCAACCCGGCGCTGACCAATCTCAAGCTCTTTGCCCGCGATCGCCAAGTGTGTGCCTATTGCGGGCACCGCTTTCACCAAGACGACCTGACCCGCGAGCACATCATCCCGGTGTCGCGCGGCGGCGAGGACTCTTGGATGAACTGCATCACCGCCTGCCGAGGCTGCAACGGCCACAAGGGCAGCCGCCTGCCCGAAGAGGCCCGCATGAGCCTGCTTTACCTGCCGTATGTGCCCAGCCTGCATGAGGACATGATTTTGCGAGGGCGGCGGATTCTGTCGGACCAGATGGAGTTCTTGCTGGCCAGCGTGCCCAGAGGCAGCCGACTGCATGGTTAAGGGGCCGCCGCTTTATTCGGTGTATGCTTATTTATAAGCCATAGCTGATGGAGCCCACGATGCTGCCCACGCCCCCCATGCCCGAAGCCCCTTCGCGCCGCCACCTGCTCAAACAATGGGGCCGCTGGGGCGCGGCAGCGACCGCAGCGCTGAGCTTGCCGCCATTGCTACAGGCGGCCCAAAGTGCGGCGGACTTCATCCGGGGCCCAGCCGTACCCGACTACCCACTTAAACGCTTGAGTTCGCGCGTCAGCATGGTCTGGACGCCGGACGGCTTTCCCACCCCAGAGAACCGGGGCATGATGGCCAACATCAGCTTCATCGACACCAGCGTGGGCGTGGTGGTGGTGGACACCGGCGCTTCGGTGCAGATTGGTGAGATGGCCATTCGCCGTCTGCGCAGCTTCAGCAGCAAGCCCGTGGTGGCGCTGATCAACACCCACTTCCACGGCGACCACTTCCTGGGTAACCAAGCCTTTGTCGACGCCTTTGGCAAAACGCTCCCCATTTATGCCCACCCTTTCAGCCGCCAGTACATCTCAGGGGCGGCAGGCACGATGTGGCGCAGCCTCGCTGAGCGCTTTGGACCAACGGCGCCACGGCCGGCACCGAGTTGGTGGTGCCCTCCCACGACGCGGTGCATGGCCAAGCGCTGAAGTTTGGCGACACCCTGCTGCGCATTCACCACTATGGCGTCGCCCACACGCCCGGCGACATTTGTATCGAAGTCGTGCAAGACAAGGTGGTGATGGTGGGCGACGTGGCCATGAACCGCCGCATCGCCAATATGGACGAAGGCAGCTACTTGGGCAGCCTGAAGACCATGGCTGAGCTGACCCGCAACACCCAAGCCCAACTCTGGGTGCCGGGCCATGGTGATGCCTCGGCCACCCTGCTGGCCGAGCAAAGCGAGTTGTTTGAAGGCATTTACCGCCCTTGCGAGCAGGCCGTCAAAGCGGGCCAAGACGAAGCTGCCGCCAAGGCACGGGTGCTGGCCGACCCGCGTGTGGTGAAACACGCCAAGCACACCCAAGGCTGGGACGGCAATATCGGCAAGTACATCAGCTTGGCCTACCTGGAAGCCGAGAAGGAGGCCTTCTGATGCGTGTTCCTCTTGCGTGCGCGGTGCCCATTTCACCGCGTTACGCCCCTTGACATGGCGTTTACAGGCTCTTATGCAAAGCTTTTGGAATGAGCGCTTCGCCGCGCCGGGTTACAAGTACGGCACCGCACCAAATGCCTTTTTGGTGGAGCAGGCCGCCACTTGGCCAGCCCAACAGACGGTCTTGGCCGTGGGTGACGGCGAGGGGCGCAATGGCGTGTGGCTGGCCGAACAAGGCCACCAAGTGCTGGCCGTGGACTACGCCCAGGCGGGGCTGGACAAAGCCCTGGCATTGGCCCAACAACACGGTGTGCCGAACAACCGTTACTGCACGCTGTGCGCCGACTTGGCCACCTGGCAGCCCGCGCCTGAAAGTGCAGAGGCCGTGGTGCTGATCTATTGTCATTTGGCCTCTGCGCTGCGGCGCCCCGCCCACCGTCACCTGGCCCGAAGCCTCAAACCTGGTGGCATGTTGGTGCTGGAGGCCTTCCACCCCTTGCAAAAAGGGCGCCCCAGCGGCGGGCCGCAGGATGTGGACATGCTCTACACCCTGGTGGACCTGCGCGCAGATTTTGCGGGCGTCCTGGAAGAGGTGTTGGGCTGGGAAGGTGAAGTGCTGCTGGACGAAGGCCCTGGCCACCAAGGGCACGGGTGGGTCACTCGATGGACCGGCCGCCGTGCCGATCCAAGAGCTAGCCTTACTTTGCTGAACCGCCACTGACATTGATGTAGCGCATGGCGTTCACACCACAGATCAAGCGCGCGGCAGCTGCAGCACAGTGTTAATCAGTGTTTTCACCAGTTTGGCGTCAGGCACTTGGCCTTAATATTGGTTTCTACTTATTTATAGAACTTCAGCCCAGACTGGGCTGTACCGATCCATCAAGGAGCGACTGTGCAACGCGACGATCTCATTCAGCGCCCGGACGGCGCCTCGGGTCGCCTGATCAAGGCCCCTGAGAACTTTCTTGACGCCGACGGCGTCCGTACTGTGTTCGCGGAAGGCAAACAAGGTCGCCGCGGGTTCATCCGCCATGCCTTTGCTGCCGCAGCCGCAACGGGCTTGGCTGCAACTGCCAAGGCGCAATCCAACCCCGTGTCCGGCGATGGAGACCCCAACATCCTGACCATGCCGGAGCACACCAAAGGCCTGGGCCAGCCCGTCGTGACCGACGGCTATGGCAAGCCTTCTAAGTACGAGGCCAACGTGCAGCGCCGCCAAAGCCCGGGCTTGACTCAAACTGCACAGGCCTCTGTGTCCTTCTCGCCCCTGCAGTCGCTGTTCGGGATCGTCACCCCCTCTGGTCTGCACTTCGAGCGTCACCATCAGGGCTGGTGGGACATCGATCCGTCCAAGCACCGCTTGATGATCAACGGCTCAGACGCCAGCCTGCTGAAGACCCCCAAAGTCTTCACCATGGACGAGCTGATGCGCCTGCCTTCGGTGTCGCGCTTCCACTTCATCGAGTGTGGCGCCAACACCGGCATGGAGTGGGGCAATGTGGCCGTGCCCACGGCGCAATACACCCACGGCATGATCAGTTGCTGCGAGTTCACTGGCGTGCCTCTGAAGATCTTGCTGGACATGTGCGGCGTCGACTACAAACGTGCTCGCTTTGTGCTGGGTGAGGGCGCCGACGGCTCCTCGATGACCCGCACTGTGCCCATGGAGTTGATCGAGTCGGGCGAAGTGTTCGTGGCCTACGGCCAAAACGGCGAAATGTTGCGCCCTGAGAACGGCTACCCGCTGCGCTTGGTGGTGCCCGGCGTGCAAGGCGTGAGCTGGGTCAAGTACCTGCGCCGCATTGAAGTCGGTGACAAGCCTTACGGCGCCAAGGACGAAGCAATCCACTACATCGACTTGATGCCGGACGGACTGCATCGTCAATACACCAACACCCAAGAATGCAAGAGCGTGGTGACCACGCCGTCTGGCGGCCAAGTGCTGCTGGACAAGGGCTTCTACAACATCTCTGGTTTGGCATGGTCGGGCAAAGGCAAGATCAAACGCGTGGACATCTCGGTAGACGGCGGCCGCAACTGGCGCACGGCACGCTTGGAAGGCCCCGTGATGAGCAAGTGCCTGACACGCTTCAACACTGATTGGAGCTGGGATGGCAAGCCCGCCATCATTCAGAGCCGCGCCACGGATGAGACCGGCTATGTGCAGCCCACTTATCAGCAAACGCGTGCGGTGCGCGGCACCCGCTCGATTTATCACAATAACTCCATCCAGTCCTGGTTGATCCAGGAAAGCGGCGAGGTGAAGAATGTCCAGCTCTCTTAAGGCGCACACCATGCGCAAACGCCTGACCTTGGCCCTTGCGTTGGCCACCTTGAGCGCCGCGTCGCTGGCGCAATCCACCAGCTACCCCGGCGTCGGCCGACCCGCCACACCCAAGGAAGTGGCGGCTTGGGACATCGATGTTCGGCCGGACTTCAAAGGTCTGCCCAAAGGTGCCGGCTCCGTGGCCAAGGGGCAGGACGTCTGGGAGGCCAAGTGCGCGTCCTGCCACGGCGTGTTTGGCGAGGCCAACGAGGTCTTCTCGCCACTGGTCGGTGGCACGACCGCCGAGGACATCAAGACAGGGCGGGTCGCCAGACTGCTGGATCACAGCTTTCCTGGCCGCACCACCTTGATGAAGGTCTCCACCGTCTCAACACTGTGGGATTACATCAACCGCGCCATGCCCTGGACGGAACCAAAATCCCTGACAGTCGAAGAGGTCTATGGTGTCACGGCTTACTTGCTGAACATGGGTGGCATCGTGCCGGACAACTTTGTGCTGTCGGACAAGACCATCGCCGAAGCCCAAGCCCGCATGCCGAATCGCAATGGCATGACCACCAACCACGCCATGTGGCCGGGCAAGAGCATGGGTCATAACAAGCCTGACGTGCAGGCCAAGGCCTGCATGAGCAACTGCGCCCCCGAAGCGAAGGTCGGCTCTTTCCTGCCTGCCTTTGCCCGCAACAACCACGGCAACTTGGCTGAGCAGAACCGCATGGTCGGCCCGCAACGGGGCGCAGACACCACCCAACCCGAAGGCACGGCACCCGCCAAGACGACGCCAGTTGCTGCCCCGAAGGCCGCAGACGCGGGCACAGCCGCCGCCTTGGCGCTGATCAACAAGCACACCTGCGTGGCTTGTCACGGCGTAGAGAGCAAGCTGGTCGGCCCAGGTTTCAGGGAGATCAGCAAGAAAATGGCCGGGAAAGCCGACGCCATGGACTATCTGACCAGCAAGATCAAGGCAGGCGGTGTGGGCGTGTGGGGCCAGATTCCCATGCCTGCTCAAACTTTGCCCGATGCGGACGCCCGCGCCATCGCACAGTGGATCGTCGAAGGCAGCAAGAAGTAAAACCACCCTCGCATCTATCCGTGTATTGCGATAGAGTTAATCAAGTTCAGCCAACCCTAGGAGTTGTGAAATGCAAACCCGTCGTCAAATCCTCGCGCAAAGCGCGACCGTCGCAGGCCTGATGGCCGCCGCTGGCCTATTGCCTGCTACCGCCATGGCAGCCTGGAATGGCAGCGCCTTCGAAGCCAAGAACATGGCAGACCTGATGAAGGCACTGGGCGGCAGCGCGCCGGCCGAAAGCAAGGATGTCACCGTGACTGGGCCTGACATCGCTGAGAACGGCGCTGTGGTCCCCGTGGGCGCCTCAACAGCGCTGCCAGGCGTGAAACGTCTGCTGATTCTGGTTGAGAAGAACCCCTCCATGCTGGCGGCCTCATTCGATGTGACTGACGCCGTTGACGCCAATGTCGCCACGCGCGTCAAGATGGGTCAATCCTCGGATGTCTACGCCGTGGCCATGATGAATGACGGCAAAGTCCTGTTTGCAAAGAAGGAAGTCAAGGTCACTTTGGGTGGTTGCGGCGGTTAAGCCTGTTGCCTGCCCTTTGATTCATCTTTACTCATTCAGATTTTTTAGGAGCCCCTCATGGCAGACCCGATGCGCATTCGCGCCCAATCTTCTGGCGACAAAACCACTGTTCGCGTTCTCATGAGCCACGAAATGGAAACCGGCCTGCGGAAAGACGCCTCCGGCAAGGCCATTCCTGCTTGGTTCATTCAAGATCTCTCCGCCAGCCTGAACGGCAAGGTGGTGATGAGCTCTCAGTTCGGTCCGTCAGTGTCCAAGAACCCCTTCTTGCAGTTCACCATCAAGGGCGCCAAAGCCGGCGACAAAGTGGCAATCACTTGGACGGATAACAAGGGCGAAAAGCGCACTGACGAAGCCACAGTCAGCTGAACTTGAACCACTGCACGCAGATACCCGCCAAGGCGGGTTTTCGCGCCTGAAGACAGCATTCATTACAAGCACTCTGGAGACAAGCAGCCTATGTCCAAGCCCACCCCGCGCTGCGCTCTGACCCTTCGCCTCATGCCGATGGGCATGTGCCTGCTAGCAGCCGCCACGACCTTGCCCGTGATCGCTCAAAAGTCAGCCGCAGATGGCATCGCGGAGTACCGCGCCATGCTGGCTGACGGCAACCCGGCGGAACTCTTCGAGGCCAAAGGCGAAGATCTGTGGAAGCAAAAGCGCGGACCCAAGGCCGCATCTCTGGAAAAGTGTGATCTGGGCAAGGGCCCTGGAGTGGTCAAGGGCGCATGGGTGGAGTTGCCCCGCTACTTTGCGGACACTCAGCGCGTGCAGGACTTGGAGTCCCGCCTGCTGACCTGTATGGAGACCTTGCAGGGTTTTGACGCCAAAAAGATCGCAACGACCCCCTTTGGCAAAGATGAACAGAAAACCATGGAGGCCTTGGCCGCCTGGATCTCTGGGGCCTCCAAAGGCATGAAGATGGCCTTGCCTCAAAGCCATCCCGCTGAGAAGCAGATGTACGGTATGGGCAAGCGTGCCTTCTTTTTCCGCGGTGGCCCCATGGACTTTTCTTGCGCCACTTGCCACGGCGAGGAGGGTAAGCGCATTCGCCTGCAAGACTTGCCTGACTTGCGTGGCAACCCGGGTGACGGCATCGGTTTCGCCGCTTGGCCGGCTTACCGCGTGTCCAGTGGCGAGATGTGGAGCATGCAACGCCGCCTGAACGACTGCTATCGCCAGCAACGTTTTCCCTACCCTGGCTATGCCTCGGATGTCACGATTGCACTGAGCGTATACATGGGCGTCAACGCCAAGGGCGCTGAGTCCATCACCCCAGCCATCAAGCGTTGAGCGGACAGGAGACCCGACACCATGAAAAAAATCTTCACCCCCCGCAGCTTGGTGCTCACCGTTGTCGCCTCGGCGGCTTTAGCGGGATGCGCATCCATGCCCTCCGAAGCTGAACTGAACGCCCAGTTCACACAGATGATGAAGTCTTCGTTCCGCGATCAGGGCATCGCTAAGGTTGATCGGCTCCAGCAAGAGCCATCCCAGGCCGCTTGCTCAACAGGTACTGCTCCTGATGCCGCCATCAGCAAGCAGATTGAAACGACTGCGCTTGCGACCATCAAATTGCCTAGCGATGGTCGGTATTTGGGCGACTGGAAGCAAGGCGAGAAGCTTGCCCAAAACGGCCGTGGCATGACTTGGTCGGACAAAAGTGCAGCCGCCTCAGCCAATGGCGGCAATTGCTACAACTGCCACCAAATCACCAAGGCCGAAATCTCCTTCGGCACCATTGGCCCCAGCCTCTACAACTACGGCAAGCTGCGTGGCGTCAGCAACCCGAACGATGCGTCCGCCAAAGCCATGCTGGAGTACACCTGGGGCAAACTCTATAACGGCTGGGCCTATAACGCCTGCTCCAACATGCCTCGTTTCGGACACAAGGGCCTGCTCGACGAAGCCCAGATGAAGCACATCATGGCTTTGTTGCTGGACCCTGCTTCGCCAGTCAATCAGTAAATCGGTTCCCGGGCGCCGTGGAGGGCTTCACCACAAGTGAAGCCGAGTTCAAACACGGCGCCCGCATCATGTTTGCCCCAGAAAGTCCGTCATGAATATCAGTAAACGCGAATTTATGCAGGTCCTCAGTGCCGCCTCAGTGGCCGGCATGGGCCTTGGCAAATGGGCCGACGCCGACGCGGCAACCGCTCAAAAAGGCCTGTACGATCTGCCCCGTTTTGGCAATGTGTCCTTCCTTCACATGACGGACTGCCATGCGCAGCTCAAGCCCATTTACTTTCGCGAACCCAGCGTGAACTTGGGGCTCGGCAGCATGCAGGGCAACCTGCCGCATTTGGTGGGCGAGCACTTGCTCAAGGTGATGGGCGCGCGACCCGGCACCGACCTGGCCCATGCCTTCACTTACATGGATTTTGAGAAGGCCGCGCGCCGCTATGGCAAGGTGGGCGGCTTTGCCCACTTGGCCACTTTGGTGAAGATGATGAAGGCCAGCCGCCCTGGTGCCCTGCTGCTGGACGGCGGCGACACCTGGCAAGGCTCGGCGACCTCGCTATGGAGCGACGCCCAAGACATGGTGGAGGCCTGCAAGGCCTTGACAGTCGATGTAATGACCGGCCACTGGGAGTTCACCTACGGCATGGAGCGCGTCAAGGAGATTGTCGAGAAGGACTTCAAGGGCAAGCTGGACTTCGTGGCGCAAAACGTCAAGACGAATGACTTTGGCGACCAAGTCTTTGCCCCTTACGTGATCCGTGAAATCAATGGCATCTCCTGCGCCATCATCGGCCAAGCCTTCCCCTACACGCCGATTGCCAATCCTCGCTACATGGTGGCTGACTGGGGCTTCGGCATTCAAGACGAGAACATGCAGAAGATGGTGGACGAAGCCCGCGGCAAGGGGGCCAAGGTTGTCGTCGTGATCTCGCACAACGGTATGGACGTAGACCTGAAGATGGCCAGCCGGGTGCGTGGCATTGATGCCATCTTTGGCGGGCACACCCACGATGGCGTGCCCGTCGCCATCCCCGTCAG
>JAXHNT010000051.1:0-85102 GCA_034520165.1 Ideonella sp.
GAAGTTACGTATTGCTGAAGCCGAATGCGAATTGCTGCTCGGCAAGCTCGACCTGAGCGGCGGCGACATCGCGGCGGCGACGGAGCGCTTCCCGCGCGCGATGGCTATTTGCCAGACCTCGGCCGACCGGCATGGCGAGGCCAATGCCCACTGGTGCCAGGGCAAGCTCGCACGGGTGCGGGCGATGCCGCCACGGCGCACGCGCAGTTCTCGGCCGCGCTGGGCGCCTTTCGGGCGTTCGAGATGCGGCTGGAATTGCTGCTGTGCCTGCGCGATCTGGCGGTCGCTGGCGCGGCCAGCAGGGCGCCTGGCAAGAGGCGGTGTCGCTTGCGGCCACCGCCTGCGCCGGGCTCGAGCGCATGCACGTTACGCGCTCGGCACGCGCCGAGCAGCGCTGGCAGGCTCAACTGGCTGCATTGAAGGCGGGCGGGGCGATGCGGCGGCGTTTGAGGCGGTCTGGGCCGAGGGGCGCGAGGCCGACCTCTACAGCGCGGTGGCGCAGGCGATCAAGCCGCTGCCCGACTCCGCCGCGGTCAGCAGCGTCGTCGGGCCGGGCTGAAGATCAGCGGCGGCGGGCAGCGAACACGCCGGCGCCCAGCGCCAGCAGCACCAGGGCGAGCGAGGCCGGTTCCGGGATCGGCGTACCACCGATCCCAGCTTGGTCTGCGAAAGGATCGATACGGGATCGGCGCCATCGGGTTGGCGGATGAACTCGGTGGCGGTCGGCAGCGGTGCGGTGGTCCAGTTGCAGGGGCCCAGCACCGCGCAATACTGCAATCTGGCGGTCGACCCGTTGAGCACCAGGCGGAAGAGGAAATCGTCGTCGAACGCCGCCTGGCCTGCCAACGAATTCGACGGCGTCAGCGCGATGACGTAGTCGAGCGTATCGGGCGGCACCACGTCTACCAGGAAGAGGGGCAGCGAGGCGGGATTGAAAGTCAGGACATCGAGCAGAAACGCCGGACTGCCTGCCTGATAAAAGCCGACCTCGGCGCTCAGCACTTTGAAATCGGCCTGAAGCGGCATCGTGCTACAGCCCAGAACATATCCAAACAGGCTGACCTTGATGCCTGCGGAGTTGAAGCACTGCGCCGGAAGTTCAGTTGATCGGGTGCCGCCGTAGCCGTCTGGCGCGACCGGCGCCGAAGTTCGGGTCGTAGTTGGTCGTGATAATCACCGCCTGGGCGGGGGCGAGCATGCCGATGAAGCCGGCGATTGCCAGCATGGCCGTGGCCAGGCGCTTGTTCCACTGCAAGGTCACGACCGTCTCCTGAATTTAACGCTCGGTACGATAATGCAAGAATCACGCCGCGTGGCGGTGTCATCGACGCCGTTGACCCGGGTTTCAGACGAAGATTGAGGCTTATCCAGTGAATTTCGCCGGTTTGCGCACAACGTCGGGATGCTCGCCGTGTAAATTAATCCGACACTGCTTGGCGTCGGTTTATCGTGGCGCGGGCGACGTTGCTCCGATCCCGCCGCGCCGCGTTTGCGCCGCAACCAGAACCCATGCCGACCACACCGCGTGTTCGGCACCGAATTGAATCTGACCCCTGCTGGGCGGCGCCGCCCAGTCCGGCCGCTTCGCCAAGCTTGTTTCGCTCTGACGCTAGAACTCCAGCTTCGCGCCCACGGTGTAGAGCGCCTCACGCCCGCCCGCGGGCTTGGCGCCGGCCGAGGCGTTGAGCGAGAAATGCTTGCGTATCACCCAGTAGCGTAGGCCGGCATTGATCCAGGCGGATTCGCCGCTGATGCCAAAGACTTCGCCCACCAGGTCGAAGCCGGCGAGGCCGGTGCGCTCGATGGCGGCTGACCAGAACGCGGCGTCGCGCCGCTCGGCCATGGGGTCGCGCACCCAGCCGAGGTTGCCGTGAACCAGCCAGTCGCGGGTGAGCGGAACGCTCAGCACTGCTAGCACGCTGGCTTCGCCGCTGCGCCAGTTCTCGCCCGTGGGGCGGGCCCGGTTGTACGACCAGGCGAGCGCGAGACCCCAGTCATCGTCGCTCAACTCTCGCAAGGCGGTCTTGCCAGAAACTCCAAGCGCGATCTGCCGGCCGTCGGGGTCGCGCTCGCGCGCGAGGTCGACCCCGAACTGGCTCGGCAATGAAAGCCCCGGCAGTTCAAGTCCGCAGGCGGGCTGAATCCCGTAGCTGTCGCTGCGGCCGGCGCCGCGCACCGGCTGGCGCGCGGCCCAGGTCTCGATCTCGCACTCGCCGGGGTCGGCCACGCCGGCGTCTTCGGTCGCCAGTGGGCGGCCGGCATGAGCCGGGCCGGCGGCGACGCCGATCGCCAGCGCAAAGGCGAAGAGGCTGATGCGGGAGAGGCGCAGACGCCGTTGCATGGGGATTCTCCGACAGCGGTTTCAGAAATGATTCGGGGCGCCGCAGCGCCCCGAATCAATGGCCTATCGATTCGATCTTACTGAACCTTGGCGTCCTTGGAAAGCTTCTGCACAAAGGCCTGAACCTTCTGCTGCTGGAGCGCTTCAACGATCTGCGGCTTGACCTGGTCAAGCGCGGGGAATTGCGTGTCGCGGCTGTCTTCGAGCTTGATCACGTGGAAGCCGAACTGGCTCTTGACCGGAACCTGGGTGATCTCGCCCTTTTTGAGCGCGACCATCGCTTCGCTGAACGGCTTGACGTAGGCGTCAGGGCCGGCCCAATCGAGTTCGCCGCCATTGACCGCAGAGCCGGCGTCCTTGGAGTTCTTCTTGGCCAGGTCTTCGAACTTGGCGCCTTCTTGAGCTGCGCTCGATCAGCGCCTTGGCCTCGTCTTCCTTCTCGACCAGGATGTGGCGGGCGCGGAATTCCTTGGCGCCGACCTGCGCCTTTTGCGCGTCGTAAGCGGCTTTGATCTGGGCGTCGGTCACCGGGCTCTTTTCTATTTCCTCGCGCATCATGGCCTGGATGATCGCGGCCTGACGCTGCACGTCGAGCTGGAACTTGACCTCGGGCTTGTTGGGGATGCCGCGCTTGGTGGCTTCCTGCATCAGGACTTCGCGCTGGATCAGTTGTTCCTTCACGAACTTGCGCATCTCGGGCGAGTCTTTCTGGCCCTGGCGGGTCAGTTCCTTGACCCACGCCTCTTCAGCGGTCTTGGGGATGGCCTTGCCGTTGACGACGGCGACGTTCTGCGCAAGAGCGGAGCCGCACGCGATCAGCGAAGGGCGGCGGCAAGGGCAATACGTTGCATGGAAAGGAACCTCGGGGGATGGTGGGGAAAGGCTCAGAGTCCGGCTTCGTCGGGCGTCCTGGAGATTCATGCTGAGGGCGTGAACTGCGCCTCGCATGAGAGGGGCGAGGGCATCATACACGAGGCGATGCCGGGCCAACCGGGGTAATCCCGCGAAGGCGCTTCGACACCAGCGCGAGTTTGCAATGCCCGCCGCCCGATGCCGCGCCGGCGTGACCGGCATGCTGGGCGCTGTCGTCGATCAGCTCGATCTTCAGCGGGCGCCACGCATGGGGCGAGGCCGCCTCACGAGGATCCCCGTTCACACAACCTTGCCGTTCAGCCACGGCGGGGGCCGTCCGCGGCGGCTGGGCTCTGTCCTTTGGCTCGCCTTCGGGCGGCGGGCCTACGTAGACCCCCATGGCCCGATCGGTGAACATCAGCGGCAGGGCCGAACAGGGCCAAACAGCTTGAAGTTGACCCAGGTAGGCGGTGGGCACCGAATACGCCACCGCCCAGGTTGATCAGCACCCATCACCCACAGCGAACACGGTCCAGGCCGGGCGCAAGCCGGCCCCAGGCGGAATCGGGCAGGGACAGAAAGGCTTGCCCTCGCCCAGCTAGGCTGCGGGGATGAAAGTTGCGGCCCGTGATCGAAGGCGCGGCTCCACCAGACATGGGCTCGCGAACAGCCAGTAAAGGATGGTCGGCTTCCACTTGATGAAGGTCTCGTCGTGCAGCCAGAGCGTGAGACCGCCAAACACCACGATCAGGCCACCGCGAGGTAGCCGATCACGGCAGCGGGTGTCGACCTTGCGGCCCCGTGCGAGAGCCGCGCCCACCTGCCAGCGCCGAGGCACGATCGCCACCGCGGTCGCGATCAGCACTGGCGCCTGGTCGGGCGCGATCCCGCCGCCCAGCCAGGCGTTGGCAAGTTCCGCGGCCGAGGTATTGCCCTGCGCGAACTTGAACGAGACAAAGAACAGGATGACCGGCAGCAGGTCGAACAGCAGTTTCAAGGCAGGGATTCCTGCGCCCAGGATCAGGGGCCGGGCACAGCGCAGCGCGGCCGAGTTGATGTGGTATCGCAAGACCGGTGGGCGACGGTCCGTCGGGGAAGATGTGGCCCAGGTGCGCGTCGCAGGTGGCGCACAGGATCTCGGTGCGAAGCATGCCGTGCGAGGCATCGCGCCGTTCGATTACCAGATCGGGCCCCAGCGCCGCGAAGTAGCTCGGCCAGCCGCATCCCGCATCGAACTTGGTGTCCGAGGCAAACAGCGGCGTGCCGCAGCACACGCACTCGTAGGTGCCGCGGGCGATGTGATCCCAGTAAAGCCCGAAACGCCCCCTCTCGGTCGCCGCCTGCGGTGACGGCATATTCCGCGGCCGAAAGCTGTTCGCGCCACTCGGCTCAGTCCTGATCAGTTTGCCAGGTGCGGGGAAATAAAAATTGGGACACGGATTCAGACGGATTCACACGGATTTCAGGGGCTGGGTTCGGTGCACAAGCCAATCCTGGAGCAGCGGCCCGGGGCGAAGGGAATCGGTAATCCGCCTTTATCCGTATAAATCCGTGTCAAGGTTTTTTACGACGAACACGAGAGTTCCAATTTGGCGGCCCAATCGGGCGGGAGGGCGGCGTAGCGCGCGAACTCCGGTGCTTCGTCGTAGGGGCGTTCGAGCATCCGCAGCACGTCAGCAAGCGGCTTGAAATCACGCGGGCCGGCGTCGCCGCGGGCGGCGCGGATCACCTCTTCGGCGATCCAGTTGCGCAACACGTACTTGGGATTGGTGGCGAGCATGCGGGCGGCGCGCTCGGCGTCGACGCTGGCTTCGGCCGCGAGCCGGGCGCGGTAGCGCAGCGCCCAGGCGTCAAACGCCGGGCGATCGGAAAAGAGATCGCGCAGCGAGGCGTCGGCCGCGGCATCGCCCACCAGCGGCAGGCGGCACAGGCGGCGCCAGAAGATCGGCCAGTCAACCCGCTGCTCGTGCAGGAGGCGCAGCAGGTCTTCGATCAGGGCTTCGTCGTCCGGGTGGCGGGTGGCCAGACCCAGCTTGGCGTGGAACTCGTCTTCAAGCGCCACGCCAAAGTGTTCGCGGTAGGTGTCGAGCACGGCGCGCAGCGCGGCTTCGTCGACGCCGAGCGGCAGCAGCGCCTGGCCCAGCGCATAGAGATTCCACAGTCCGATCTCGGGCTGGCGGTGCCAGGCGTAGCGGCCCTGGGTGTCGCTGTGGTTGCAGATGTGCGCGGCGTCAAAGCCGTCCATGAACTGGAAGGGGCCGTAGTCGAGCGTCAGGCCCAGGATGCTCATGTTGTCGCTGTTCATCACCCCGTGCATGAAACCCACGCCCTGCCAGCGCGCGATCAGCCGCGCGGTGCGCGCCACGACTTCGCCCAGCCACGCGAGCAGCGGATCGGGTGCGCCGAGCACTGCGGGGTAGTAGCGGGCGACGACGTAGTCGACGAGCTCGCGCAGGCGCTCGGTCTGGCCGGTGTGCGCAAAGTATTCAAAGCTGCCAAAGCGCACAAAGCTCGGCGCCAGGCGTGTGACCACGGCGGCCGTCTCGGTAGTCTCGCGAAACACCGGGGTATCCGAGCCCACCAGCGCCAGCGCGCGGGTGGTGGGGATGCCGAGCCCGGCCATCGCTTCAGAGCCCAGAAACTCGCGGATCGACGAGCGCAGCACCGCGCGCCCATCGCCCGAGCGCGAATACGGCGTGAGCCCTGCGCCCTTCAACTGGATCTCCCACGGGCTGCCGTCGGGGCCGGTGACTTCGCCCAGCAGCAGCGCGCGGCCATCGCCCAGGCGCGGCACATAGACCCCGAACTGATGGCCCGAATACACCGCGGCCAAGGG
The DNA here is from genome assembly GCA_034520165.1 of Ideonella sp. GTDB lineage: Bacteria > Pseudomonadota > Gammaproteobacteria > Burkholderiales > Burkholderiaceae_C > Ideonella. The sequence goes on from JAXHNT010000051.1 coordinate 6,030, forward strand.
ATCGGCGCCCGCCGGCACGCGGTTGCCCGCCAGGGTTGCGAGGAGTTGGTCCGATTGCCCGGCCTGCGCGTCCAGACCGATCAACCCGCCCGCCGCAGCCGAATAGCCCACCCAGTAAGGCGCGGGCAGGGCGGTGGGCGGCACGCGGCTGAAGAAATCGGCGGGCAGGGCGGCGAAGCGGTTGGCAAAGACGAGCGCGTCGAGCGACTCGGCCGCGGGCGGCGCATGCAGGCCAGCCAGGGCCGGGGCAGCAGGAGCGTTCATGGGGGAGTACGACGCCGGGTTGCGGCGCTTTGCACAGAGTGAGACAGATTCTAGGAGCGCGCTTGACGCTCGCCGCAGTGTCCCGACACGATGCAGGGCGAAGCCCCCACAACAACGTACGGAGACGCTGATGTCGCTGCAAGGCTTGATGATGGACATGCCCCTGATGATTTCGTCGCTGATCGTGCATGCCGACCGGCATCACGGCGATGTCGAGATCGTCTCGCGCCGGGTCGAGGGCGACCTCCACCGCAGCAACTGGCGCGAGGTCCACGCGCGCTCGCGCCGGGTGGCGCATGCGCTTGAAGCGCTGGGCGTGGCCGCGGGCGAGCGGGTCGGCCACGCTCGCCTGGAACGGCTACCGCCACATGGAGCTGTACTACGGCGTCTCGGGACACGGGCGCGGTGCTGCACACGCTCAACCCGCGCCTGCACCCCGACCAAGTGGTCTGGATTGCCGACCACGCCGAAGACCAGGTGCTGTGCTTTGACCTGACCTTCTTGCCGCTGGTGGAGGCGGTGGCCGGGCGCGTCAAGACCATCAAGCACTTTGTGCTGCTGTGCGACCGCGCGCACATTCCCCGCCACCAGCAAGATCCCGGGCCTGCTCTGCTATGAAGACCTGCTGGCCCAGGCCTCACCCGACTACGCCTGGCCCGAGCTTCGACGAAAACACCGCTGCGTCGCTCTGCTACACCTCGGGCACCACCGGCAACCCCAAGGGCGCGCTCTACAGCCACCGCTCGACCGTGCTGCACACCCTGGCCGGGGCCGCACCCGACGCGCTGAATTGCGGCGCCCGCGACGTCATCTTGCCGGTGGTACCCATGTTCCACGTCAATGCCTGGGGCATTCCGTACATTGCCTGCATGGTGGGCGCCAAGCTGGTGTTCCCAGGGCCGCACCTGGACGGCACGTCGCTGCTACGAACTGTTGGAGACCGAGAGGCGTCACGCGTGTCGGCCGGTGTGCCCACGGTGTGGCAAGGCTTGCTGGGCTTTATGGAGGCGCAGGGGCTGCGCTTCAGCACCATGAATCGCACGGTGATCGGCGGCTCGGCCTGCCCACCGGCCATGATGAAGACCTTTGAAGAGAAGTACAAGGTGCATGTGCTGCACGCCTGGGGCATGACGGAGATGAGCCCGCTGGGCACGGTTTGCGCCCTCAAGCCGGTGCACGACGCCCTGCCCTTTGAGGGCAAGCTGGCCGTGCAGGCCAAGCAAGGCCGCGCGGTGTATGGCGTAGACATGAAGGTGGTGGGCGAAGACGGGCAAGAGCTGCCACGCGACGGCAAGGCCAGCGGCGACCTGCTGGTGCGCGGCCCTTGGATCGTGCGGCCAGTACTTCAAGGGCGAGGGCGGCAACCCCATGGTCCGCGACGCCAACGGCCACGATTGGTTCCCCACCGGCGACGTGGCCACCATCGACGCCGACGGCTACATGCAGATCACCGACCGCAGCAAGGACGTGATCAAGTCGGGCGGCGAATGGATCAGCTCCATCGACCTGGAAAACATCGCCATGGCCCACCCCGCCGTGGCCATGGCCGCCTGCATTGCCGCCCGGCATGCCAAGTGGGACGAGCGCCCGCTGCTGGTGGTGGTGAAGAAGCCCGGCCTAGACGTGAGCCGCGAGGAACTGTTGGCCTTTTACGAGGGCAAGATCGCCAAGTGGTGGACGCCGGACGACGTGGTGTTTGTCGATGCCATCCCGCTGGGGGCGACGGGCAAGATGCAGAAGATCAAGCTGCGCGAGCAGTATGCGGACCATTTGCTGAAAGCCACGCCCTGACGCAAAAGGGCCAGACAGTGCGTCTGGCCCAGTGCTCGCCTCAGCCCGCTCGGGCTGAGCTTGCTTGTTCAGCGCAAATCAAACCGATCCAGGTTCATCACCTTGGTCCAGGCCGCCGCAAAGTCATTCACCAGCTTGGCTTTGTTGTCGTGCTGCGCGTAGACCTCGGCCAGGGCCCGCAGTTGCGAGTTGGAGCCAAAGGCCAGGTCGACGCGGGTGGCCGTCCACTTCAGCGCGCCGGTTTGGCGGTCGCGGCCTTCGAAGTGGCCCTGATGTTGCCCGTCATTGCTGGGCTTCCACACCGTACCCATGTCCAGCAGGTTCACAAAGAAGTCGGCCGTCAGTTGGCCTGGCCGCTGGGTGAAGACGCCCTCTGCCGCGCCGCCCACATTGGCACCCAGCACGCGCAGGCCACCCACCAGTACCGTCATCTCCGGCGCGCTCAGCGTGAGCAGCTGCGCCTTGTCCACCAACATCGCCTCGGGTGAGACGCTGTAAGCCGCCTTCACATAGTTGCGGAAGCCATCGGCCTGCGGCTCCAACACCGCAAAAGATTCAGCATCGGTTTGCTCGGGTGTCGCATCCGTGCGGCCCGGGGTAAACGGGACTTGCACGGGCTGGCCTGCGGCGGCAGCGGCGGCCTCCACGGCGGCATTGCCCGCCAGCACGATCAAGTCCGCCAGAGACACTTTCTTGCCCCCGCTGCTGGTGGCGTTGAAGTCGCTGCGAATGGCCTCCAGGCGCTGCAAGACCTTGCCCAACTGCGCGGGCTGGTTCACCGCCCAGTCTTTTTGCGGGCCTAAGCGGATGCGCGCACCGTTGGCACCCCCGCGCTTGTCGCTGCCCCGGAAGGTAGAGGCCGAGGCCCAGGCCGTGCTCACCAGCTCGCTGATGCTCAGGCCGCTGGCCAGCACCCGCGTCTTGAGCAAGGTGGCATCGTGAGCGTCGATCAGCGCATGGTCCACCGGCGGCAGCGGGTCTTGCCAGATCAGGTCTTCAGCGGGCACCTCGGGGCCCAAGTAAAGCGCCTTAGGCCCCATGTCGCGGTGGGTCAGCTTGAACCAAGCGCGGGCATAGGCGTCGGCAAACTCGTCAGGATGGGCCTGGAAGTGGCGCGAGATCTTCTCGTAGGCCGGGTCGTAACGCAGGGATAAGTCGGCCGTTGTCATCATCGGCCGGTGCTTCTTGCCGGGGATGTGCGCATCCTCCACCATGTCTTCTTCGGCCACGTCTTTGGCCAGCCATTGGTGCGCGCCCGAGGGGCTCTTCACCAGCTCCCACTCGTACTTGAACAAAACCTTGAAGTAACCCATGTCCCAGGTCGTGGGGTTGGGCTTCCAGGCGCCTTCAATGCCGCTGGTGGTGGTGTGCTCGCTGTGGCCTTTGCCCAAGGCATTGATCCAGCCAAAACCCATCGCCTCCATGGGCGCGGCCTCGGGCTCGGGGCCCACCAGCGTGGGGTCGCCCGCGCCATGCGCCTTGCCAAAGGTGTGGCCACCGGCCACCAGGGCCACGGTCTCGGCGTCGTCCATGGCCATGCGGGCAAAGGTTTCGCGCACGTCACGGCCTGAGGCCACCGGGTCGGGCTTACCGTCCGGGCCTTCGGGGTTCACATAGATCAGGCCCATTTGCACTGCGGCCAGCGGATTCTCTAGCTCGCGCTCGCCACGGTAGCGGCTGTTGGGCTTGTCGCTGCTGGCCAGCCATTGCTTTTCAGCGCCCCAATAGATGTCTTCTTCCGGGGCCCAGATGTCGGCCCGGCCACCGCCAAAGCCGAAGGTCTTGAAGCCCATGGTCTCCATGGCCACATTACCGGCCAAGATCATCAGGTCGGCCCAGGAGATGGCGTTGCCGTACTTTTGCTTGATCGGCCACAGCAAGCGGCGGGCTTTGTCGAGGTTGCCGTTGTCGGGCCAGCTGTTGAGCGGTGCAAAGCGCTGGTTGCCGGTGCCCGCACCGCCACGGCCGTCGGCCGTGCGGTAGGTGCCGGCCGAGTGCCAGGCCATGCGAATGAACAGGCCGCCGTAGTGGCCAAAGTCGGCGGGCCACCAGTCTTGCGACATCGTCATCAAGGCGGCCAGATCTTGCTTCAAGGCCGCGTAGTCCAGCGACTTGAAGGACTGGGCGTAATCAAAATCAGCCCCCAGTGGGTTGGACGCAGCGGGGTGCTGGTGCAGGATGCTGAGGTTCAACTGCTCGGGCCACCAGTCGGCATTGGACTGCGCGCCTTGGGTGCTGCGGGCACCGCTGGTGTGAAAGGGGCATTGACTGGCTTGGCTCATGGTCATCTCCTGGGTGAGTGGCTAAAGATGGCTTAGTGTTGGCCAATCAATCAGATGAGTCCATTTGATGTTGGCTATTCCTTCCATTGCCAAGATACATCGTGCTCCATCGCCGACCATTGCAAAGGCAAAGGAAACGTCAAGCGCTGCAGCGGCGGCAGCTGCCCCACCATGCAGCGACCGATTCTGTCGAAATTCGAGAGTTTTACAACGCAGTTTGCGAGGTACTTTTCTTCGATGAAGGGTGGCTGTTTATTGCGTTTCGGCGTTATGAAAAGGTGATGATTTGCCCATAGTGTCCCGGGTAATCTGTGCCCGCCACCGTGTTTTTGGTGGGACACGCAACCTACTCACGAGGACAACATGAAGATTCGCAAACTTTTCGGTATTGGCGTTTTGGTCGCACTGGGCACCGCTCAGTCAAGCTGGGCTCAAACCACACCCACCTTTGACTACAAGGACATGGTCATCACGGAAGGCGTGGGCTTGGTCGAGAAAGCGACCAACACAAAGTACATCGCTGTGGGCATGAGCAAGAAGCGCGTACGCGCCAATGCGCCACAGCTGTCTTGTCCGTCTGCGGCAGACTACTGCGCAGTGAGCACGTCTGCAGAGACTGGCGATATCTATCTGACCTTCGATGCCGAACAAAAGGTGACGCAGCTCATTCTTGACCAGGACCGCGCCCCTCACAAATGGCCATCCCGCAAGGGCGCCGTAGACGGCATGACCCTGGCCCAGGTGCATGCACTGTACAAAGGCTCGACCTTGACCACCGACGACGACCCCACACAGACACCCGCTACCGGCTCAGTGGTCACCAAGAATGGCAACTATCGGTACTTGACGGCCCTCAACTGCTTCGACTCTGACAACTGCACGTTCGACACGCGCACGTGGATCAGCAAGGGCAGCAAAATTTTGTCGAAGTAGGTGCCCCGCCACCCGGAGCATGGTCGCCCCAATGACCCTTGCCGGGTGCACCGCTTCTTCTCGCAGGCCCGGTCTAGCGCAAAGGCACATCGGCCAAGGCGATCATCGACCGGCGCTGCTGCCGAGGATGTGGGCGTCTTCAATCGTACCGTCCTCGTTCTTGAACAAGCCCTTGAAGTCGGCCCTGTCACAGGTGGTGGGGTTGGGCGTGCTGGCGCCTTGCGTGCCGTGGGGACTCCGGCAAAACTTGTTTTTGAGATTTTTCTCTCGTTCTCTGCAACCTAGCTTGCAGGTTCAGGCACATACCGGTGACACGCATTGACGTGTCCGGACGCAGCGGCGGCTTTGCCGGTGCACCATGACCTCAACCCTGCCCACACTGGAGAAATCTCATGACAATCATCCCCGCACTGCTGCTGGCTGGCAGCGCCTTGTTCGCGGCGTCCGCACAGGCTGCGCCAACCTTCAACTACACCAATCTGCAGATCGTGGAAGGCGTCGGCCTGGCTGACGTCACCACGGGTGCGAAATACATCACCTTGGGCATGAGCAAGGCCAAGGTGATGGCCAACGCACCGCAGATGCAGTGCGACTACGTCAACTACTGCTCGGTCAAGACCTCGGACACCACGGGCTGGGTGACGGTGCATTTGGATGCCAGCGCCAAGGTCATCCAGTTGGACTTCTACCAAGACACTGTGGCCCACAAGTGGCCAACCAAGCGGGGCGCTGTGGATGGCATGACCCTGGCTCAGGTGCATAAACTCTACAAGGGCTCGACCCTGTCCTCCACGACCGACCCCACCCAGACCCCGGCGGATGGCTATGTGCGGACCAAAAACAGCAACTACCTGTACGAGACTTACACCTTTTGTGATGACACTGGCTGCGTCTTCCAGACGACCAGCACGGTGCGCAAGGCCGTCAAGCCTTGATCAGAGGCCGTTGCGGCGGATCATTGTGATGAAAAGTTGAACTTTAATCTCTTAATTGAGATTATTGTCTCAACCTCAACAACACAGGGCGGGGCTGACACTCCGCCCCTCACCGAACCCCGGAGACTCACATGACCCCTCGCTCTCTGTTGGCCATGGCCGCCCTCACCTTCGCTGCGGCAGGCGCAGCGCACGCTCAATCGACACCAATTGAGCAATGGAAAGTCATTGAAGGCAAAGGCCTGACCGACAACTATGTTTAATTGGGTATGACCCGCCAAGAGGCCCGCACCCGCACCAACACAGGCTCTTGCGACAGCAATTTTGGGCAAGGCGGCTTTCACGCCCAAGATCGTCAGGATGCGCCCATCCTGGTGCTGAGCTTCAACGCCAAGAATAAAGTGGTGCGGATCGACATTTTCTCGAGCGACAGCGCCATTCACTGGCCCAGCAAAGCTGGCGCTACCGACGACATGTCGTTCGAGCAGGTGCAACGCATTTACCCAGGCTCGGTCATCGAGCAAACCGGCGCCAGCACCGAGGTCGTGGCCGCCCGTCAGGGCTACCGTTTCGGCAGAATCTTTAACTGCGCCCCCTTCGAACCCTGCCCGCCGAGCGTCTACCAGTCCGTCGTGAAGCGGCAAAAATAAGGCGGTCAGCCGGGCGGCCAAGCGGCCGCACCGACCATGCAGGCGCCACTCACGTCGCCGGTCCATCCGGGTGCGCAAATGAGGGTGGCCGTGCGGCGATCAAGAGACCTGTGTACCACCCAAGAAATGAAATGATCTTGCTTTTCTCAAACATTATAGATTCTCTTTATGCTCCGGTCAGTCCCCCTGGTTAAGCTGTCAAGACCGCACTGTGCGGGCTATTCACTCAGCCACGACCCCGGAGACATTCATGACATTTCGCGCACTCATTGGCATGGGCCTCATCGCCATTGCCGGCCTCAGCCAAGCCCAGTCCACGCCCATCGAGCAATGGCAAATCATTGAAGGCAAGGGCCTGACCGACGACTACGTCTTCATTGGCATGACCCGCAAACTGGCCAACACCCGCACCGCCAACGGCAATTGCAAAGGCAAGGTCACGGAATGCACTTTCCGCGCCCAGGACAACCCCATTGGCCCCAGCATCACATTGCATTTCAGCCCGAAAAATCGCGTCACCCGCTTTGATATCGTCCAGCGGAATGGCATCGCCTGGCAGACCACCGCAGGCGTCATCGAGGGCATGACCCCAGAGCAGGTGCAGGCCCTCTACCCCGGGTCCACCATTCAACAAACCGGCCAAACCACGCAGGTGGTCATGGCCCGCAATCAAGGCTATAGCTACAGCTACGAAAAGGTCTGCAACTCAGACGATTTTTGTGACGTCAACATCTTTCATTCGATCTTCAAGCGCCGCAAAAGTCAGTGATTCAGGCCAGGCCTTGCCGAGGTGGCTGCGCACGGGCGGGGGCACATCGGTGACCGATTTCAACATCAGCTTGCAACCAAGATCACCCCCACGGGTACCTACCGTTTGAGCGCCGCCATTCTGCAGCGCTCAACATCACCCCCCGTGAGGAGAATGTATGAACACAAAGTTGGTTATCGCCGCCGCCCTGTGCGCCGGGCTTTGGGCCTCAGCCCAGGCTCAATCGCAGCCAGAGTCTTGGAAGATTCAAGAAGGTGTGGGCCTGGTCAGTGCAGAAGGCAAGGTGCTTTACGTGGGCCAGTCCCGCAAGAAGGTGGCGAAGCTATCAGCCAACTGCGCAGGCAGCGTCAGCGCCTGCACCTTCATGCTGGAACCCAGCGCCCAAACCATCACGGTCAGCTTTGACGGCAACAAAGTCAACCGCATTCGCTTCGAGTCCGTGAAGGACGAGTTCTTTTTCCCGCCCTTCGGCTTCCACTGGGGCTCGACGCGGGGAGCGACACCGCCCATGTCCTGGCCTGAGGTGGATACGATCTACCCAGAGGGCGTTGCCGAATGCAGCGTGGCGGTGGGCGGCTGCTTGATCGACATGCCCAAGCTGGGATACTCCTATCTCACCAACGGCTTCTGTGACGATCAGCCCGTGCTTGGCTGCATCAACTACTTCACCCAAACGGTGTACCGCAAGACCAAGCCTGCGCAGGCTCTCTGAGCCCGGCCTAGGGCCAGCACCGATAATGGCGGCTTCCTCACCCGCACCGTGGCCCTTGCTGGCTCTGGCGCGGGTGCGCCACTTTTGCCTTGCCGCCAGCTCGGGCTGGCCTCTTGCCCATGTCTGCCGAACTCGCCGATCAGGTGCGCCGCCGCCGCACCTTTGCCATCATTTCACACCCTGACGCCGGTAAAACCACGCTCACAGAAAAGCTGCTGCTGTTCTCGGGGGCCATTCAAATCGCTGGGTCCGTCAAGGCGCGCAAGGCCAGCCGCCATGCCACGTCTGACTGGATGGAGATTGAAAAGCAGCGGGGCATTTCGGTGGCCTCCTCGGTGATGCAGATGGAGTACCGCGACTGCACCATCAACCTGCTGGACACCCCCGGCCACCAAGACTTCTCGGAAGACACCTACCGCGTGCTGACCGCGGTGGACGCCGCCCTGATGGTGATCGACGCGGCCAACGGCGTGGAGCCGCAAACCCGCCGCCTGCTGCAGGTTTGCCGCGCCCGCAACACGCCCATCCTGACCTTTGTGAACAAGATGGACCGCGAGGTGCAAGACCCGCTGATCCTGATGGACGAGATCGAGCGCGAGCTGGGCATGACGGTGGTGCCCTTCACCTGGCCGGTGGGCATGGGCAAGCACTTCCATGGCGTGATGGACCTGCGCAAGCAGCAAATGCGCGTCTTCAGCCCCGGCGAAGACCGCGTGGCCGGTGACGAAGAAGTGCTGGACGGCCTGAACCACCCCGAATACGCCCAACGCTTCGGCAGGGAGTTTGAGCAAGCCCAGGGCGAGATCGAGCTGGTGCGCGAAGCCGCGCCCCCCTTTGTGCTGGAAGACTTTTTGGCGGGCAAGCAAACGCCCATGTTCTTTGGCTCGGCCGTCAATAACTTTGGCGTGCAAGAAGTGCTGGACGCCCTGGTGGGCCTGGCCCCGCCGCCGGGCCCACGCCCGGCCATCCAGCGCACCGTTCACCCTGAGGAGCCCAAGTTCACCGGCGTGGTCTTCAAGATCCAAGCCAATATGGACCCGGCCCACCGCGACCGCATTGCCTTCTTGCGCGTGGCCTCGGGCAAGTTTGAGCGCGGCATGACGCTCAAAGTGGTGCGCAGCGGCAAAAGCCTGCGGCCCAACACCGTGGTGACCTTCATGAGCCAGAAGCGCGAGCTGCTGGAAGAGGCCTATGCGGGCGACATCATCGGCATCCCCAACCACGGCGTGCTGCAACTGGGCGACACCCTGACCGAAGGCGAAGCCCTGCAGTTCACCGGCCTGCCCTTTTTTGCACCCGAGCTGTTCCGCAGTGTGGAAGTGGCCGACCCGCTCAAAACCAAGCAACTGCGCGCGGGCCTGACCCAGTTGGGTGAAGAAGGTGCGATCCAGGTCTTCCGCCCCATGGCCGCCAGCATGCTGCTGCTGGGGGCCGTGGGCCAACTGCAATTTGAGGTGGTGGCCCACCGCCTAGAGCACGAGTACGGCGTCAAGGCCCGCATCATGCCCGCCCGCTTCAACGTGGCCCGCTGGGTCACCTGCGAAACCAGCGACGGTGCTGCCGCCGACGAGAAAGAACTCAAACGCTTTATCGACGGCAACAGCCACCGCATGGCCCTGGACGCCGTGGACGCCCCCACCCTGCTGCTGGAATACGCCGGCGAGCTGCGCGCCATTGAAGCCAACTGGCCCAAGATCAAATTCCACGCGCTGCGGGAGCATGCGGGGCTGGTGTTTCAGCAGCGGATGGAGGGGTGAGGGCGGGGCCAAGCCTCAACGCCCCACCCCGTTCAGGCTGAGCTTGTCGAAGCCTCGATCAAGAGAGTGTCTCGCTCGACATAGGGTCTGAACTGCGGGCGCAACGCGCCCTCGGTCACCAAGTCAATGGGTCGGTTCAGCAGGTCTTCCAAGTAGAACTGCACGCCGAAGTAGCGCTCAGAAGTGGCTGGCCCATCAAACGCCACCAGCACATCCACATCACTGTCGGGCCGGGCTTCGTCGCGGGCATGGCTGCCAAACAGGGCCAGCTTGGTCAAGCCAAAGCGCTCGGCCAACACCGGGCGGTGTTGCTGCAACAAGGCAAGAAGTTCGGCGCGCTTCATGGGCGGCATCATGCACCAACGCTCGGGCAATCGCCAAGCGGCGCGGTGAGGAGAAGGGCACGACAGGCTTCGCCGGTCAGAACCCAGAAACCCAGAAAACTCAAGGGACCAGGGACAGCACCAAACGCACACCGATGACGAAGTTGTTGCCGCCGAAATGGATCCAGTCGCGATACTCACACCGCAAGAGGCCTGAGGGGTAGACCCAAGAGCCACCCCGCAGCGCAGGGAGCTCGCATTGTTCCAAGTCTTTGTGTGTTTTGAGGGTTTGATTCTCGGTGATCCTCGGCCACAGCGCTTTAGTGGCTTTGGACTGGTAGAGGTTGTCTTGCCAGGCCCAGAGGTTGCCCGTCAGGTCAAACAGGCCCAGGGGGTTGGCGGCAAACAGGCCCACCGGGCTGGCGTGGCCCAGGCCCGTTTTATCGAAGTTGGCTTGCTGGGCCGCTTGGGCTTCTTCATCGCCCCAGGAGAAGCGGCGGGTGTCCGCTTGGGCCAAGCTGGCAGCGCGTTGGGCGCGCTCGGTCTGGTCTTCAGTAGGCAAGCGCACCTGCCAGCCTACCAAGCCCGCGGCACCCAGATCGGCCTGGAGCTGCGCCGTCAACCAGCGGGCATAGGCCCGGGCTTCAAACCAGTTGACGCCCCATACCGGTTTTTGGGGCTGGCCCACTTGCTCGGCCCAGCGCCCTGGCTGGTGGCGTAGTTCTTTGGGGCGTCCGGCCAGCCAGTCACGGTACTGTTTGTTTTCGATTTGGCTGTCAAATTGGCCTTGTCGCCAAGCCCAGGCTTGAGGCTCCGTCCACCACTGCGGGTCGTCATAGCCCTGGGCATGTACAAAGCACTGCCATTGGGCCACGGTGGTCAGGGTGCGGGCCATGTAAAACGTGGGCAGCTCGATGGGGCAAGGGGGGTTGTCGCTTTCACCTTTCTCGCCGCGCACAAAGCGGCCGCCCTCCACCCGCACAAAGCCGGGGAGGGGTTCCTCATGCGGGGTGGCGTCGCGCCAAGTTTGGCCGTCTAGAACACGAGCGCGCCTGGAGGGGAGTTGCCAGCGCGGGGGGTTGAAGGCAAAGCGGGCGTCGCTGAGCGCTTGCCAAGCGGCCAGCTCGTTGGCGGCCCGGTCGCGCCACGTAGGCGGCAAGCCACCCCGCCACGCCAAAGCGTTAAGCGCGTCTCGCCACGGTGCTTGTTCTTCAGGCGCTGGCCCACTGCGCTGTAGGCCTTCGGCCAACACCACCCAGGCTTGGGCGTGCTGCGCCAACTTTGGGGGCACCGCCCCGCCCTCTTCCAGGCTGGGGCAGGCCGCAGACAGGGCAGCGCCTGTGGGCAGACCTTTGTGCAGTTGGCCGAGGGCGGCCTGGCGAGTGGCCGGGTCGGGGCTGTGCTGCACCAGCCAATCCAGTGCCGTGCGGGCCCAGGCTTGAAACGCCACCGGGGCGGCTTGCACACGCTGGGCAATGGCCTGGGCAAAGGGGATGGCTTGCTGCTGGCAGTCGTCCCACAGGTGTTGAACCGCCAACAGCTCTTTGAAGTAGTTGTGCGGAAAGCGCAGCTTGGCCAGGTCGCCATCGCCGTCTTGGTCCACCAGGCTGCTGCGGTCTTTGAGCAAGCGGGCAATCACATGGGCCCGCACCGGAAAGTCGTCGGGCAAGCGCTTGTCCAGCGCCGTCACCAGGCTCTCCCACAACACTGGGCATCCGGTCTCAGGCATGTCTTGCCAATCGGGGTCTGCGGCATAGGCGCGGGCGGCAGCGGCAGCCAGGGCTTGGCGAATGGCCTGTTTGTGCGCCACCAAGGCCTGCACGGCGCTGGGGCTTAACCGCTCGTGGACGCTGCGCGCCGGGTCCCATTGCTGTTGCCAGAGCGTCACCACCCTGTCCAGCAAGAGCGCGCGTGACGAGGGCAGGCCGTCTGCGCCCTCGCCCTGCTGGGCCAAGATGCACATCAAGAACAAGACCAAGGGCGTTTGGGCCAGGTCCTGCAAGGTCGGCTCACCCAAGCGCTGCAACAGGTGTTGCGCCTGCTGGGGCAGCACAAAATCGGGCAGTCTGTCGGGGGGCAGCCCTTCGGCGGCGGCAAAGTGCAGGCGCACAAACTCGGCCTGCTCTTGGGGGTTGAGGGCTTGCAACTCGAGGCGGCTGAAATGGGCGTCGGCCAGGGTGCGCGCTAAGGCTTGGTCGTCAAAGGCATAGGGCCGCCCCGTCAGCACCACCAAGTGTTGTTGTGCTGGAGCAGCCCATTCGTCCACCGCCCGGCACACCAAGCCCACCAAGGCCATGCGGCGCTGGGGGTCTACTTCATCCAATGCGTCCAGCAAGAACAGGCCTTGTGCGCCCAGCTTCATCTCTTGCAGGAGCTCATGGGCCAGGGTTGCTGGGGCTATTTCTTGGCAGCCATCACCCAAGGCTTCCCGAATGTCAGCCGCCACCGCTTTCTCAAACAGACGCAGGGCGGCGGGCTTGTCCAAGGGCGTTACTGCATCTGGCAGGAAGCTCGCCAAAAACGGCAGCCGCAATAGCAGCAAGGGGGGTGGCTGAGTCTGGTCTGCATCATTCATCAAACGTTGCAAGACCAGGTGGTTCAAGGTGGTGGTCTTGCCCATGCCACCCGCGCCCACCAGCAAAAAGCGCTGCGGCGACTTTGGGCGCATGGCCAAGGCTTGGCTCAGGGGCTTGGGTTGTGCGGCTTCGTGCTCAAGCCTCTCTACCTTGCTCTGGTCCCGCGCATCGGCTACGTGGGGCTCCAGGTAGCACAGTTGCGTGGGGATGCGCTCGGCTCGGGTGGCGGCGCGGTCGGTTCCCAACACTGCCGCCTTCGCGGCACTCAGCTCTTGGCAGCGGCTGAGCAAGTGCTGATAAAAGCGCTGGCGCAATTGGGGCCAGTCGGCCGGGGCGCTGAAACCCACGCCATAGAAATTGCTGCCTGGCGCGTTGATGGCGGTAGCGACTTGGCCAATGTGCTGGTCCGCCATCTTCAGTGCCCGCCAAGGTGAAAGGTGCTGCCCGGGGCGTTGATGGCGTTTTGCACGTTCCCCTGAATGATCTGGTTTCCCCCACCGCTGGGCGTTCCCGCAGGGGCGGTGGCCTCTGGTGGCGAAGCTGCCGATGGGGACGACAGACCCAAGTGCGCGTTCTGCAGCCACATCGCCAGCAAGCTCGCGGCACGCTGGGCGGCGAGCTTCTGGTCTGCCTCTTTGTTCGGGTTGTCTTTGTTGGCCCCCCAATCACAAATGCCCTTGAACATGATCCAGTCAGTCTTCAACTCTGCGGCCCAACGGGCCAAGCCTTGGGCTTCCATTTCGCCGCCCATGGCCTTGGGAAAGGCCTTGAGCACGGCGTCCCGCGCTTGAGCATCGTTGTACAGCGTGGGCTCAGAGAGCATCAGGCCCATGTCGTGCCGGTGGCCGGGCTGTTGGCTCCAGAAGGGCAACACCAGCATCAGGGAGTCTGCCAGGCGGCGAGTGGTTTTGACCTGGTCGTCGGGGTAGTCGGTAGCACCGTCCTTCAGGCGTTTGGCGCCCGTGCTTTTGAGCTTGTCGGCAATCAACACGTCGCCGATGAGTTGCTGCTTGTCTGAAGGCTCGCCAGAGTCTGGCCCCCACGCGCCCCAGCAAATGCCTACCGCGACGACCGCCGCCGGTTGGTAGGCTCGAACGGCCTGCGCCACGGAAACAGCGGCGTCCTCGCCTTGGCGGGTGTGGATGTGCAGAACACGGTTGCGACCGACCCTGCCCAGGTCGAAGGCGGGACTTTGGCTGTTAGGGGCCATGGGCGGCATCGTTCCCTCGCGCCCCAGAGCTTTAAGTGCAGCCCATTGCTCATTGGGGTTGCAGGTCACCACCAACACATCGCATGCTCTGCTTGCAGCCATCTCGCAGCCCTTGCTTTTTGATTCGTTCAATTGTGCATGACGTGTAACGCACCGAATGCGCCGATACCTGGCTCAGACGCCCACGGGATCGGGTTTTCCCACCCCCCTTCCCCCGCCAACGCACTGGAACTTGTCACGAAGTTTCTCTATCCTGTTGGTAAACAGACAACGAAACAGAGGAGCAGGCTGTGGACAGCTTGGGACAAGACACGCCATGGGTGCCACTGGAAGGCACGCTGGTGTTTGCACTGGTGGCAGCGCAGGCGCCAGCGGGGCAGGCGCCCTTTATTGCAACGGCTGGCTTTGCGGCCCAGCAGGCCTTCCTGGGCCATGGCGTCAACGTGGTGGCCCGCATTGCGGCAGTCGCCGGGCCGGGCGAGACCCTGCTGTCGGCCTTCGTGCTAGCCCACCTCAACGCTGCTTGGCGTGGGCAGATGGAAGACTTAGGAACTTATTACCTTCGACATTTTGATGAGCCACAGCAGCTCTTCAAGCTTGGTGCGCCGCCCTTGCTCACGCTGTGCAGGACCATGGCCGCTGCATGCAGCGCCACCCCACCATGATCTCCCTGCTTCGAGGCTTGCCCGCGTGACCGCCGCCACCCGCACCACCCTGCGCCAGCTCTGCAGCCTGGGCCTGCCCGGCCCGCTGCTGCTGCCGGCCTTGCTGCCGGTGTTGCGCGCCTGGGTGCCTGCTGACCATGGCGCGTTCTTTTTCTGTGATGAGCGGGGCAACATCACCAACTTCTACCCCGAGCGCATGTTGCCGCATGAGGCCATGGCCCGGTATCACGACAGGCACAACGACGCGCAATTTCAGGCCCAGTATCAGCAACGCTTGGCGGCGAGCAAGCCCACCAGCCGCCGCAGTGTGACAGCAGCCGAGCGGGCCAGTGCCTATTACCAAGAGGTGCTGGCACCGCTGGGGGTGGAGCATTTTCTGTATGCCGTGGTGCGACACCAGGGCGTGGCGCTGGGCCAGTTGAGCTTGTACCGAGGGGCTCAGGCCTTGCCGTTTTCAGAGGCAGACGAGACGCATCTGACCGAGGTGCTGCACTATCTGGGCCAAGCGCTGGCCGTGCCCACACCCCCGCCAGCCCAGGCCGCGCAAGAGCATGTGGTGGAAGAAGGCTTGGCCGTGCTGGACGAGCAGGGGCACGAGCTGCTGGCCGACGAGCACTGGCCGCGCCTGGTACGGCTGGCCCAGGGCGATGTGCTGTCGCCCGCCCGAGCGCACGAAGACGCTCAGCGCCTGCCGCGCTTTGTGGCCGGCCTCTTGGCTGCGCTGCTGGCCAGCCCGCAGGCGGTCCATCGGGTGGACTCTGCCTGGGGCCAGTTTGTGTTCCGCCGGCATCCGCTCAGTGGCCCGCAGGGCACGGCAGCCACGGCGCTGCGGGTGTCGCGCTTGTCGGTGGAGCCGCTGCGGCTGGCCGAGGGCGCAGCGGCGCTGGGGCTATCGCCCCAGCAACGGGAGGTGGCGGTGATGATGGCCCAAGGCCATAGCAACCAGGCCATTGCTGAGCACATGGGCGTGTCGCTCAACACCGCCGGCTACCACGTCAAGCAGGTGTTTCAGCGCCTGGATGTGCACGAGCGCACCGCTGTGGCCAAGTTGCTGGCGCAGGCAGCCAGCACCGACTCCTACCTGCGCAGGTAGTTCACAGATTCTTCCTCACTCTTGATGATGAGTTGACCGTCAAACCTTGTTTTGGCGCGCTGTTTTTCAATAAGAGGGGGGATGTATGTTGATGCACATGGTGGAACGCCGTCGCGAAAGTGACCGGCATTTGGACCTCTTGGCTGGTGTGCTGGACGAAGTGGATTACGGCCTGCTGCTGCTCAGCCCGCAGTTGGAGCTGATGCACATGAACCATGCCGCCGAGGCCGAGTTGGCCGAAGACCACCCGCTCTTGATACATCAACAGCACTTGTTCGCCCGGGACCCACGCGACGCCATCCCCCTGCGCGAGGCCTTGCAAGACGCCGCCACCAAGGGCCTGCGCCGCATGGTTGCGCTGGGCGCCCCAGGCGCAGGGGTGCGTTTGTCAGTGGTGCCGCAGCGCTCAGCACATGGCGGTATGGCGGCTGTGCTGGTCGTGATGGCGCGGCGGCAGGTGGTCAGCGCTCTGGCCGCTCAAGCCTTTGCCCGGGCATACCAGCTCTCTCGCTGTGAAGAGCAAGTCTTGCTGGCTTTGTGCCAAGGCCAAGCACCACAAGAGATCGCTGAGCGTCATTGCGTGAAGATCGCCACCGTGCGCACCCAAGTGGCCAATATCCGCGCCAAGACGGGCCTGGCCAGCATTCGCGACCTCGTGCAACAGGTGGCCTGCCTGCCGCCATTGGTCGGCGCACTGCGTCAATGCGCACCGCACCGTGAAGGCCCGCGTCTGGCGGCCTGAGGCCTGTTGTTCCCTTTAAGGGTATCCCCTTTGTCCGCAGGGGCTCACCGGCCCCCGCTTGCGCTCAGAATGTCTTGGGCACCTGCACGTCGTCCGGCAGGCCCACACACGAGGAGCACACACATGTGGACATGGATCAAGCGCATTGGCGGCCTGTTGGCGCTGAGCGTGGTGGTGGTGGTGGGCTTGGCCCTGACCAAGCCCGACAGCTTCGCGGTAGAGCGCCGCATCAGCATCAAAGCTGCACCCGACGCCATCTACCCGCTGTTGGCGGACTTTCAGCAGTTTGGCAAGTGGTCGCCCTGGGAGCACCTGGACCCAGCCATGACGCGCACGTTCACCGGCCCCGCCAGTGGCGAGGGCTCGGTCTATGTGTGGAAGGGTAATAGCGATGTGGGCGAGGGCCGCATGGAGATCATGCGTGCGGACCCTCCCACCAAGGTGCTGCTCAAGCTGGATTTCGTCGAGCCCTTCGCCAGCCAGAACATGGCCGAGTACACCCTGAGCCCCAAAGGCGCCGAGACCGAAATGGTGTGGCGCATGACCGGCCCCATGCCTTTTGTCTCCAAGGTGATGAGCGTGTTTGTGAGCATGGACGCCATGATCGGGCCCGACTTCGAGCGCGGCCTGGCCAAGCTCAAAGCGGTGGCCGAGGGCGGCTGACCAACCGGCTTACTCAGCAAAGCGAGACATGATGCTCATCACGTCGACCACACCGTTTTGCAGGGCTTGCACACAGGCGGGGTCTAACTGGCCCCGCAGCACCATGGTGTCCAGCGTGTCAAAGGCGCGCTGCAAGGGCCAGGGCTGGCTTGTAGGGGCGCTGACTCGTGAGGGCGTCGAAGACATCGGCCACCGCCACGATACGGGCCTCGATGGGGATGGCCGCGCCCCGCAAGCCCTGGGGATAGCCTGAGCCGTCCAGCAGCTCATGATGGCTGGCCACCAAATGGCGAAGAATGCTGACGCCAGACATGGACTCCAGCCGGAAGCTGCGCAGCAGCCGCGCCACCATCGCGTTGCCGTGCGTCACATGGGCTTGCATCAGGCAGCGCTCTTCAGGGTTGAGCGGGCTGGGTTTGTGCAGCACGGCATCGGGCACACCCACTTTGCCCAGGTCGTGCAGTGGGGCAAACAGAAACAGCAGTTCAATGAATTCGTCACTCAGGTCGTACTGCGCCGCCACGCCCCGGGCAATCAGACGCACATAGTGGGCCATGCGGTCCAGGTGCACACCAGTTTCGACATCGCGCAGGTGCGCAAATTCACGCGCCAGCTTCACTGAACCCACCAGGGCGCGAATGGACAGCAGCTCGTGGCTGATCATCAAGGCCACCAGTTGGCCGTAAATGTCGAGCTGGGCGGTGACAGCCGGGCTGAAATAGGCGGGCTCCCGGGATTCAAAGAACACAAAGCCGTCGAACTCGCCCTGGTGCTCCAGGGGCACGGTGTAGGAGCTTTGGTAACCCTGCTCACGCAGCCAGCGGCTGTGGCCGGACTGGCCCGGCAGCATGGCGGGGATGTCGTCGATGACGCGGGTGCGACGCTCACGGGCCAGGCTGAAAAGGCTGGGGCTTTGGGCCAGCGCAAACTGGTAGCCGGTGAGCGGCTTGCCCTCGCAGGTGCTGTGGGCCAGGGTCTTGAGCAGGCCGGTGTCGGGCTCATATAAGGCGCAGGCCACTCGGGCAACACCCGGTGCCGCAGCACAGATGCGCTGGTGCAGCACGCGAATGCGCTCATCCAAGCCCTCGGGGCTTGGCCCTGACGCAGCAGGGTGCAAGGCGGCCAAGTCTTCCAGGGGAGGAACGTCGTTGAGGTGCATAAACAGAGGGTGACAGCCCGCCGAGGGTAAGGGCTGTGTCACCGCGATGCAAGCCGTAGCCTTGTCCAACGAGGTATGAGCCTGAACGGCCGACGTATTTCCAGCCAGAAGTGAGCCTGAAGGGGTAGCGCAGGCCCCACTGCTGTTGGCTTGATCATCCAAAGATGGTGATCAACATGGACGAAACAAAGCTGCGCACAATCCAGCAACTTCAGGACTTCGTGGACGCCACGCCCGAAGTCAAATTCACAAACGCAGCAGGTGACGACGACTCAGAGCGGTATGCCCACATCAGCCGCGTCCTCAAGCGCTTCGACTACCCTCAGCGCAACAAATCGGAGCGCGGTGTGGTGCTGGCCTACCTGCGCCACACCAGCGGCTACTGCCGTGCCCAAATCACCCGCCTGGTGGGGCTTTGGCACAAGAACCGGCTCGCGGCCGTGCCGCTGACCAAACGCTACAGCGCGCCGGCGGCTCCATTTCCTCGTAAATTCACCGCTGACGATGTCAGCTTGCTCGTGCAAGTGGATAGGGCCAATGAGGATGTCTGCGGCCCCGCTATTGCCCACCTGCTGCGCCGGGCCTTTACGGTCTACGGGGACCCCCGTTACGAGAGATTGGCTGGCCTGTCGGTCTCGCATCTGTACAACCTGCGCAAGAGCAATAACTACCAAGCCCAGCGCACTCATTTCACCAAGACTCGCCCTGTGTGCAACCCCATTGGCGTGCGCAATCCGCCACGCCCCAATGGCCGGGCGGGCTGGGTGCGCATTGACAGCGTCCACCAAGGTGACTTGGACGGCGTCAAAGGGGTCTATCACATCACCTGTGTGGACAGCGTGAGTCAGTGGCAGGTTGAGGCTTGTGTGCAGGGCATCAGCGAGGCCTTTTTGCTACCGGTGCTGGAGGCGGTATTGGCGCAGTTCCCGTTTGTCATTGAGGGCTTCCATTCGGACAACGGCTCGGAGTACATCAATCACAAGGTGGCCAAGTTGCTGGACAAGCTGCGCATTGAGCAGACCAAATCACGCTCGCGCCAAAGCAACGACAACGCCTTGGCCGAGAGCAAAAACGCCAGCGTGGTCAGGAAGCACATGGGCTACAGCCACATTCCCCAAAAGTACGCCAAACCCATCAACAAGTTCTATGAGGGCGTGTTCAATTCGTGGCTCAATTTGCACCGTCCGTGCCTGTACGCCACTGAGGTGGTGAGCGACCAAGGCAAGGTCAAGAAGGTCTACAAAAGCCGGGATGCAAAGACGCCGCTGGAGCGCTTGGTGCAGCTCAACGAGCGGGGTTTGGTCACCTTCAAACCGGGCACCAAGCTGGACGATCTGGTGGCGCAAGCAAACGCAAAGACTGATCTGCAAGCGGCCCAAGAGATGCAAAAGGCCAAGGCTGATTTGTTTGAGTTGTTCAACAAGCCAAGGCGTAAATTGCAGGCCTGAATCAGGGCGGAAGAGCGCAACAATTTGGGTAAATACATGCGGCTGGGGGGAGGCCTCCGGCGGCCTGGCAGGGGCCTGTATGAAGCAAGGAAGAAGACAGAAACTCCGCCCCCTTAAACTCCCAGTTTTAACCCGGTCAAGTCAAGACGCTCAGGGCATCGACTCACGCATGCTTCAGGCTCATACCTGGATTGGAAAATACTGCCGTCAAAAGGGGGGCTCAGACCCGGCCGATAATGCGGCACGCCACTCCAGGCTTGCCCATGACCACCTCTTCGCCCACCCGTTTTGCCCTGTACCTGAACCTGATCCGCTGGGACCGCCCAGCCGGGTGGCTCTTGCTGCTGTGGCCCACGCTGGCGGCGCTGTGGATCGCCGCCGACGGCTTTCCGGGCTGGCATTTGCTGGCCGTGTTCACCGCCGGCACGGTGCTGATGCGCTCGGCGGGGTGCTGCATCAATGATGTGGCCGACCGCGACTTTGACAAGCATGTCAAACGCACGGCGCAGCGGCCCGTCACCAGTGGGCAAGTTTCGGTCAAAGAAGCGCTGCTCCTGGGCGCGGGCCTGGCCTTGCTGGCCTTTGGGCTGGTGCTCACCACCAACCCGCCCACCATCATGTTGTCGGTGCCGGCCCTGCTCATCGCCATCGCCTACCCTTGGGCCAAGCGCGTGCTGTCCATGCCGCAAGCGGTGCTGGGCGTAGCCTTCAGCTTTGGCATTCCCATGGCGTTCTCGGCCGTGCAAGGCGGGCAGGAGTGGAGCCTAGAGGCCGTGAACGCCGCTGTGCCACCGCAGGCTTGGTGGTTGCTGCTGGGTAACTTGTTTTGGGTGCTGGCCTATGACACCGAATACGCCATGGTCGACCGCGACGACGACCTGCGCGTGGGCATCCAAACCTCGGCCATCACCTTAGGCCGCTTTGATGTGCTGGGCGTGATGGCGTTTTACGTGGTTTACCTCGGCAGTTGGGCCCTGCTCAGCCAAATGCTGGGCTTGGGCCATGTGGCCCTGCTGGGCACCGCCCTGGGCGCAGCGCAAGCGCTGTGGCACTACACCCTGATCAAAGACCGTGATCGCGACGGTTGCTTCAAGGCCTTCCGCCTCAACCACTGGGTAGGCTTGGCGGTGTTTGCGGGCATGGCGCTGGCCCTAATGCTGCGCTGACAGCGCTACGCGCGCCGCCCACCGCTTGGGTCGGCTCGGCCAAGCTCAGCTCTCGCAGTGCAACGAGGTTTACGGTTGTCATTCAATCTCCCATCTGCAGAACGTGCGCAACATTGCGCACACCTGCATTGCAGCAAGCCGGTGAGCGATGCGGCACTGTCAGGACTGACAGGATCAATCTGCGGCGGCGTTCAGCGGAATGGTTTTGAGCAACACGTCCCCCACACGCAAGGTCAACACCTTGGCCCCAGGGGGCAGCGCTGTCAGGGCGAAGACGAATCCGCAGTGCAAGCGCTCCGGGCCAAAGGCAGCAGCCACATCCATGCGTTCTTGGTCGGCCAGGGTGCTCGTCCAGGGCCGATCATTGACCCAGAGGGCAACTTCCACGGGCTGGGCGTGCCGCTCGTCATAGGCCCAACCTTGGAGGCGTTGGCCATCCCAGCGGTCCAGGTGGCTGCGCACGGTTTTGCGGGCCAGCCGCTGCTGCTTGCGGTGGCGCTTCCAGGCTTGGCTCAGGCACTGCCACCAGCGCGCCCAACCACCAGCCCAGAGGCTGCGAGAAGGGTGCTTGCTGGCCAGCAACTTCTGGCGGGCGGCTGCACGGCTCTGGGTGGCTTCGGTCTCCAGGCCCTCCACACCATTCAACACCGAGGCCATCAGGTAATCCACAAACTGGGTGTCCACATGCCGAAAGTCATCCGCCCGCCAGACCAGCTCGGGCTGGCTCAGCGTGACGAACTCATAGCTCGGAAAGTAGCGCGCGTGGGGCCGTTGCTGCACAAAGCCATCCACGCAGGCCCGCAGCACCGCCTTGGAATAGGTGTTGGCCACCAGCACATCTTGGTCCCGGAAGGTCGACGCCAAGGGCACCGGCGAGACGGTGATGAGCAGCTTGAAATCGGGCTTGAGATGGGCCTGCAAAATGGCGTCGATCTCGTCGAGCATGGCGGCCGTGGCGGGGACATCCAGCACATGCAGCTCAAAGCGCCCTGGGCAGACCGCCACCATGTGTTCGGTGGGCGCGGCATTCAGGTAAAGCCCGGTCTGACGATCAAACCACGCTTCACTCAAGCCCAGGGTGAGCACCACCACATCAGCGTGGGCAATGGTGGCGAAGAAGCGGTTGAACGCCTCCCGAAAGGCCACCGCAAAACCCCACTCTTCGGCATAGGCCTCACCTTGGAGTTGTAAGTCCTGCACCAACTGGTTGTGGGGCAAGCTCAACAACACATCTTCATGCCGATAACTGCCCGGGGCCCCAAAAGCCCAGCGAAGCTCGTTGAGCACCGTGCCAACGTTGTACTTGTTGAACATATTGCGGTCAGGCAGGCCGCGGTTCGGTGAGCGCGGGAAGTCCCGCCGCAAGGACAAGACCTCAAAGCCTCGGCGACTCAAGGTTTCCTCAATCTCGCGCGCAAAGCACGAGCCGATGCAGAAGACTTTTTCTCGGCCAGACAGCCCAAACAGCGGCCCCGTAGCGGGCTCTGCCAAGGGCGAGAGGCGGTCGGGCTTGTCTCGCGTGGGCCACTTGGCCCAGGGGTTTGTGCGATAGAACTGCCGGGCCTGCTCGCCGGGGATGACCTGGTGCGCCATGCTCAGGCCACCGCCCCAAACTCGTCACCCAGCTCTTGGGCGCGGCGGCCTGCTGCCCCCAGCGCGGCCACAAAGCTGGCCTTGACCCCGGCCTCGTCCAAGGCGGTGATGGCAGCGTGCGTAGTGCCGCCCTTGGAGGTCACGCGCTGGCGCAGCACGGCGGGAGGCTCGCTGCTTTGCTGGGCCAAGGCGCCGGCGCCCACCACGGTTTGTTGGGCCAGGGCGTAGGCCTGTTCGGGGCTTAGGCCCTGGGCCACGCCGGCTTCGGTCATGGCCTCAAGCAGGTAGAACACATAGGCCGGGCCGGAGCCCGACACAGCGGTCACAGCATCCAGCAATTCCTCGCGCTCGACCCACAGGGTTTTGCCGGTGGTGGCCAGCAGGGCTTGGGCAGCGTCGCGCTCAGCCTCGGTGACGGCAGGGCTGGCGAACAGGCCCGTCATGCCCTGGCCGATCAGCGCCGGGGTATTGGGCATGCAACGCACCACGCGGGCGCTACCGCTGGCGCGAGCAATCGCATCGCTACGCAAACCGGCCATCACAGAGAGCTGCAATGCGCCGCTGATGTGAGCCTGGCAAGGTGCGACCGCCTCGTTGAAGAGTTGCGGCTTGACCGCCCAAACCACGATCTGTGCCTCGGCCAAGGCGGCGGTGGCGGCGGTATGAACGCGGATGTTGAAGTCACGGCGCAGCGCCTCAGCGGTGTCAGCAAAAGGCTCCACCACTTGCAGTGAGGCCGCAGGCCAGCCCGCTTGCAGCAGCCCACCCAAGATGGCACGCGCCATATTGCCGCCGCCCACGAACGCCACCCGCAGGGGGGCCAAAGAAGGAGTGTCAGAAGTGCTCATGTGGGCAGTGTAATGAGCCACAACGCCAGGGCAGCCTGAGCGCTGGAATCAGGGTCAACACTCACGCGGCATAAAGCCCCACCGCAGAGACTATGCATATCTTGCATGAGGCTCAGTGACAAATTCGGCCCGACCCCGTCTAGAGTGCTCACCCATGCGTTGACACTGACTCACAAGGCGAGTGAACACGCCCTTCTACACCCAGGAGATTTCTTCCCATGATCAGCAATCTGTCTTTCGTCACCCCCACCCCCGACAGTCCTTGGGGCACCTACCTCATGCAGGTCGATCAGGTCACGCCCTATCTGGGCCACCTGGCGCGCTGGGTGGAGACCCTGAAGCGCCCCAAGCGGGCCTTGATCGTGGACGTTCCCATCGAGCTGGATGACGGCAGCGTGGCCCACTTTGAGGGTTATCGCGTGCAACACAATATGTCGCGCGGCCCCGGCAAGGGCGGTGTGCGTTACCACCCCGATGTGACGCTCGAAGAAGTGATGGCCCTGTCGGCCTGGATGAGCGTCAAGACCGCCGCCGTCAACCTGCCCTATGGCGGTGCCAAGGGCGGCATCCGGGTCGACCCGAAAAAGCTGTCGCAAAAAGAGCTGGAGAAGATGACCCGCCGCTACACCAGCGAGATTGGTCTCATCATCGGCCCGCAGCAAGACATCCCTGCGCCGGACGTGAACACCAATGGCCAGATCATGGCCTGGATGATGGACACCTACTCCATGAACGTCGGTGGCACCTCGACCGGCGTGGTCACCGGCAAGCCCATCCACTTGGGCGGCTCGCTGGGCCGCGTCAAGGCCACGGGCCGGGGCGTGTTTGTCACCGGCCGTGAAGCCGCCCGCCGCATCAACCTTGAGCTGCAAGGCGCACGCGTCGCCGTGCAAGGCTTTGGCAATGTGGGCTCCGCCGCAGGCGAGCTGTTTGTGCAGGCCGGCGCCAAGATCGTCGCCATCCAAGACCACTCCGGCACCATCTTCAATGACAACGGTTTCGACCTGGCTGAACTGATGCCGCATGTGCGCGCCACGGGTGGCGTGGGCGGCTTCAAGGGCGGCGAGGTGATGAACGCCGAGGAGTTTTGGGATGTCAAGTGCGACATCCTGATCCCGGCTGCTTTGGAAGGCCAGATCACCGCTGAGCGCGCCCGCCGCATCACCGCCAAGCTGGTGCTCGAAGGCGCCAACGGCCCGACCCTGGGCTCGGGCGACGACGTGCTGGCCGACCGTGGCATTTTGGTGGTGCCTGATGTGATCTGTAACGCCGGTGGCGTGACCGTCTCTTACTTCGAATGGGTGCAGGATTTCTCCAGCTTCTTCTGGAGCGAAGACGAGATCAATGTGCGCCTGGACAAAATCATGGTTGACGCGCTCAAGCGCATCTGGGCTGTGGCCGACGAGCACAAGATCACCCTGCGCACCGCCACCTTTGCCGTGGCCTGCGAGCGCATCCTCACCGCCCGCGAAGAGCGTGGCCTGTACCCCTGATCCGCAAGGTCATCCTTTTCAGTTGAGCAAGAGCGCGGTGCTGGGGCACCGCGTTAACAGCCGCCTTCGGTCACTGGCCGCAAGGCGGCTTTTTTCCGCCCTGGGTAGAATCCCGGACAACATGCGCCGCTGGTTCATCCTCGCCTATACCCTGCACTTCTTGCTGAGTGTGGGGTTTTTTGCGTTTGGCCATATCCATGTGCATCACCCAGAGCGTGCGTCTGCCCCCAGCTTAGCGAGCCTGGCTGACGATCTTAGGCACCCGGCGCATACAGGCGACCTGATGGGCGCTGCGGCAGACCACGGACTGACGGACTCCCAACCGGAACTCCCTGAGTTCATGGCCAGTCCTACAGCGCTGCTGCAAGCCGAAGGTCTACCAACACGGCCTCTAGACTTAGGATGGGAACCACCCCTCTCGGCCGTGCTTAAGAGCCCTCAGCGGCCACCTCGGCACATAAGCTGACTCGCCTGCCGCGAGCCCAGCCACCTGAACCAGAGGGGCTGAGGCGCCTCGCCACTCCACTCTCTTCGCCGCCCGACTCGGGCAGAGCATGTTCTGCGCCGCGAAAGCGGCCCTCTTCCGGCATGGAGCGCTCATCGCCCGCATGAGCCCTCTGGCCCAGACCCCTTATGGAAATACTCATACTCGTCGCGCTGATCCTGCTCAATGGCTTGTTTGCCATGTCGGAGCTGGCCCTGGTTTCCGCCCGCAAGGCACGCCTGCAGAAGCTCATTGACGAGGGGGACAAGTCTGCCCAAGCCGCCGTGACTTTGGGCGAAGACCCCACCCGTTTCATGTCCACGATCCAGATCGGCATCACCTCCATCGGGGTGCTGAACGGCATTGTGGGTGAAGCGGCATTGGCTGCGCCTTTGTCTGTCTGGTTGGCCAGCTTGGGCTTGGCTGAGCCCTACACCACCTACCTCTCCACGGGTTTGGTGGTGGTCACCATCACCTACTTCTCGATCGTGGTGGGTGAGTTGGTGCCCAAACGCATTGGTCAGTCGCATCCTGAGACTTTGGCCCGTCTGGTCGCCAGACCGATCAATGGACTGGCCATCGCCACCAAGCCTTTTGTGCTGCTACTCTCGGTATCCACCCGCGCCTTGCTCAAGCTTTTGGGAGTGCGTGAGGGCACCTCCAACGCCGTCACCGAAGAAGAGATTCACGCCATGTTGGCCGAAGGCACCACCTCGGGCGCCATCGAGTCGCATGAGCACACCATGGTGCGCAATGTGTTTCGCCTAGATGATCGGCAGATCGGCTCTCTGATGGTGCCGCGCAGCGATGTCGTGATGCTCGACCTGGACTTGCCATTCTCCGAGAACATGGCCCGGATTGACGCCTCCAGTCATGCCCGCTTTCCCGTGGTGCGATCAGATTGGAAAGAGTTGGTGGGCGTGGTCAATGCGCGCAAGTGGCTGGCCTCGGCCCTCATGGGGCAGCAACGGGAGCTGGAGCTGCAAGCCCTGCAAGACCCCTTGTTCGTGCCGGAGACCATCACCGGCATGGAGTTGCTCGACAACTTCCGAGAGTCTGGCGTGCAGATGGCTTTTGTCATTGATGAGTACGGTGAAGTCCAGGGCATCGTGACGCTCAAGGACTTGATCGAGGCCATCACCGGAGAGTTCAATCCGCGTGACCCTGAGACCTCCTGGGCGGTGCAGCGGGACGATGGTTCCTGGCTGTTGGACGGGCACATTCCGGTGCCAGAGCTCAAAGATCGGCTGGGGCTGGACAGCGTGCCCGACGAGGAGCGTGGCCGCTATCACACCCTCAGTGGCTTGATGATGCTACTCACAGGCCGTCTGCCCAAGGAATCCGATGCCGTGGTCTGGGAAGGCTGGCGCCTGGAGATCATCGACATGGATGGCCGAACCATCGACAAGGTGCTGGCGGTCAAGTTGCCCTCTGATGAGGCCGACTTGGCGTCGCAGGGCTGAGTCACGCCATGAAAGGACGCTTGCTGTGGACGGCCCTGCTCGCTGTGCTGGTGGGGTGCTCGGACGGCTATTCCGAGGAAGAGGAGAGTCTCAATCTTCATATGCAGATGAGCCAAGCCGAGGCGCTGGCCGCCTTGAACGCCATCGCCGAACGTCCGCACCTCCAACCCCAACGGCAGTACCGACTGCATCAAGACTGTGAGTTGGAAGTGACGACCCGTGACGCGGTGCTGCGCCCAAGTCGGCAGGTGGCGCACCTGGCCCGCACCGAGACCGCCCTGATCAAAGAGGACGGCGGCGATGTTTTCACGCTGCTGCTGCGGCCCCGTGATTCAGCAGAACCAGCGTCAACGTCCCTGACGGCGGTGTTGACCGAAGGCACGTGGGGCGATGCGGCCCAAGCCAAGTGGATCTTGAACTACCTCTTGAAGTTTTGCTTGGCTCGGCCGGGCAGCGGCGTCGCGCCCACCCAGCCCTTGGCGGGTGGCGGATACTTCAAACTCCAACCCCCCCTTGATTGACGAGGTTTCCATGCATCGCCGCCTGCTGTTGTGCACCGCCGTGTGCGCCGCCCTGAGCCCCTTGACCGCCACTGCGCAAGGCGTGGCCTGGCCCACCAAGCCCGTGCGCGTCGTCGTGCCGGCCCCGGCCGGCAGCTCGCTGGACATCATTGCCCGGCTCTTGGCCGACAAGCTCAAAGACCGCTGGGGCCAGCCGGTGGTGGTCGAGAACAAGGCCGGTGCGGGTGGCATGCTGGGCGTGGATGTGGCGGCCAAAGCCACCGACGGGCACACCCTGGCCGTCGGCTTCAACGGGCCGGTGGCCTATGCACCGTTTCTGTACAAAAAAGTGCCGTATGACCCGGTGAAAGACCTGGTGCCGGTGGTGATGACCACCTCGCAGCCCAATGTGCTGGCGGTGAGCACCGACAAAGTCCCCGCCCAAGATGTCAAAGCCTTCATCGCCTGGGCCAAGGCCCAGCCCCAGGGCTGGAGCTATTCCTCGCTGGGTGTGGGCAGCTCGGCCCACCTGACCATGGAGCTGTTCTTGGCCGAGGCCGGGCTCACGGCCACGCACATCCCCTTCAATGGCTCGCCGCCGTCGGCCATGGCCGTGGCTCAAGGTGAGACCCAAGCCACCTTCATGGTCGCACCCGCCATGCTGGCCCATGTGCGCAATGGCAAGGTGCGGCTCTTGGCCGTCAGCAGTAGCCAGCACCCGGAGAGCCTGCGCGAGCTGCCCACCATGGCGAGCATGGGCTATCCCAAGGTCGAGTCGCTGGCCTGGAACGGCCTGCTGATGCCCGCAGGCACACCCGAGGCGGTGGTGCAAAAGGTCAATGCTGATGTCAACGCTGCCTTGCAAGACCCCGCCGTGCGCGCCACCATGAACGCCCAAGGCCTGAGCCCGGTGGGCGGCAGCGCGGCAGACTTTAAGCGGGTGATCGAGGCCGAGCGTGAGCGCTGGGCACCGGTGATCAAGCGGCTGGGCTTGGCCTTGGATTGACGCTTTCCTTGAGGCGGCTCAAACCCAGAGTTCGCGCGGGGCGGCGATTCGGCAGACACTGAGCATTCTTCTATTTCAATAAGCCCACACCATGCGCCAGATCCCGCTGTCCGCCCGCCTTTTGGCCCTCGCCACCCTGTGCGGTGCCACCCTGGGCGCCCACGCGGCAGTCGGCGTGCAATGGGTGTCTTACCCTGGTTCAGTGGGGGTGGCCACCAGCGCCCAAGGTGAGGTCTACACCGCCCAGTGGGAGTATGCCCAGGCGGGAGACATCACCGTCACCAAGCGCGATGCCAACGGCCTGGTGCTGTGGGAAGCGCGATACGACAACACCGACCTCACCCGTCATGAGGTGGCGACCAGTGTGGCGGCTGATGCGCTGGGCCAGGTGTGGGTCAGCGGCACCATCCGCTCGGGCTACTCGTCGCCCGTCAATGCCGCCAGCGTGCTGATGAAGTTCAGCCCTGAAGGGCAATTGCTGTGGCGTCAGGTCTTTGACAACAGCTTTGATGGCTCGTCCACCCGCCGCGTGCTGGTCGATGCCACTGGCCGCAGCTATGTGCTGGGCCTGGGCATGGGGCCGATGGGCTTGGTGAGCCGCGTCAAAGCTTTTGATGCCGACGGCCAAGTGCGCTGGGACTACTTCGACACCGCCGGCATTGGTGCACCGCTCCACATGAAGTGGGGCCAAGACGGCAGCCTGCTGGTCAGCGGCCGCGGCATCACCGGCAGCCGCAACGGCTACCTCAAACTCAGCAGCAGCGGCCAATTGCAGTGGGCCAGCGCCGGGCATGTCAGCCTGACCGCAGGGGACGTGGCCGCCACCGCCAGTGGCGAGGCCTACTTCGTCAATGCCCGCACCGATGGCCAGGCGGGCAGCGAGCTGCGCAAGCTGGGCGCCAGCGGCACGACGCTCTGGACCGCCACCCACCCCATGGCGGCGTTTCGCGTCGAGGCCGACCGCGTGGGCCAAGCCGTGCTCAGCGGCTTTCCCAACAGCGGCACGGCCGGTGCCGCCTTTGCCAAGTTCAATGCCCAAGGCCAAATGCTGTGGCAAAACATGGACGCCGACGGCCCCGGCAACGCCCTGCTGCTGCATGCCCAAATGCTGCTGGACGCCGATGACAACGCTTATCTGGCCGCCAGCACCTTGTTCCAAATGGCGCTGACCCAGGTGCGCGCGGACGGCAGCACCGGCTGGACAGTGACAGCGCCGGGCAGCAATTCAGCAGGCTTGGCCTTCACGCCTGACGGCAGCGTGGTGCTGGCCGGTGGCCAAACCGCCAAAATCGGCGACCCTAGTACCGCCAATGCCAGCGTGGCTATGACGGCCACGCCCGAGCCGGTGCGCGTGGGTCAAACTCTGACCTACACGGTCACCGTGGCCAATGCAGGCCAGGCCAGCGCCAACAAACTCAAGCTCAAACTGGCCCTGCCCGCCAAAGGCAGCCTGCTCAGCGCCGTGCCCAGCCAAGGCCAGTGCACCGCCACCAAACCGCTGAGCTGCACACTGGGCAACCTGGCCGCCGGTGCCAGCGCCAGCGTGCAAGTCCAGGTGCAGCCCACGGCCAAGGGCAGGTTCAGCAGCACCGCCACGCTCAGCAGCAGCACGCCGGACCCTATCGCGGCCAACAACACGGCAACGCACAGCACCAGCGTCAAGCCCTGAGGTATCACGCCGCAACACGCTAGGGGGCACTGCACGCTTCTGCGCAGTTTGCCCACAGGCCGCCCTCACCGAGCAGTTAGCATCCTTTGAAGAAGCGCTGGCACCCCGAGTTGGCTCGGGTCCAGACCGGCGCGCGCCATGCCCTTTCAGAGGCTTGGCGACTTGGAGGATGGTTCGATGAAATGGTTAGCCGCCGTGGGCGGATTGATAGTGGGCGCTTTTATCTCGCCCGTGGCGGCCTTGATCATGGCCGTGGCAGGGTGGTTTGTGGGTGGGGCGATGTCCAAGAGCGCCGCCCCCGCTAAGGACGAGACCCCGAGCGTCGACCCTGAAGATGTGGCTGCGCTGCGCCGCCAAGTGCAGAAGCTGGGCCAGCGCGTGAGCGAGTTGGAAAGCCAAGTCACGCAACTCGCCAGAGGGATAACGCCGGGCGCTCCGCCCGCATCCGCGCCAGTGGCCCAGGCAGCAACCCCCACCGCGACGGTGAAGCCCGCTGCGCCAGCCCCCCCCGTTCGCCCTGAGCCTGCCGAAGGGTCGCGCCTGACGCTCCCCAGCGAAGGCAAGCCAGTGACGGCCCCGCTGGTGATCACCCCCTCGCCAGTGGCCCGTGTGCCCTTGGCGCCCGCTGCGGTCAGCAGCGCTTCGCCCGCACCCACCCCGCTGCCCGCCGTGGCGGCCACACCTGCTGCTGCCGCTGCTGCGACGCCTGCGGCCACCGCAGCTCAACAGGCATCCGCCAGCCCAGCGCCCACCGCAGCCTCCAGCGCGGCAAGCGCCGCACCGGCGCCCCGCCCAGCCTTTATCCCCGCGCCACCCGCCGCACCTGAACCCAGCCTGATCGAGCGCCTGCCCGCGCCGGTGCGCGAGTTCATCTTGGGCGGCAACACGCTGGTCAAGGTCGGCGTGGTCCTGCTGTTCTTGGGCTTGGCCTTCTTGCTGCGTTATGCGGCCGAGCGCACCACCGTGCCAATCCCCCTGCGCTATGCCGGTGTTGCAGGCCTCGGTGCGGCTTTGCTCGCCGTAGGCTGGTGGCTGCGCGAGCGGCGCCAAGCCTATGCGCTGATCTTGCAAGGCGCGGGCATCGGGGTGTTCTATCTGACCACCTTGGCGGCGATGAAGCTGCACCCGCTGATCGAGCCCAGCGTGGGCTTTGCCTTTTTGCTGGCCGTCACCGTGCTGAGCGGCGTGCTGGCGGTGCTGCAGAACGCCCAAGCCTTGGCGGTGGTGGCCGCGCTCGAAGGCTTTGCCGCGCCCGTGCTGGTCTCCACCGGCTCCACCAGCCCGGTGGGCTTGTTCACTTACCTCACGGTGCTGAACCTGGGGATTGCGGGCATGGCTTGGTTCAAGGCGTGGCGGCCGCTGCACCTGATTGCCCTGGTGGGCACCTTGACGCTCTCCGGCGCTTGGGCGCAAGCACGCTACACGCCCGATCACTATGCCGTGACACAGGCCTTCTTGCTGCTGTTTGGCGTGCTGTTCTCGGGCATAGGCCTGATGTTTGCGCGCCGCTCCTTGCTGGACGGCGGGGTGGACGCCACCGCCTCGCTGGGCCAACGGGCGGGCCAAGCCTTGCTGCGTGTCGGCCGGGTCGATTCGGCCCTGGTGTTTGGCGCGCCCGTCTCGGCCTTTGCGCTGCAATACCTGCTGGTGCGTGAGATGCCCTTAGGCCCGGCCCTGGCGGCTGTCGGCTTTGGGCTCTTTCATTTGCTGCTGGCCCGCCTGGCCCTGGCCCAGCGCCAGCCCGGCCTGATGTTGCTGGCTGAGGCCTATGTGATCGTGGCCGTGTTGTTTGGCACCCTGGCCATTCCGCTGGGGCTGGAAGGCCGCTGGACAGGTGCGGCTTGGGCCGTGGAGGCGGCAGGCATGTTCTGGCTGGGACTGCGTCAGCAGCGGCCTTATGCCCGCGTGTTTGCGCTGGCCGTGCTGGGCGGTGCCACCTGGAAACTGCTGGGCGAGATGTCGCTGAGCCTGAACCCGGACGCCCCTTGGTTGCAGGGCTCCACCCTCGGCCCGGTGCTGCTGGCCGCCAGCTGCGCTGTGGTGCTGTGGCTGGCCCGCCAGCAGGGCGAAGCCCTTGCCGTTCGCCCTGAGCCTGTCGAAGGGCAGAACCCCTCCCCACTTGCCACCCTGCCCGTGCTGGAAGCCACCGGCCTGGCCGTGCTGCCATGGCTGGCGGTGGGTGCGTTCAACCTGCTGCCCTGGATCTGGCTACCCCCGATCTGGGCGCCTGCAGGCACGGCGGCCTTGGGCCTGGTGCTGTATGTAGCCGCCCAGCGCTGGGCCTACGAGCCGCTGCGCCCAGTGGTGCTGGCCTTGCAAGGCCTGGCCGTGCTGGGTCTGCTGGCCGCCGTGCAACCCGCGACCACCGAAGGCGGCGCGGTGCTGGCCGATGGCTGGCAAGCCTTGGGCAGTGCCGTGTTCATAGCACTCAGCCTGATCGCCACAGCCTGGTTGGCCGCACGACCCACCTGGCTAGATGCCAAGGCCCGAGGCTTGCCGCCCGACTGGCGCCTCTCCCAACTGCTCAGCATGGTCGCGGGCGCCAGTTTGCTGCACCTGGCCGTGCTGTTTGTGGCCCCTTGGCCCACGGTGGCTTGGGTGTGGCCGGTGATGGCGCTGGCCACCCTGTGGGCGGGTGCGCGTGGCGTGTTGACGCCGCTTGTGGCCCTGAGCGGAGGGTTGCAGGTGGCTGCCGCAGGGGTGGGCCTGAGCCTCTCCTTCGACCAGCTTGTGGGCTGGGAGGCCTGGCACGCGGGCGCAGCATTCATGACACCGCAGTTCCTCAGCAGCTTGTTGCAAGCCGTGGTGGCTCTGGCCAGCCTGAGCCTGTTGCACAGCGTGGCCCAACAGCGCCGGCGCGAGCAAGCCGACGGCAGCAGCCGCATGTTGCTGCCCCTGGCTTGGTGCGAGAGCGGCCTGATGCGTTGGGCGCCACTGGTGGCCGGCCTGGTATGGTGGCTGTGGGCGTGGGCGCCCGAAATCAGTAACGCCCTGGAGCGGGCCGGACAAGAGCATCTGCTGCTGGGCAGCTTGATCGGCCTGCTGCTGTTGAGTGCGCTGCTGATGCGGGCCATCGCTCAGCGCCGCCAATGGCCCGAGATGGGCGCAGCCACGCTGGCCGTGCTGCCCTTGTTGGCTTTACTCGCGAGCGCGGACTGTGCCCTTCAGGCGTGGCGCAGTGAGCCTTGGTTGCCCTCCGAGCACCTGGGCTGGTTGGCTTGGCCCTTGGCCCTGGGCTGGCACCTCTTCAGCTTGAAACGCTGGTCGGCAGAATGGCCCGGCCAGCGCCTAGCCTCAGCCTGGCACCCACTGGGCCTGTGGCTCTTCACCGCCTTGGCCGCACAAGAGCTGAGCAGCCAGCTCAGCCGCTGGGCGGCGCCCGGCTCGGCCTGGTCCATGTTGGGTGGCGTGGCCGTGGTCGCCGCCGTGCTGTGGGCCTTGAGCCACCCAGCATTGCAGCGTCGCTGGCCGCTGGCGGCCCACCCGCGCGCTTATTTGCAGGTGGGTGCCGCACCTTTGGCGCTGTGGAGCTTGGCGTGGTTGTGGGCCTCCAACGTGCTGAGCGCCGGAGACGCCGCGCCCCTGCCCGTCATCCCCCTGCTCAACCCCTTGGAGCTGGGCCATGCCCTGGTGTTGATGGCTCTGTTGCTGTGGCAGCGCGCGCTGCCCGACGCCAGCCCCTTGCGCCTGCACGGCCGCGCCCAAGTGGTGGTTTGGGGCGGCACCGGCCTGGCCTTGCTGACGGGGGCGGTGCTGCGCGCTTGCCACCATCTTGCGGGCATCCCGTGGGAGCTGGATACGCTGCTGGGCTCGACCCTGGCCCAAGCCGCGCTGTCCATCACCTGGGCGCTGACGGGCGTGGTGGTGATGGTGCTGGGCAACCGGCGCGGCTCGCGCTCGGCCTGGATGGCCGGGGCGGCGCTGCTGGCCGTGGTGGTGGCCAAGCTCTTCTTTGTCGAGTTGGCCGACAGCGGCGGGCTCTACCGCATCGTCTCCTTCATGGGCGTGGGCGTGTTGCTCTTGCTGGTGGGCTACTTTGCGCCTGTGCCCAGCGGCAGCCCCAAAAATACTGCGGAGACCGCATGAAGAAAACCACTGTTCACACCGCCGCGCTGCTGGCCTGCTTCATCAGCACTGCGGTGGGGGCCACCCCCGGCAGCGCCCCGCTGCAACTCAGCGGCCCTGGGCCGTATTACCGGGTGACCCTGCCCGCAGGCCTCTACCCCTTGGCTCAAGACGCCGAACTCTCGGACCTGCGCGTGCGCAGCGCCCAAGGCAGCCCCCTGCCCTGGGCCTGGGCCGACGCCACAGGCGAAGCCCCGCCCGCAGTGCAGCGCCACACGGTGCCACTGTTCCCTTTGCCCACCGCCACCACCACGCCGCAGACCACCGACGCCGCCCTCTTGCTGCTGCAAGTGCGGCCCGACGGCACCTTGGCCTGGCGCAAACCCCAGGCCCATCAAACCACGAGCCGCGAGTGGGTCATCGACACCCATGCCGCCCGGGGCAACCTGCTGAGCCTGGCCCTGACCCTGGACCCACAGGCTGAAGGCCTGTTCAGCCTGAGTCTGGAACACAGCGACGACCTGCGCACCTGGCACATGGCCCAACCGCAAGCTACCGTGGCCCAGCTTCAGCACCAAGGCCAAAGCCTGCAGCAAAACGAAATCGACCTGGGCGGCTTGCGCGCCCGTTACCTGCGCCTGCGCTGGCTGGGCGACGGGCCTGCGCCCGGCGTGCGCGGTGCGGAGATACAGGCTTATGAGCATCTGCTGCCCAGCCCACCGCCGCTGCAATGGCAAACCGCCACCGCCCCGGCCTGTGACGCCACCGCCTGCACCTGGCGCCTGCCCGCCCACCTGCCGCTGGATGCCGTGCGCCTGAGCCTGGCCCAGCCCAACACCGTGGCCACCGTGAGCCTGCTGGGCGAAACCGACGTCACCCTGGCGGCCAGCCCCAAGCGACACCACCGCCTGTTTGCCCGCCACCGCGACAGCGCCCAAGTCAGCCCCCCCAGCCAGGGCATGCAGCGGCAAACCCTGTTGAACACCACCCTCTACCGGCTGAGCCTGCCCGGCCAGCCCGAACGCAGCAACCCCGAGCTGAGCCTAGACGGCAGCCCCTACACCCGGCTGCGCCTAGAAGCCCGCCACAGCACCCAAGAATGGGGCAACCAGCCCCCGCAATTGAGCCTGGGCAGCCGCAGCCGAGACATCGTCGTGCTAGCACGCGATGCTGCTAACGTAAACATCAGCTGGGGCGACCCTAAAGCCACCGGCATTCCCATGCCCCTGGCCCAGCTCATGCCCCTGGGCGCGGCCCAAGCCACTGGCAACGGCAGCGTGGCCAGCCTGCCCGCCGCTGCGCCCCCGCCCAGCCCGGCGGCCCAAACCACAGCGGCTGCTGCATCCACCAAACCCAAAGAAGGCACCCCCTGGCTCTGGGCCGCGTTGGTGGGTGGCTTGCTGCTGCTGGGGGGCATGGCGTATAGCTTGTTGAGGGGCATGAAGGCCAAGGCATGACCCATCCGACTGACCTGATAGCCCGCAGCGCGCCTTTGCACATGCGCACACGCGGCCCGCAAGCCTCAAAAAATAATGGACCTCACCTTGGCATTCAGGCGAGCACGCTCCGCCAGGTTGTGGGCGAGCAATGCGTGGTTCCAAAGATCGGTCTCCTCCCGGTAGCACTCGCCCGCTAGCTGCTTACCGGCCTTTTCGAGCGAGTCACCGTATTGTTTGCGAAGCTGCTCAGGCTCACCCCGCGTGCCCAGCAGAAACACACGGTCTCGAACATCTTCCGGAAACTGGCTGGCGAATCTCTCAGTCCTTGATTCGATCTTCCCATCAAAGTCGATCAACAACACAAGATGTCGCCCCGCCCACTTCCGCAATCCGGCTACATGATCTTTCAGAAAGCTATCGAGTACTTTGGACCATCCACCCGAGGGTCTGAGCACTTGAATGTTCCTCTGCTTGACCGACGGATCAAGAAGGAACCCATTGGCGATTTTTTCGTCCGCTCGGTCTTCGACCAGCACGATCACATGAGGTTGATGGACGTTGACACTCACAGCTCCAGCTCCCCCAACATCAAGGCCTGCGCCACGTCTGAGGCCACATCCAGCTCGCGAAGCAAGCGCAGTTGTGTCGGCTCCAGGTGACTCTTGCGTCCCAGCAACCAAGTGTTGTCGTCGGAAAACTTGCGAATCGCTTCCTCGTTGTGGGTGGTCATCACGATCTGGCCCTGAGCCTCAAATGCCCTGCGCAGAGTCATCACAAAGTGGCCAACCTCCGCCAATGACAGATAGTTGTCGGGCTCGTCCCAAAAGCAAAAAATCGGCCCGTAGGCTTTGTTGGCCGCGACGATGATGGCGCAAAGGAAGAAGCACTTCTCACCATCAGACAGTTCGTCAAAGCCCACGGGAAAGACTCCCGCATCCGTCTTGAACTGAATGACCAAGCGCTTAGATTCCTTGCCGAGAATCTCATATTTGAAATCCCGCAGGTCGGGCATCACCTCTTTCAGGTACCCATTGATGTCGGCATAGGCTGCTGGATATTGACCCAGAAGGCCAGCCAACCAGTCCACCGTGTTGCCGGCGTTTGCCAGAGGCCACAACGATTCTTCGCTTGACTCCCCGACCATCAACTGGGGAACCGGGGCAATCACAACCATATTGGCCAGCCATGTCTTGAATGCATGCACCGGGTCGCTCTCTGACTGCACTTGTATCAAGGGCAGCGCCACCACGTGCCAGTCCACCAAGAATCGCGCGTCGTTTTCCGCGTCTGAGGCTTTGCGCAAGGACACCTGGGCTTGCTCCCTGGCGTACACCGGCTGGCCGTCGCAGATCAGGCGCTCCTCAAGCACCCGAAGTTCTTTAAAGCCGATGGGCAGCTCCAATGCCAAGGTGTAGTGAAACTTCACCTCGGCCAGAACGACCTCCAGTTCCAAGCGCATAGGCAGTGCGGTTTGCTTCAAAAAGAAATCGCGAGGCGTCACCAGTTGACCAACCCTGTTCACGCCTCGCCCTATGCTCTGCAGCACCTGCAAAGCCCGGGCCACCGACGACTTGCCCGCCCCGTTTTTGCCAAGCAATAGTGAAGAGTTCTTGCCTTCCAGTTTGAATTCAAAGTTCTGGAAGGTCTTGAAATTGTGGATATACAAACGCTGCAACATGCTGCTGTGGCTCCAGTGAGGTGTCTGCCAGATTGTCGATGAAGTGCGTGAGGACTGCCAATGTCCATGGCCCGAGGGCACCGCCGCAGATGTTTCTGCGGATCTGCCATCCGCCCCTAAGTCGTTGATGCTCCAAATCATTCACCCGCTTCAGGTGCCTTGATTTGCGGATCGTTTTGCGGGTCTGGTCTGAAGCCGGGTTACCCCCGCCACCCGCCCCCCTCTTGCCTTGCACGGCCCAGGGCTTCCAAGGTGTCGAGGATGCGGGGCAGGCCTTTCTTCCAGGGGCCTTTGCCTTTGAAGCTGGCTTCGATGGCGGGCAGGGGCAAGGCGGCGGGGCTGGTGCTGAGCAGTTGGGCCACGGCGCGCACTTGCTCGGGCAGGGTGCTGGGCCAGGCTGGGGCGGTGGGGGCTGGGGTGGGGCTGGCGGCTGAGGTGGCGGCAGCGTCGCTGTCGTCCTCGGGCTCGCCCTGTGCGGCGTGTGCGGCGCGCTCGGCTTGGGCCGCTTGGGCGCGGGCCTCGGCGGCGGTGGGCAGGCCGTCCAGGCCCACTTGCTGGGGCGTGGCGGTGGCAGCGGGCGACAGACCGGCCTCGCCCCCGACAGCGGTGCTTGCTGTGCCCGCATCGGCAGCGGCTGCTGCGGCCTGCGCCGCCAGGGCAGCAGCGCGGCGGGCGGGGTCTTGAAACTCGGGGCGCAGCCAGCGGATGGTGCCTGCGGCTTCTTCGGCGGCACGTTGGGCGTTGAGGGCCACCAAGCGGGTGAGCAGGGTTTCCGTCCAGGTGGCGCGGGCGGCGTCGTCGGCCCAGGGCACAGGCCCGAGGTCGGCCCAGCCATAGGCTTGCAGCACGGCGGCATCCAGCTCTTCATGCAGGCTGTGCAGCACGCTCACCAGGCCTTGTTCGTGCAGCAGCTTTTCTTTGGCGTTCAGGGGCTCGGCTCGGCGCAGCTTGTCCAGCACGTTGTAGAGGCCGGTGAGCGTGACGGACTCATGCGCGGCTTGGCGGGCTTTGCGGTGGGCGTCGAGCTGCTCGGCGAGTTGGCGGATGCGCTCGGTGAGGGCGGGGGTGAGACCGGTGTCGTCAGAGGGGAAGGGGAACGCTTCAAAGGATGCCGTCTTGACGTACGTCGGGTCGTTTCCGACCCCGAGGTGACTACCTGCAGTTGTGGCCCAAACCACATGCACCACGCTCGAAAGCACACCTAGTTGATCTCCTGACTCAATGGTCAACGCAATCAACTTGCTGTCAGGCAAAACGTCCACATCGAGGA
The DNA here is from genome assembly GCA_034520165.1 of Ideonella sp. Lineage (GTDB taxonomy): Bacteria > Pseudomonadota > Gammaproteobacteria > Burkholderiales > Burkholderiaceae_C > Ideonella. Next base: position 44,676 of record JAXHNT010000051.1, read on the forward strand.
ACTGGAAAATTCGATGCTTGGCTGTCTTCACAGTCGCGATGTAACGCCTTAACGGTGGGAGGGCCGCTCTGAGCTTGCTACATGGTTCGCCAAATATCCACCAAACATCGCGCCTCGTTGCTCGCTGATTCAAGTCGCGCTCGGGTTTGACTCGTTCGAGAACCCATTGAAATGTCGCAGGGTAGCGTTCACGAACTTCGTCAGCAGTGAGTCCATATAGATCAATGATCTTTACGTTGCGAGACTTATCAACGAGATCACGCCCGTTGCGATAGATCTTGATCGGTGCATTCGGCTCAAGCTTGGCTGCCTGCTCAGCCGTCACGACAAATCCCATTCCGTGTGGCTTCACACCTTCATGCGACAGCCCTTCATTTGCACGCAGTCGCTTCGCTCCATTGACGTTTGCGCCCAGCCGTAAGTCGGCATGTAACAGACCACGTCGCTCGTCTAGCACCACATCTACCTCGCCTCCCTCGGTGGGGCATTCATCGGTAACTGTCAACAAGCGCCCCAACGATGGTTCCACGCTCTCTGCAGCTAACCTAGCCTCACCCACACCCATCGCAATGCGCACCGCCGCGCCCTGCGCACTGTCCACCCACGGGTGGTCAGGCACGGCAAAGCTCAGGGTCAGCGGGTTTTTGGGCGCGTTCACATGCGCTTCAACCACCCGGCGGTTAAAGGTTTGGCGCAGGCTGTTGGTGGTGATGAAGCCAAAGCGCTGGGCTTGGCCTGCGCGCACCTGGGCGGCGGCATGGTGCCACCAATACATCACAAAGTCGGCGCTCTCGGGCACCTCGGGCCAGGTGGCGCGCAGGGTTTGAACATAGCCGTCCCCCAAGGCCGCGCGCATGGGGCTGGCCCCAATAAACGGCGGGTTGCCGACAATGAAATCGGCTACGGGCCACACCGCTTGGCGCGGGTTGACGTAGGCGTATTGCAAGACCACCGCCGCCTCATCCGGCACGTCCTCCCCCGTGACGGGGTGCTTTTTGAAGCTCACGCCGTCCCAGCGGGTGAGGGTGCGGCCTTGCGCGTCCAGGGCGGGTGCTATGCGGTCATAGGCCAGCACGGCGTCGCGGTTCTCGATGTTTTTGTAGTCGTGCACCACGGGCTCGGCCACGCTGCCCAGGCCGCGGGTGCGCACATGCCATTGCAGCCAGCCTATCCACAGCACCAGCTCGGCCAGGGCGGCGGCGCGGGGGTTCAGCTCTATCCCTAAAAATTGCTGTAGGGTGACGGTTTCGCCCTCTAGGCTGAGTTTGTCTTGGGTTTCGCCCAGGGCTTCGAGCTGGTTGAGCACCTCGCCTTCCAGGCGCTTGAGGTGCTCCATGGTGACGTACAGGAAGTTGCCGCTACCGCAGGCCGGGTCGAGCACGCGGGTGGTGCACAACTGGTGGTGAAAGCGCTGGATCTCGGCGCGGGCTTCGGCCAGCTTGGCCTCGCGCTTTTTGCCCTCCAGGGTGTCGGCCTCGCGGGCCAGCAGCACCGCCGCCGCTTGGGCATTGGCCCAGTCGGCGCGCAGGGGCTCCACCACGGTGGGCAGCACCAGGCGCTCTACATAGGCGCGGGGCGTGTAGTGGGCCCCCAGGGCATGGCGCTCTTGTGGGTCCAGCGCACGCTCTAGCAGGGTGCCAAAAATGGCGGGCTCCACCTCTTGCCAGTTGGCTTGGGCGGCGCGCAGCAGGCCGTCGATTTGCGGAGCGGTCAGCAGCAGGGCATAGCCGTCTTCGGCCGCGCCTTTGAAGAGCTTGCCGTTGAAGCGCAGCACGGTTTGGGCAATGGCGGCGTTGAAGCCGCCGGTGTCCATGCTGGCCCAAAACACGCGCAGCATTTGGCTGAGCGTGGCGGGCTGTTCGCGGTGGGTGTTGAGCAGGTGCACAAAGCTGCCCACGCCGCCCGGTGCGGCGGGCAGCAGGCCCACGTCTTCGGCAAACATGCTGAAGAGGCAGCGGGTCAAAAAGGCTGCGACGCACTGCGGCTGATGGCCACTGGCTTCAAGGCTTTTGGCCAGGTCGGCCAGCTCGGCGGCCACAGCGCGGGTGACTTTGGCGCTGGTGCGGGCCGGGTCCAGGCTGAGCGGGTCCAGCCACAGGGCGCGCAGGCGGGCGCGGATGGCGGGGTCGGCCAATTGCGCCAGGCGGATGCGGTGGCTGCGTGGGTCGGGGAAGGGGGTGTAGGTGGCGCCGGAGCGGGTGAACTCGGCGTACAGCTCGATGACATGCCCCACATCGACCACCACCACAAAGGGCGGGCGGCCTTCTGCCGCAGGCAGGGCGCGGGCGTAATCTTCGGCTTGCTGGCGGGCCCGCAGCAGGGCGTCGTCAAAGGCTTTGGTGGTGGCGCTGCCCACCTTTTGGGCCTGCACACCGGCTTTGAGCTTTTTACTCTCCCACACAAAGTGGCTGCGCTTGTAGCAATCCACCCGGCCCGCGCTGGTGCTGCCGTCACCATGGTGAAAGGTGATCGGCCGCTCAAACTGGTAGTGTGGTTCGTGCGCGGGGGGCTCCACCCCCAAGAGCGCGCACAGCTCGTTGACAAAGCTTTGCGAAGTGGCCAGCTCGCTGAGCGAATTGGCTTGCCAACGCTGAATAAAAGCCTGTGCCGCTGCGTGGGTGGCGTCGGGGGTGTGGGCTACATCGTCAGTGCTGATGGCGGCACGGTGGCCGCTGCCGATGTGGGTGGACACGGGTGTCCCTGAGTAATTGGGGTGCATGGCGGAATGATAGTGGGCCGGTGGCCTGTGCAGCCCTAGAATGCCCGGCATGGGTTGCTGTCTTGCCGTCGCTATTGCCCGCCCGCCGTCGTATGCGGGCGCAGGGCTGGCACGCGGCCATTTTTTCTCGGTCACACCCCCGTGACTTGAGCTGCTTGACCACCGCTTTTTGCGCGGTGGCCACTGGCCCCTTGCTGCCCCCCGCACCGCGCGTGCGGCGCTGGCTTTTTTAATGACCCGGCCTGGGCGCTCTGCCTGGTGGCTGCGGCTGACTCTTTCAGATATGTCTCTTCAAACTGTGCGCCAAGACTGGCTTGGCAATGTCCGCAACGATGTGTTGGCGGGCTTGGTGGTGGCCTTGGCGCTGATCCCTGAGGCGATTGCGTTTTCAATCATCGCCGGGGTAGACCCTCAGGTGGGGCTGTATGCCTCGTTCTCGATCGCCACCATCATTGCGTTTGCGGGCGGGCGGCCCGGCATGATCTCGGCCGCCACGGGTGCGATGGCCTTGGTCATTGCCTCGCTGGTGAAGGACCATGGCTTGCAGTATTTGTTGGCCGCTACGGTGCTGACGGGCGTGCTGCAGATGATCGCGGGCTGGGTGCAACTGGGGCGCTTGATGCGCTTTGTCTCGCGCTCGGTGGTGACGGGCTTTGTGAATGCGCTGGCGATCTTGATCTTCATGGCGCAACTGCCCGAGCTGAATCCGCAAACGGCGGGCGTGACCTGGCAGGTCTGGGCCATGACGGCGGCGGGCTTGGGCATTATTTATGGCCTGCCTTACTTGACCCGTGCCGTGCCCTCGCCCTTGGTGACGATTGTGGTGCTGACAGCGTTTTCGATCTGGATGGGGCTGGACATTCGCAGCGTGGGCGATATGGGTGCGCTGCCCGACAGCCTGCCGGTGTTTTTGCTGCCGGACGTGCCGCTGAACTGGGAGACGCTGCGGATCATCCTGCCCTACTCACTGACCTTGATGGTGGTGGGTTTGCTGGAGTCTTTGATGACGGCCACCATCGTGGATGACTTGACCGACACCAAGAGCGACAAGAATCGGGAGTGCGTGGGCCAAGGCGTTGCCAATATCGCCACCGGGTTTTTAGGCGGCATGGCCGGCTGCGCCATGATTGGGCAGAGCGTGATCAACGTGAAGTCGGGTGGCCGTGGGCGCTTGTCGACCTTGGTGTCCGGTGTGGTGCTGCTGATTTTGGTGGTGTTCTTGGGCGACTGGGTCAAGCAGATCCCCATGGCTGCCTTGGTGGCAGTGATGATCATGGTGTCGATCGGCACCTTTAACTGGGGCTCCATCAAGAGCCTGCGAGAGCACCCCAAAAGCTCCAGCGCCGTGATGCTGGCGACGGTGGTGGTGACGGTGGCCACCCATGATCTGGCGCAGGGCGTGCTGACGGGCGTGCTGCTGTCGGGGTTTTTCTTTGCGCACAAAGTGGGGCAGATTTTGCGTGTGCGCTCGCAGGCCGAAGACGAGGGGCGCACCCGCACCTACACCATCACGGGCCAGGTGTTTTTTGCCAGCGCTGAGCGCTTTGCCGATGCCTTTGATTACAAGGAAGTGGTGGACACGGTGCGCATTGATGTGAGCCGCGCGCATTTTTGGGACATTACCGCCGTGAGCGCGCTGGACAAGGTGGTGCTGAAGCTACGCCGCGAGGGCACGGAGGTCGAAGTGATCGGCTTGAACGAGGCTAGCGCTACCCTGGTGGACAAGTTTGCGGTGCATGACAAAGACGATGCCGACGACCTGTTGCTGGGCCATTGAGCAGGAGCATGACCATGACACATCAAGACAAAAAGGTACTGGCCTGCGTTGACCTCTCACCCCAGGCCGAGCCTGTGGCCGATTACGCAGCCTGGGCCGCCACCCGTTTGGCCGCGCCCATGGAGTTGTTGCACATCATCGAGCGCCACCCGGCCTTAACGGGCCAGCAAGACCACAGCGGTGCCCTGGGCGCGCAGGCGGAGGCGCACTTGCTGAAGGCGTTGAGCGAGGCAGATGCCACCCGCACCCGCACAGAGCGCGAGCAAGCGCGTGTGTTTTTGAATGCCTTGCGCCTACGTGCTGAGGCGGCTGGCGCGCGCACCGTGGACACACGCCAGCGCCACGGCGACTTGACCGAGACGCTGAGCGAGCAACAGGCCGACGTTCGCCTGCTGGTGCTGGGTGCGCGTGGGGCTTCGGGCCAGGGTACGCCACAGGGCTTGGGCCGTCATGTGGCTTGGACGGTGCGCACATTGCAACGCCCCATCCTGGCCGTGACGGGGCCGTTCAAGCGGCCCGAGCGGGTGCTGATCGCATTTGACGGCAGTGCCATCACGCGCCAAGGTGTGGCGATGGTGGCGGCCAGTCCGCTGTTCAAGGGCTTGCCGGTGCAGGTGCTGATGGCAGGTAAGCCACACAGCGACGCAGCGGCTGCGTTGGAGTGGGCGCGCCAGACCCTGGCGCAGGCGGGGTTTGAGGTGAGTGTGGGCAGCGAGCCGGGTGCGCCCGAGCTGGTGATTCACCACGCCGTGGAGCGGCAAGGCATAGACCTGCTGATCATGGGTGCCTACACTCACTCGCCCCTGCGCCAGCTCTTCTTGGGCAGCCAAACCACGGCGCTGCTGAAGGCGGCGCGTGTGCCAACACTGCTTTTGCGCTGAAAGGTGAAACGTCCTCCATGAGCACTTTGTTGTCCCTTTGGGCTCGGCACGAGCCGGAATTGCGGGCTTGGTTGCGCGGCAAGTTGTCGGTGGCTGCCGACGTGGAGGATGTGCTGCAAGACAGCTTTATCAAGGTCTTGCGACACGAGGCGCAATTGACAGCGGTGGCGCAACCTCGTGCCTGGTTGTTTGAGGTGACGCGCAACACCTTGATCGACCGGCTGCGAGCGGCCGCCCACCCCGTGCAGACCGTGTCGGCCGACGCTTGGGACCTGCCCGACGAAGCCACCCCGCTGGACCCGGTGGACGCCTTGGCCGCGTGCATACCTCGGGTGCTGTCTGAGCTGGATGCGCAGGACCGCGAGGCCATTGAGTGCTGCGATCTTCAAGGCATGCCCCAGGCGGAGTTTGCGCGGCTCAAGGGCCTGAGCTTGTCGGGTGCCAAATCGCGGGTGCAGCGCGCCCGCCAGCGTCTGCATGAACGCATGGCGCACGCTTGCCAAGTGTCTTTGAGCCCTGAGGGCCAGGTGGAGGACTTCGTGCCTCGGCCGCCGCTGCCCGACGCCACACCGCCCTGACCATTTTGGGACGCCCCAGTTTTTTGGGGCTGATCTGCGTCTTTTGGCGGCGGGGCTCGTCTTCCCAGGTATGACGCCCCACATCACCCGCTTTGCCGCCACTTGGCCGAAACGCCAGCCCCTGGTTTTTTTGGTGCTTGCCGCCGCGCTGTGGTGGGGCCTGTACCAAATGCTGATACCCGCCTCCGAAGCCCTGGTGGCGGCCTTGCCCGTGGCGCGAGACAGCCACCTGGGTGGCGCGCTGCAATTCTTCTTTTACGACACGCCTAAGGTGCTGATGCTGCTGACCGGGGTGGTGTTTGTCATGGGCATGGTCAACAGCTATTTCACGCCCGAGCGCACCCGGGCCCTGCTGGCGGGGCGCACCGAAGGCGTGGCCAACGTGATGGCCGCGTCGCTGGGCATCGTCACCCCGTTTTGCTCTTGCTCGGCCGTGCCGCTGTTCATCGGCTTTGTTCAGGCGGGCGTGCCGCTGGGCGTGACCTTCTCGTTCCTGATTTCGGCGCCCATGGTCAATGAAGTGGCGCTAGCGCTTTTGTTCGGCATGTTCGGCTGGAAGGTGGCGCTGCTGTACCTGGGCCTGGGCCTGAGCGTGGCCATCGTCTCGGGGTGGATCATCGGGCGGCTAAAGATGGAAGCCTACCTGGAAGACTGGGTGCGCGACATGCCCAAGATGTCGGCCGGCTACGAGGCCGCCGAGACCACATTGGCCGACCGCATTGAAGCAGGTTTTGCCGCTGTTAAAGAGATCGTCGGTAAGGTCTGGCCTTATATCTTGGCCGGCATCGCCATCGGGGCAGCCATTCACGGCTATGTGCCGCAGGATTTCATGGCCAGCTTCATGGGCAAGGAGGCCTGGTGGTCGGTGCCGCTGGCGGTGTTGATGGGCGTGCCGATGTACACCAACGCTGCGGGCGTGATCCCCATCGTACAAGCCCTGCTGGCCAAGGGCGCGGCGCTGGGCACGGTGCTGGCCTTCATGATGAGCGTGATTGCGCTGTCGCTGCCGGAGATGATCATCTTGCGCAAGGTGCTCAAGGTGCGTTTGATTGCCACGTTTGTGGCCGTGGTGGCGACGGGCATCTTGAGCGTGGGCTTTGTGTTCAATGCCGTGCTCTAGGCTTGACACTTGAACCTTGATGAGCAACGAAGCACATGATGAATAAGGAGACCTTGATGACATCCGTTTGGATCAAAGCCACCACTGCGGCCATTGCGTTGCTAGGTGCGACGCTGGCGCAGGCTGTGAACGTCCATTTCAAACCCGTCGCGCCGAATGTCTATGCCCATGTGGGTGACATCGAGGGCCGCACTTACGAGAACGAAGCCCTGAATGCCAACATCGGCTTGGTGGTCACCCCCGCCGGTGCGGTGTTGATCGACTCTGGGGCTTCTTTTCAAAGTGCCCGGCATATCGCTGAAGCCGCCCGAAAGGTCACGCCACAGCCGATCAAGTGGGTGATCAACACCGGTGGGCAGGACCACCGCTGGCTGGGCAACGGTTACTTCAAGGCGCAAGGTGCGGAGATCATCGCCCACGCCAATGCCCAGGCCGACATGCAGGCCAGAGGTGCGGAGCAGTTGCGCGCCAACGCGCCGGTGCTGAAAGAAAAGATGGACGGCACCGAAGTGGTGCTGCCCACACGCTGGCTGAACGGTGCCAACACCCCGCTCGAGCTGGGCGGTACGGTGCTTGAGGTGATCCACCGCAAAGGTGGCCACACGCCAGGTGACAGCTTGGTTTGGCTGCCGCAAAGCGGCGTGGTGTTCACCGGCGACGTGGTCTACGTAGACCGCATCTTGGGCCTGCACCCGGTCAGCAAAACCAAGACCTGGGTCGAGTCCTTTGCAGCGCTGGAGGCCCTGAACCCTAAGGTGGTGGTGCCCGGCCACGGCCAGGTGACCACGCTGGCACAGGCGCAGAAAGACACGGGCGATTTGCTGCGGGCGCTGCGCGCGCACATGGGCAAAGCCGTGGAGGCGGGCACGGACATTAGCGCGGCGGTCAAGAGCTTTGACGCTGCTCCCTACAAGCACCTCAAACACGTGGACGTCTGGCTGCCCCAGCTGGCCAACCGCACTTATCTCGAAATGGAACAGGAGTAAATCATGGACATCAAAGTTCTCGGCACCGGCTGCACCAACTGCAAAAACACCATCGCCCTCATCGATCAGGTGGCCCAGGCCAAGGGTGTGGCGGTGACGCTGGCCAAGGTCGAAGAGCTGCGCGAGATCATGGGCTACGGCGTGATGAGCACGCCAGGCGTGGTCATCAACGGTAAGGTGGTTCACGCCGGGGGCGTGCCCAGCCGCGAGAAGGTCGAGCAGTGGCTGAGTGCCTGAACGAGCGCGCCATGACCCACACCACACCCCTGGAAGAGGCCAAGCAGGTCTGCCCCACCACCACACAGCGTCTGGTGCGCGAGGGTGCCCTGCTGCTAGACGTGCGCGAGCCCGGTGAGGTGGCCGCGCTGGCCTTCAATGTGCCCGACGTTGTCAACATTCCGCTGTTGGCGCTGGAGCAGCGCTGGGCCGAGTTGCCCAAAGACCGAGACATCGTGGTGGTATGCGAGAGCGGCGCGCGCAGCCTAAAGGCCACCTATTTTTTGCAGTTCCACGGGTTCACCCGGGTGAGCAATATGGAGGGCGGAATTTTGAAGTGGATGCGCAAAAACTTCCCCGTCATCGGCCAGCGCCATATGACCACTGAATCCGCCAGCGCAACAACGGGTTGTTGCGGATCGTGAAGCGTTCGCTCACCCGGGTTTGGGCTGTTGCGGCGCTGCTGTTAGGCGCTGCGGCTGCGTATCTGCTGCGCGAAGACGCGCCGCTTGCGCCGCTTATGCCGCAAGTGCAAGCCTCTGTGCCCGCTGTTGCCGACCCGGTGACCCAGGTGCTGGCCGCAGGCAAGCCCAGCGTGATTGAGTTTGGTGCCAACACTTGCATCAGTTGCCGCGAGATGAAGCCCATCCTGGCCGACCTGCAAGCCAAGCACGGGGAGCGCATTGCAGTGGCTGACTTTGACATTCTGAAGAACCGCGAGCTAATCAGCCGCTACCAAATCCGCTTGATGCCGACGCAAGTCTTTTTCGACGCCCAAGGCCGCGAGACCAGCCGCCACATGGGCAAGATATCGGGTGACGAAATTTTGGCCCGACTGGGCCTCACGGCGGAGCAACCCTGATGGTCACCGAAGGCCTACTGGCGGCCCTGTTGGCGGGCGTCGTCACCTCAGCCTCGCCCTGCGCCTTGGCTGCCGTGCCGGTGGCGGTGGGCTTTGTCGGCGGCCAGGCCCGCAGCCCGCAACGTGCCTGGGGCCTGTCCCTAGCGTTTGTCGCGGGCATGAACCTCGCCTTGCTGACAATGGGCTTGGCCGTCGCGCGCCTGGGCGGTCTACTGGGTGCCTTGCCCGGCCCCTGGTTGGTGGCTGTGGGTGGCTTGGTGGTGCTGTTGGCCGTCACGTTGTGGCGTACCAATGTGGGGGCTTGCGGCATGGCTTTGCCCTTGGCTTGGCAGTCCCTGTTGGCGCGCTCGGGCACGTGGGGTGCGCTGGTGTTGGGCGCTCTGATGGGCACGGTGATGAGCCCTTGCGCCACGCCTGCGCTGGCCGCAGCGTTGACGATGGCGGGTTCGGGTGCGCTGCTGGGTGGCGCCATGTGGTGGGGTGCAGCGCTGTTGCTGGCCTATGGCCTTGGCCGCAGCATTTTGCTGCTGCTGGCCGGTGCCATGCCGACGCTGGCATCCAGCATGGTGCGGCACCTCACCCCCTGGTCGGCCTGGCTGCCTGGTCAGCGTCTGTTTGCTTTGCTGCTGGCACTGGCCGGCCTGTACTGGATAGCGCTAGGTTTGCAGTGGGTGTAAGGCACCAAATAAGCATGGGGGGCGGCATGCTGATTGGGTTGGACAAATACTTCCCCTGGATCACCCAAGGCCATGGGACAACCGTGCCAAACCGGGATACAGCGTGGTCACAGAGCTGCGCCGGCGGTCCTCAAATCGATCAGACAGGCGCAGCCTTCCCCACAAGCGGTTCGACACATCAAGACAAGTCCATTCAAGCACCTAAAGCTCACCAACCCCAACACCTCTTGGAGCTGTTTGAGCTTGCGGCTTGTCCACCGTCGGGATAGCCATTTTTCAATCGCACCGCCAGCAAAGTAACTTACGCTCATTTCATTTATTCAACCAAGGTGACACCATGGCCAAACTCGTTCTACATCTCTTCAACGCCAATCCTGCGGCACTGATGACCGTGCCTACTTTGGCCGGTCGCATGCTGGATGCGCTCGGGGCGGAGAGCCCTACGCTGGAGATTTATGTTTTCGGCCCGGCCGAGGGCGCACTGTCTTCACCCGAGCAGGTCGAGTTCAACGCGCAGATCGACGGCCTTGTCGGGCGCGGTGCCAGGGTCACCACCTGCACCGGACGGCTCCTCGTCGTTTAGTGTGGATCCCAACACCGACAATTCCGACTTTCTGGCCTGCCTGAGCGTCCAGTGATGCACCTCCAAAGTGCCACGCAGTGTGCCAGTCAAGCGCTGTTTTGAAGTTGAGCCGTTATGAGTATTGAAGTCGAAGCCTTGTTCACCAGTGCGCTTGGATTGCAGCGCCCTTGGGTGGTGGAGAGTGTCAAGCTTGATACTGCAAAGAGGCGCATTGACTTTGAGGTCAGCTGCCAAGATGCCAAGCTGGTTTGCCCGCACTGTGGCGCGGCTGATCAGATGGTGCATGACCGACTGCGCCGATCCTGGCGACACCTGGACTTCTTCCAATTCGAGGCCTGGATGCATGCTGATGTGCCACGCGTGGCCTGTACGGCGTGCGGCAAAACGACGCAAACTCCGGTGCCGTGGGCGCGTGAAGGGAGCGGCTTCACGCTCTTGTTTGAAGCGCTAGGCTTGACGCTGTGCCAAGGCCTGCCGGTGCGCCAGGCCGCGCACATGCTGCGGGTGCAAGACAAGCAACTCTGGCGCCGCATTGAGCACTACGTCAGCAAGGCGCGTCACCTGCAAGACATGAGCCAAGTCAAGCTTGTGGGCATCGATGAAACGAGCCTGCGCAAGGGCCACGAGTACATCACCGTGGTGCATGATTTGGATGAAATGCGCTTGCTCTTCGCCACCTCTGGCAAAGACCATAAGACGTTGCAAGCCTTCGCGCAGGACCTGCAAGCCCATGGCGGTGAGCCCACCGCGATTGCACATGCCTGCATGGACATGAGTGCAGCCTATGCCAAGGGCGCGGCGTTGTATCTGCCCAATGCCAAGATCAGTTATGACCGCTTCCACGTGGTGGCGCTGGCCAATGAGGCGATGGACGAAGTGCGCAGCGCGGAGTGGAAAACTGAAAGCGCAAAGGTGCGCGAGGCCTTGGGCGAGATGGATGCCAAAGAGCGCAAAACTCTGCTGTGGGCGACAAGGCGCAACCCGTCGAGTTGGAGTGCAACGCAGATCAGCGCCATGCACTGGCTGCAACGAGCCAACCTAAAAACCACGCGGGCTTGGCGCTTGAAGATGGCCCTGCGTGCGGTGTTTGCCAGCGCCCGAACACACAACCAAGCCGAGCAAGCCAGCATGGATCTCAAGGCCTGGATCTCGTGGGCAAGGCGCAGCCGCTTGGTGGCCTTCAAACGCCTTGGCAAAACGCTCAAGACTCACTTTGATGCCGTGGTGCGCGGCATGCTGGATCACCGCAGCAACGCCTTCGTTGAAGCGATGAATGGCTTGTTGCAACAGGCAAAAAGGGCAGCCCGAGGGTTCCGCACTGCCGCCTGCTTTATCAACATCGCCTACCTGCGCATGGGCAAGCTGACGCATCTGCCGGTCTCACCATTCGCGCCTGCCGCATCACGCCAATCCTAGCTATCCGGGCCTCAGAGATGACTTGTCTGATTCCACACTAAACGACGAGGAGCCCACCGGACTGGCGCAGAAAGCCGGTGCCGAAGCCGCGTTCAAGGCGCGTGGGCTGGCCCTGGAGTCCGCGGCTACAGCCTTTCCGCGCTTTGCCACCGAAGGCGCTACCGTCATCACTTTTTGACCCACTTGGCGATGGACCGCAGCGCGCCTTTGTAAGTCAACTCAAACACCAGAACTTTTCACACCCGCGTCAAGCGCGGAACGCTGATTGATCAGCAGCATCGAGAGATACCCCAGATGACCATGCCAACCATTCGACCAAGCCTGCTCGAACTCTTTGGCGCATTCTTTCGGGTTGGCTTGACCTCTTTTGGCATGGCCATTTTGCAAAGCCTCAAGCAGATGTCGCTGCGCCGGGGTTTTGTCAGTGAGGCCGAGATTGAGGAGGGCTTGGCACTGGTGCAGTTGTATCCAGGCCCGCTGATGGTGGACCTGGTCGCCTACATCGGCTACCTCCGCCGTGGGCCGTGGGGGGCGTTGGCTGCCGCCGCAGGTATGCTGGCACCGGCCACGCTGATGATGCTGGTGCTGGCTGCGCTGTACCAACGCTATGGCACATTGCCCGCTGTGGTAGCCATGTTGCCAGGGCTGGGCGCTTTGGTGGTAGGTGTGGTGCTGAACGTCACGCTGGATTTCGCACAAAAGAACCTGAACGGCCACGCCGACGCCCTGTTGGCGCTGCTCGCGTTCAGCATGGGCGCTCTGGGCGGCAATATGGTTTGGGTGGTGGGCATCGGCATCGCCGCAGGGGCCGTGATGTGGCGCCACCAGCAGGGGGACAAGATCGAGAAGTCCAACGCCAGCCTGCCGTGGCGGCGCTTGGCATTGCCATCATTGATGGGTAGCCTGCTGGTGGCGTTGGCCGTATCGGCGCTGCTGTGGCCCGGTCCCTCCAGCGCACTGCTGCTCACATTCATGAAAATCGGCTCGATTGCCTTTGGCAACGGGGCGACGATTCTGCCCATCATGCAGCAAGCGGTGGTGGTGGAACACCAGTGGCTGGACCCCGCGCAGTTCAGCGCCGCCATCGCGCTGGGTCAGATCACGCCGGGGCCCATTCTGAACAGCGCCACCTTTGTCGGCTGGCAAGTCGCCGGTCTGGCCGGTGCACTTGCAGCGACCTTCGCGATCTTTGCGCCCAGCATCGTGATGACCATGATTTTCACCGAGCTATTCACCCACGTTCGCCATCTGGCGGCTGTGCGCGGTGCCATCCGTGGCGTCATGGCCAGCTTTGTCGGCATGCTGGCGTGGGTCACGATCAGCCTGGGGCAGCATGCGTTTGCGCAGCCCATGGCTTGGGTGCTGGTGGGCGCAGCACTGGTGGCGCTGCGCTACCTCAAGTGGGACACGCTGCGCGTGTTCGGGCTTGGCCTGCTAGTCTGGGCAGCCGCAATTCAACTGGGGCTGATATGACGAGGAATACGTTATCAATCCGTTCGGCAGTTTTTGACGAAAGCAAGGTATGACCGACGCACCCACCAAGATGCAATTTCATGTGGTCTCGCACCGCGAGAGTGCCCACATCAGCCGCGCCGTTTGTAAAAACGCACAGATTGATTTGGACACCAATTTGGCGGGTAATCCGGATGCCTTCAACCCCGCCGAGCTGCTGCTGGCGGCCCTCTCAGCGTGCATGATCAAGGGCATTGAGCGCGTGGTGCCCATCCTTATAGATTCGGCCCGATAAAGCTTGAAATTCATGAATCCGCCCCCAAGTGATTGGGATGGAAAAAGAAGACGCAAGATTTCAAACGTTGGAGCAATTACACGAGAGACGCAAGCAAGTCGTGAGGTTGCACAAAAAAGGTATCAAGGTCATGCAGATTGTGGGCATGACGGGGCTGAGCTACCCGACGGTTCGCAGCGCGATTGACCTGTTTGAAGCAGGGGGTTGGGCGGCAGTGCGGCCGGGCTTGCGAGGGCGCAATCGGGGCGATGGGCGGGTGCTCAGCGAGGCGCAGGAAAAGAGCGTGCAGCGCATGATCATTGACCAGCGGCCCGAGCAGCTCAAAATGGACTTCAGTCTGTGGAGTCGGGCGGCGGTGGGCCAACTCATTGAACAAGAATTTGGCATCCAATTGCAGGTGCGCAGCGTGGGTAAATACCTGGCGCGCTGGGGCTTCACGCCGCAAAAGCCGATCAAGCGTGCGTACGAGCAAAGTCCCGCTGCGGTGCAAGCCTGGCTAGAGGGTGAATACCCCGCCATCGAGCAGCGCGCAAAGGCCGAAGGGGCCGAGATTCACTGGGGTGACGAGACCGCCTTGGTCAACACGGACGTGCGTGGCAGAAGCTTCGCGCCGATGGGCAAAACGCCGGTAGCCATGGCCATTGGCGGCACGCGCCAGAAGCTGTCGATGATCGCCACGGTGACCAACCAGGGCAAGGCACGCTGGATGATCATTGAAGAAGCGTTCGATGCTGAAAAGCTCATTGAATTTTTACAAGCCTTGGTCAAAGACGCGGGCCGAAAGGTCTTCCTGATTCTGGACAATTTGCGGGTTCATCACAGCAAATTGGTGAAGGCTTGGGTGGCAGAACACAGTGAGCAGATCGAGCTGTTTTACCTGCCCAGCTATAGCCCGCAACTCAACCCGGAAGAGAGGCTGAATGCGGACCTGAAACAAGAGATGGGCAAGCGCGTTCCAGTCCGCACAAAAGCCAAGTTACGTGAGGCGGCGAATGAGCACATGATGATGCTGGAGCAGACGCCCGAGCGTGTGATGAGCTACTTTCAAGACCGGCGCGTTCGCTACGCTGCGGGTTAAGACTTCAGTGGGCCGGAGCAATAAGTTTGAGCTGCGCGGGGTCGAGGTGGAAGTTCACGGCGTCCGCCAGGATGTGCCTCCAAAGATGGAATCCATCCACTACACGATCGTGGTCGATACAGATGAGGCCGAGCAGCGCATCAAGCTCTTGCACGAAAACGTCAAGAAGTACGGCACGGTCTTCAACACCGTGGCACCGGGCACCGCGCTTTCCGGGGACATGACAAGAAAGAGTGGGCAAGCATGAGCGCCGGACACGAGCACAGCCATGCCCCCGCCAACTTCAACAAGGCCTTTGCCATTGGCATTGGCCTGAACATTGTCTTCGTGGCGGTCGAAGCGTTTTACGGCTGGAAAATCAATTCGCTGGCACTGTTGGCCGATGCGGGGCACAACCTCAGCGACGTCGCCGGGCTGGTGCTGGCCTGGGCCGGTGCGCTGGCTGGCAAAATCAAACCCAATGCTCGCCACACCTACGGCTGGAAGCGCGGCAGCGTGCTAGCGGCGTTTGCCAATGCGTTGCTGCTGCTGGTCGCCATGGGCGCGCTGGTGTGGGAGGCCGCAGGGCGGCTGGTGTCGCCCGCCCCCCTAGCGGGTGACGGCGGCGTGACCATCATGGTGGTGGCGGGCATCGGTATCTTGATCAACACTGCGACCGCGCTGCTGTTCATGCGCGGGCGCGAGAACGACCTGAATATCCGGGGCGCATTCATGCATATGGCCGCCGATGCGCTGGTTTCGGCTGGCGTGGTGGTGGCCGGTGCGCTCACCCTGTGGATGGGCTGGGTGTGGCTTGACCCCATCGTCAGCCTGTTGATTGCAACCGTGATTCTGATGGGCACCTGGGGTCTTTTCCGCCAATCCTTGCACCTGCTGTTTGACGGGGTGCCGGACAGCGTGGACCCACAGGCGGTACACGGCTATCTGATGGGCTTGCCCGGTGTCACCCGCGTGCACGACCTGCACATTTGGGCCATGGACACCTCACAGGTGGCCATGACCGCGCATTTGGTGATGCCCGATAGCCGCCCGGACGATGCCTTTTTGAAGACCACCACCGAGGCGTTGCACGACCGTTTTGAGATCACCCACGTGACGCTGCAAGTGGTGCAAGTGCCGTTCACACCGCCCTGCGGCGGCTGGCCCGAGGCCCCTGTGGCAACGAACCAGCTCGCGCACCGCCACGAAGGCTCACACGCACACCCCACGCACAGCCATTGAGCGCCTGCCGGAGCGCGCGCCTCACCCCCTGGTCGGCCTGGCTGCCTGGTCAGCGTCTGTTTGCTTTGCTGCTGGCACTGGCCGGCCTGTGCTGGATAGCGCTGGGTTTGCAGTGGGTGTGAAGCACCAAACCCAGCTCTTCACCGAGCGGCTGGCGTTAGCTGATGATCCAAGCTGCTGACGAAACTCGCGGGATCAGGTCGCAAACGTTGACTCTTGCGTTTCGAGACCGTGCCGATGTTGAGGAAGCAGACGGCTTCTTCTCCGGGCGCTAGACTGAACAGCTGGCGCATGCGGGGCGAACGCATAGCCTGCCCACTGGTCAGGCCAGAACCGTAGCCTTGGCCATGCGCCATCAGCAACATGCTTTGCACTGCAGCGCCCACCGACACCATGCGTTCCAGTACAGGAATGGGCGGTTCGCAGTCGCCCAATCGGGCCACCACCAGCATCAGCAAGGGCGCACGGTGCGCCTTCTCGCGGGCAGCCTCAATCTGTTCCAGCGTGGCACAGGGGTCGCGATCTACCAAGGCCAGCGCAAACACCTCGGCCAGCAATGCACGCTTGTCAGCGGGCACGATAACGAACCGCCATGGTTGGATTAGGCCATGGTCGGGCGCAGCAGCGGCAGCGCGAAAAATCTGCAGGCGTTGAGCCGCGTCCGGGCCAGGTTCAACCAGCCGCTTTGGCGAAATATTTTGTCGCGAGGTGATCAGCGCATCGGCCATAGTCGCGGCCGTTGTGTATTCACCGGCGAGACTGCTGATCTCAAACGCTGTAGCGGAAACCGATGCATGTGTGGACAGGGGCATGCTGGGCTTTCTGTTCTTGGGCGGTGGAATGAAAAGTGGCACCGGATCGTGACCGGTGCCACCGCGCACTCACTTGGCGGCCGAGAGAATCCACTTGGCAAGCGTTTTGGCGTCGGCCTCGCTCAGAGCCGATTGTGGGAGCATGGGAATCGGCCCCCATTTGCCAGAGCCACCTTTCTTAATGCTCGCGGCCAGAGTTGCCTCGGCATCCTTTTGCCCAGCGTATTTTTTCGCCACGTCGGCGTAGGCAGGGCCGACCAGTTTTTTGTCCATGGCGTGGCAAGCCAGGCAGGCATTCTTTTGCGCAAGCTCTTGGCTGGCATGACCGACGACGGGTAGGACGGAAGCCGTCAGCGCGGCGAACAGGAAAGCGGGACGAATCATGGAAGTTCCGAAAATGAAAGTCTTTAAAAAGCGGGCAGCCGGCCGGCCGCCCGCAACCCCACTTCATGCGAACCGGCGGTCTTTGAAGGAGATCAACTTCTTGTAGTCGTCCACGCTGCCCACGCGCTTGATGCCGCCCCAGGTGCCTTTGTAGTAGGGCACAACGTTGCGGTCCACCCAGGACGTCACCACGTCACCGGCGACGCCCTTGACGTAGCCGAACAGCATGAAGGTCTGGCCCGGCTTGATCGACTTCAACGGATAGACCATGGCGTAGGTGCTGCCGAAGTCGTTGTAGATCTCGACCACGTCACCCGCTGCTGCGCCCAACGCCTTGGCGTCGTCCGGGTTCATCTCGATGTAGGCCATCGGGTAGCGGTCGCGCACAAAGCTGTTGTACTGGTCGTGAAAGGCGGTCTGCCAGACTTCATTGGCTCGGCCTTGGTTGATCCAGAACTTGTACTTGCGCTTTTGCTCGGCCACCATCGCGGGCAGGCCGTTCCAAGGCGCAGGCTTGAATTGCGCTTTGCCGTCGCTGGTGCTGAACTTGCCGTCGCTGTATTCCATCTCGGTGCCGATCAGCTTGCCGTCTTTGACCTCCTTGATGGGCAGTTGCACGCCGTTGTTACCTGCCTTGCGCAGCAGCTCGTAGGTGGCCAGATAGCCGGTAGGCCCGCCCTGGCTGTCGATGGGCTCCACCCCCGGGCGGCCGGCGCGGCGGAAGCCGTCGTTGAAGGCGTCTTCTTCGGTTTTCCAGTTGAAACCGTCAAAACGCTTGGCCATATCGGCCTTGCCCGCTTTTTGGTACATCGCTTTGAGCGTGTTGGCGATGTCGGCGGCGATCAGGCAGTCGGGTTTGGCGGAGCCGGGCGCGTCCATGAACTTCTCGGACAGGCGCAGGCGCCGCTCGCCGTTCATGGAGGTCAGGTTCATCTCGCCCGGATGGGTAGCAGGGAACAGCAGGTGCGCGTCGTCGGCCAGTTGCGTGGGGTAGAGGTTCATGGCCGCCACGAACATGCCGCCCTGGTACTTGCAGGCGTTGTAGATCACGTCGACCAGCTCTTCGGTACTGGCACCACGGGCTCGGGAAATGGCTTCGTCCACGATTTTGGCGCGTTTGCTGAGTGCCAGGCGGTGCTGTTCGGCGTTCACCGTTGTCTGGTAGGGGTTGGTGCCCCACAGGGTGTACATCAGGCCCTTGCCGGCGATGACTTCCTGGTCTATGTAGATCTTGCTGTTGCCCGGATACGGTGGGCGGGTGTAGCCTTCCTGGTGGCCACCGAGGCGGCACACGCCGGTACCACGGCGCCCGACGTTTTCGGTCGCCAGCACCAAGCTAACCAGCGCGCTCTGGATGACGTAGTTGTCGTTGCCCCAGATGATCCCCTTTTCATAGGGGTGGAAGGTGCGCGGTCGGTGGCCCGAGGCCTTGGGCTTGTAGGCCCATTCGGCGGCTTGCCTGATCTGGGCCACGGTGAGCCCAGTGGCCTTGGCGCCGTCTTCAAGGCTCATGCGGTTGGTCTTGACAGCGTCGTCGAAGCCGCTGGTGTGCTTGGCGATGAAGTCTTTGGCTGTCCAGCCTTGCTGCACCACGTAGGTGAACAGCGTGTTGAACAAGGCGGTGTCGGTGCCGGGCTGGATATCGAGGTGAAGCACGTTCTCTTTGCCCGCCACCTGTTCGCAGATCGCCACCGTGGCCGAGCGGCGCGGGTCCACGATGATGACCTTGGCGGCGGCGGCCGTTTCGCCCGGGAACCACTTCTTCTTCTTGTCCACGGTGGAGCCCGAGAGATTGGCCACCCAGTGGTTAAGGAAGTAGTTGGTCTGGGTCTCGTAGGGGTTGGCGCCTGTGCACAGGATCACGTCGGCCAGCTGGGCGTCTTCGTAGCTGTTGTTCAGCTCGCCCACGCCCATGTCGCGCGTGGCGTGGCACTCGGAGTTGTAGGCCGGGCGGTTGTGGATGCGCACCATCTGGGTCTTGAGCGCGCTGAACATCAGCTTGCCGGTGCCCCAGGTGTTCTCGAATCCGCCGCCGGCGCCGCCATGGTCAAAGCAGTCGTAGAACAGGCCATCTGGGCCGTCATTGTCCAGAATTTTCTTGGTCAGGCCGGCGTAAATCGCCAGCGCCTGCTCCCAGCTGGTGTCGAGCCACTGGTCACCACGCTTGATGCGCGGGTGCTTCAGGCGCTCGCGGGCAATGCCGTGGTGGGAATACATGTAGCTGGCCATCTTGCCGCCGCGCGTGCTGGAGAGGCCGCTGTTCACGACGCATTCCTTGTCGGGAACGATCATGATGTTCCACTTCTTGCCGCCCTTGTCGGTGATGGTGTTGGTCATCGCCCGCGTCAGCGTGGTGGCAAACGGCGGCAGCTGGGTGCGGAAGTCCAGGCCGAGCGCGTTCTGGTCGGGCGCACGGCCGCCTTCGGTGTTGTGGTCCCACTTGTAGGCGTGGTAGCCACATCCGACGATGCAGAAGTGGCAGGTCATGTTGGTCTTTTGCGCGTCCTTCGGGGGCAGCGCGATGCGGTCGTTGATTTGCGTGGTCATGGCGGCGCTCCTTACAGGATGTTGGACTGGCGGCCGTAGATCAGGCCATCGACACCGACGGCGAGCACGCTGTCGGTCTTGGCGTCGTACTCCAGCAGGATGCGCGGCAGGTCTTCGGTGGCCTGGCCAGTGACCATCTGGCCGCCGTTCTCAGGATCAAAGATGGAGAAATGGCAGCCGCACTTAAAAACCTTTGTACCCGGTTCGTAGCCGACTGGGCAGCCCATGTGGGTGCAGTAGGAGCTGTAGGCCACGATGTCGCCGTTGGGGCCGACGCCGCCGGGCACGGGCGAGCCCATGCGGATGGCCAAGCAGGGTGAGCTGTCGTCGGGGTAGGCAAAGCTCACCGCCTCGTTCAAGGGCATGCCTTTGGCAGCACCCACTGATTTTTTGGGGTAAGGCAGGGTGGTGCCACCGGCCGCCGCAGGGGTCGCGGCGTTGGCATTGCGGATGGGAATGACCACCGAACCTACTGCGGCTGCTGCGGCGCCACCCGATTTCAGAAAAAATCTGCGACCAACTTTGACGTCTTCCATGTTGTCTCCTGGTTAAAAACTGAACACTGATCGTTTAGCAACGACTGTGCCAGTACAAGCTTCCATACAGATCAACGACTTAGGTTGTCCATGGTCGCGTTAGTGGGTGGATTTGGTAACATTGCGGAAAATCAAAGTTACGAATTCGTAACGCACGGAGACAAAACATGAACCGACGAGACTGCCTGCAGTCGCTCGCGGCGGTGAGCGTATTGGCGACACACCCGTTGTCGGCCGCAGGCGCCGAGCGCATTCGCATTGGCCTGACCGCCGTGATCCTGGCCGACCAAGTGGCCTTTCTGTCGCGCTGGAGCAGCTATTTAGGTGCCCAGGTGGGCGGAGCGGTCGAATTCGTGGTGCGCGATTCGTACGAGAGCATCTTGAATTTGCTGCGCTCTGACCAGCTGGACGCAGCCTGGATTTGCGGCTACCCCTATGTGCGGTACGAGGCAGATCTGAAGCTGCTCGCGGTACCGCTGTACCAGGGCGCGCCGCTTTACCAGTCCTACCTCATCCGCCACCGGGCACAGCAAAACCCCATCCAGGGCTGGTCGGACCTGGGCGGTCGGGTGCTGGCCTATTCCGATCCGCTGTCCAACTCGGGCTGGCTGGTAGCGCAGGCGCAGCTGGGCAAAGCCGGCATCGACCCCGCGCAACTCAAGCGCGCTTTCTTTGCGCACGGTCACCGCAACGTGGCCGAAGCTGTGGCTGCCGGCCTCGCGCACGCGGGGTCGATGGATGGCTATGTCTGGGAGACCATGCGCCTGCAAGGTATGGCCGCCGTGAGCCAGACGCAGGTGGTGTGGCGCTCCGAGCCGTTTGGTTTTCCGCCGCTGGTCACCCGCCGACACACGGCGCACGCCTTGGTCGAGCCGCTCAAGCAGTCGCTGCTCGGCATGGCCGCCGACAAGGTGGGGCGCGAACTGTTCGGTGCACTGAACCTCACCGGTTTCGTCGAGGGGTCCCCCGCTTTGTTCGACAGCATTCGCCGCCACGCCCAAACGGTACCGGGCAGCGGGGTGCTGGCCTGATGCTCAAGCGCCTGCCTTACCGAGTGCAGATTCCGCTCGGGTTGTCGCTTGCGGTGTTAATCGCTGCCCTGCTGGTGACGGTTGTGACGGCGCGGGTGAGCGCACAAGACGGCCGTATACAGAGTTTTGTCCATGCTGGACCGCGCCGTGGTGCTGCTGGTTGCGCAAGCGCGCCCCATGCTGGTGGCTGACGACACTTGGCGCGTGTTCGCGCTGCTGCGGGACACCGCCGATCTGGTCCCGGGCACATTGGCCGGTCATGCTCGCTTGGCCATTCTCGATGCGCAGGGGCGGGTGTTTGCCGCCTCTGCGCCGACCCAGCTGGAGACTGGTAGGCAAATAATCGGCGCGGTATGGCACGGTCGACCTTTGTCAGCGCCTTCCGACATTCAAAACCGGCAGCGCGTCGATCACGCGGATGGATCGGTGCTCCTGCTGGAGCCCGTGCGCAGCGAAGACGGCCAGACGCTGGGCTTCGTGTTCATGGAGGTCGATGCGGTGGTGTTCGCTCCCGACTGGTGGTCGCTCACTCAGACAGCGCTGATCGGCATGGCGCTGGCCGTCATGCTGCTGGTGCCCGCAGGCTGGTGGGTGGGCCAGCAGATGACGCGCCCGGTGGCCCGTCTGGTCGCAGTCATCGAACGAATCGGGCGCGACGACCCCAGCGCGTTGCGCGATCAGGTGCCGAAGACCGACGACCCCGAAATGGGCCGCATCGGCGACGCCGTGAACCAGCTGATCGCGGAAATGGAACGCCGAAAGCGCGCCGAGGAGTGGGCCCTGTCGTCCGAACGCCTGGCGGCGGTGGGGCGCATGACAGCAGCGGTGGCGCACGAACTGAACAACCCGCTGGCGGGTCTGCTGACCGCGACACAGACGCTGCGTTTGCACGGCGGTGCCGAAGACACCCGCACCCGCACCCTCAACCTGCTTGATCGCGGCCTGCAACAGATGCGCACCACGCTGGCGGCGCTGCTGCCGCAAGCGCGCCGGGAAGACCGCCCGCTGGAGCCGGGCGATCTAGACGACATCGTGACCCTGGTGCAGGGAACGGCGAACCGGCAGGACGTGGACATCCGTGTGCAGCTCGATGTGGTCTCGGCCTTGCGCGTGCCCTCTGCCCCGTTGCGCCAGGTAATGCTGAATCTGCTGCTCAACGCGCTCAAGGCAGCGGGTGAACACGGCCACATCGTGGCAGCGCTCAGGGCCAGTGCCTCACACGTCGAGTTCAGCGTCACCAACTCCGGGTCGGTGCTCAGCGAGGCGAAGTTCCGCAGCACCCTGTCTGCCGAAAGCGGCAGCGATCCCCGTGGTTTCGGGCTCTGGGTGTGCAGCGAACTGGCCAGCCAACAGCATGGCCGTTTCGAGCTGGACAGCCGTGTCACCGACGGCACCCGCCTGGTGTTTGAGGTTCCCAACAAAGCATTTTCGGAGAGCTACACGTGAAACGCATTTTGTTGATCGAAGACGATGCCATCATGGGCGAGTCGCTGGCCCAGCGCTTTGAGCTGGAGGGTCTGGATGTGCTGTGGTGCCGGCGGATCGCGGAGGCTGACGAGGCGCTCGGCTCCGGGTTTTCTGCGGTGGTGAGCGATGTGCGTCTGCCCGACGGCCTGGCGACCGAGTGGTTTCTGGATCTGGCTCCCGTGTGCCGCGCCTTGCCTTGGTTTTTTCTGACCGGTTACGGCAGCGTTAACGACGCCGTCACCGCCGTTCGGGCGGGCGCTCGCGAGTACCTCACCAAGCCGTTCGACATCGAAAAGCTCATTCAGCTGATCCATACGGCCATCAGCGTGCAGCCACTCCCGGAAGAAGATGCCTTGCTCGGCATCTCGCCGGCGATGCGGCGCGTCGAAGGCCTGGTGCGCAAGGTGGCCAGGCAGAAGGCTTCGGTGTTGCTGACAGGCGAGTCGGGCGTGGGCAAAGAGGTGGCCGCGCAACTCATTCACAGCCTTGACCCCCGCAGTGCAAAAGGCGACTTCGTGGCGGTGAATTGCGCTGCGATCCCAGAAAACATGCTGGAGGCCGAGTTCTTCGGCTACGAGAAGGGATCGTTCTCTAGCTCAGTCCGCGCCCACAAAGGTTATCTAGAGCGCGCCAATGAAGGCACGCTGTTTCTGGACGAGGTGGGCGAGTTGCCGCCCAGCATGCAGGCCAAGCTGCTGCGCGCCTTGCAGGAGAAGTGCTTCTTTCGCATCGGCTCGGAGCGCACCACGCGCAGCGATTTCCGCATCCTGGCCGCCACCAATCGTGACCTGCACGCCGAGATGCAGGCCGGCAGCTTTCGTGAAGACCTGTTCTACCGACTCGCGGTCATCAAAATTGAGCTGCCTCCGCTGCGTGAAAGGCCTGAGGACATCCGCTGGCTGACCGAGCGCATGCTGGCCCAGATGGTGGTTGAGCAAGGCCGCCCAGTGGCCATGTCGGAGACCTTCCTGCGCGATGTTCTCGGGCGCGAGTGGCGGGGCAATTGCCGTGAGCTGCGTTCCTACCTGGAGCAGGCGGTGGTGATGAGCGAAGCCGGATTGCTGGATGCCCCATGGGAAGTCTCTGGGCGCGCCCATTCGTTGTCGGCCCATCCTGACGAATCGCAAGCCATTGAGCCTTTGCAGGTGGTGGTGGCCGACGCCGAACGCGGCCATATTCGGCGCGCGCTGCGCCGCTGCGAAGGCAACGTCAGCAAGACCGCTGATCTGCTGGGCATCAGTCGAAAAACCTTGTGGGAAAAGATGAAGAAGCTGGCCATCGAGGCTTAAAAAAGCCCCGCAGGCGTGAACCAGCGGAGCCAAGGGTTCGAAGACCCCAGATGAAACCACGAGAAAACTTATTGGTTGACCGGGGAAGCCGGGTCCATCAGCAGGCCCACCAAATCGGCGATCTGCTCAGGCTTGAGGATGCCGTTGTGGCCGAAGCGAGGCATGTTTGAGCAAGCTGAAAACGCTTGCGAGTTGTAGATCTTGTCGTAGGTGTATTTCACGATGGCCTCGCTGTTGCCGCGCAACTTGCCGTACTGGTTGAGACCCGGGCCGAGAGTACCAAAAGACAGCTCTTTCTTGTCCATCTGGTGGCAGGCGTAGCAGTTGCCGCCGGGCTCGCGCTTGGGGTTGTTGTCGCCTACGCGCAGGCCGTAACCGCTTTGAGCGATCGCCTCGCCTTTCTTCCAGTCGCCCACCAACTTGCCGCTGGCGGGATACACCACCTTCATGGCGGCGTTCATTTTTTCCACGCGTTCGGCGTCGGCTTTGTTCGGCTTGTCCCGTGCGGCGCTGCAGACCTTTTGCGTATCGTCCTGAACCAAGCGCTTTTCCCAGCCTGGCTGCATGTTTTGCCACGAACTGGCGACCGCCTGTTCGGCGGTTGGGAACGCGGCCCCCCCGCCAACGCCGCCCATAGAACCACAGGCAGCCAGGAGGGCCACCGCACCACCGCTCAGGAGAAGGTTTTTCGTTTTCATGTGTTGGTTGCTCCTGGGTAATCAGCGCTTGATGTAGGGTGACTTGATCTCGTTGCCGTTGCCGACCACGTTCATGTAGGTCAGAAGGGCTGTGACGGCTTCTGATGTGTACTGCACATCCGGTTGGCGCATCTGCCAGTAGCAGTCCCACATGCGGTGTTGCAAGGTACGAACCTCCCCTTGCGAAACGCGGTAAGCGGGCCAAGTGGCGACACCCGATGCGGTGCCTTCCTTGTTCAAGAGATTGGGGAGTCCTTGCAGACGAATGCGTTTCCCAGTCTCAGCGTGGCAAGTGGCGCAGGAAAAATCAAAAGGTCCGCTGCGGCGCCAAAACAGTTCTTCGCCCGTTTTGGCAGCAGTCGCCACAGCGGGGTGACTGGTGTCGATCTTGAACACCATGCCATTGGACTTGGCGGAGATGAACGTGGCGATTGCCGCCATGTCGGAGCCCGGGCCTTTGCCCTTGAACGCACCCTTGTTGAAGTAGGGCTTGGTGTCCCAGCCCTGGATGGTTTCCATGCAGTAGACGAGGCGGGCTTCCAAGTCCATCACCTTGCCCGCATCGGCAAAGAAGCGTGGCAATTCAGCGTAGACCCCGTCGAGCTTGCCTGGACCCTTGCCCAAGTCGCAAGTTTCCAGGGATACGTTTTTGGTCCCGCGCTTGGTTTTCCAGAGCGTTTCGCCCTTGAGCTCCCATAGTTCAGCGGGGTTGCCGTCTTGCAAGGCGGCGCGGTATTTGGCGATTTCGGCATCCGAGTCTTGGGCGTGGGACGCGTGGGTCACCAAGGCCACGCACAGTGCCACCAGGGTCTTCTTCATCTAGGAGTCTCCTTCTTGTTAAAAAATCGATTCAATGCACGCGCTCAATCAGGCAATGGCGGCGGCGTCGGTGCGGGACTCGCACTTGCTCTCGGTCCACTTCACCACGACCTCGTAGCCCTAGAACTTGAAGGACAGGAAGGGGTTCTGCGACACGGAGCCGCTGAACATGGCCTTGTGCTGGAAGCTGGCGTGATCCACCGGCGGCCTGGGCCTGGCTCTGGGTCACGAGACCCAGGGCAATCGGGAACGCAAACACGCCGGTGGATTTGATGGCGGTGCGGTGGGTTGGGCTGTGCCTCATGTGGGGCTCTTTGGCGGGTTGTCGAATATCAAGCGGCAAGGAGAGTGTCAATATTCAAATATTGTTGAACCATTGGTATAAACGCTATGTGCTTATATTTGGAACTTGCCATGGGCGCCCTATTGCAAGACAGCCTCATCAAAGTCATGCGGCACGATCAGCGCTTGTCCGAACTGGCCCAACTCCGCGCCTGGCTGTTTGAAGTGAAGCGCAACACGCTCATCGACCGGGTGCGAGCGACCCTGACGATGGCGCTGTTGCCAACCGACTAGGAGGAGTTGCCCGATGAACTTGCGCGGATGGACACCGTGGACGAACTGGTGGCTTGTGTGCGCGGGGCCTGTCAGAGCTGGACGCGCAGGACCGCGATGCCATCGAGCTGTGTGACTTGCAAGGCATGGCCCAGACCGAATTTGCCCGGCGCAAGGGCTTGAGCCTGTCGGCCGTCGAATCGCGCCGGCAACGCGCCCGCCAGCGCATGGGTTGCCAAGTTTCTTTTGACACTTGCGGGCGGGTGGACGACTTCGTACCCCCGCCGCCTTTGCCCGATGGGTCCCAACCGCGTCCTTCCGCATGAACATCTCAGACACATCCTCATCGCTGGCCCCTCATGGAATTGCATCGCCGCCGAGCCGGCGCGACTGCATGCTGGTGGCGGGCGCTGCTGGTCTGCTGAGCGCGTTGCCGGCCCAAGCGCAGGCCGTGTCGGCCGCTGCCGAAGCGGCCAAGGCGCCGCCCCTGCCTGCGTTGGACTCCGTGCTGACTTTGCCGCGCTTCGCCATGCTGGACGGTTCGGTCTTTGAGCCGTCCGGCAGCTCGGGCAAACCCCTGCTGGTGTACTGGTGGTCCAGCACCTGCACGTTCTGCGCGCTGTGGAAGTATTTTCCAATCCAGGTATGAGCCTGAAGCATGCGTGAGTCGATGCCCTGAGCGTCTTGACTTGACCGGGTTAAAACTGGGAGTTTAAGGGGGCGGAGTTTCTGTCTTCTTCCTTGCTTCATACAGGCCCCTGCCAGGCCGCCGGAGGCCTCCCCCCAGCCGCATGTATTTACCCAAATTGTTGCGCTCTTCCGCCCTGATTCAGGCCTGCAATTTACGCCTTGGCTTGTTGAACAACTCAAACAAATCAGCCTTGGCCTTTTGCATCTCTTGGGCCGCTTGCAGATCAGTCTTTGCGTTTGCTTGCGCCACCAGATCGTCCAGCTTGGTGCCCGGTTTGAAGGTGACCAAACCCCGCTCGTTGAGCTGCACCAAGCGCTCCAGCGGCGTCTTTGCATCCCGGCTTTTGTAGACCTTCTTGACCTTGCCTTGGTCGCTCACCACCTCAGTGGCGTACAGGCACGGACGGTGCAAATTGAGCCACGAATTGAACACGCCCTCATAGAACTTGTTGATGGGTTTGGCGTACTTTTGGGGAATGTGGCTGTAGCCCATGTGCTTCCTGACCACGCTGGCGTTTTTGCTCTCGGCCAAGGCGTTGTCGTTGCTTTGGCGCGAGCGTGATTTGGTCTGCTCAATGCGCAGCTTGTCCAGCAACTTGGCCACCTTGTGATTGATGTACTCCGAGCCGTTGTCCGAATGGAAGCCCTCAATGACAAACGGGAACTGCGCCAATACCGCCTCCAGCACCGGTAGCAAAAAGGCCTCGCTGATGCCCTGCACACAAGCCTCAACCTGCCACTGACTCACGCTGTCCACACAGGTGATGTGATAGACCCCTTTGACGCCGTCCAAGTCACCTTGGTGGACGCTGTCAATGCGCACCCAGCCCGCCCGGCCATTGGGGCGTGGCGGATTGCGCACGCCAATGGGGTTGCACACAGGGCGAGTCTTGGTGAAATGAGTGCGCTGGGCTTGGTAGTTATTGCTCTTGCGCAGGTTGTACAGATGCGAGACCGACAGGCCAGCCAATCTCTCGTAACGGGGGTCCCCGTAGACCGTAAAGGCCCGGCGCAGCAGGTGGGCAATAGCGGGGCCGCAGACATCCTCATTGGCCCTATCCACTTGCACGAGCAAGCTGACATCGTCAGCGGTGAATTTACGAGGAAATGGAGCCGCCGGCGCGCTGTAGCGTTTGGTCAGCGGCACGGCCGCGAGCCGGTTCTTGTGCCAAAGCCCCACCAGGCGGGTGATTTGGGCACGGCAGTAGCCGCTGGTGTGGCGCAGGTAGGCCAGCACCACACCGCGCTCCGATTTGTTGCGCTGAGGGTAGTCGAAGCGCTTGAGGACGCGGCTGATGTGGGCATACCGCTCTGAGTCGTCGTCACCTGCTGCGTTTGTGAATTTGACTTCGGGCGTGGCGTCCACGAAGTCCTGAAGTTGCTGGATTGTGCGCAGCTTTGTTTCGTCCATGTTGATCACCATCTTTGGATGATCAAGCCAACAGCAGTGGGGCCTGCGCTACCCCTTCAGGCTCACTTCTGGCTGGAAATACGTCGGCCGTTCAGGCTCATACTTCGTTGGACAAGGCTCTGGAGACAAGGTATTCTCGCGATGTGATTCAATATGTGTCTTGTGTAACCTTGGTGCCTTGCCAAGCGGAACAAGCACTCCTTGAACCTCTGCAAGCAGTACCGCAAGATGGTTTCACCCACACACCGCTTGAGCGACACCGCCGCTCGGACTTTTTATCCAATGGCACGATGGGTGCCGCCAGAGCCTTTAGTTACAGAACTCATGGCTGATTTACCCGCACACAGTGCGATGTTGACGCTCCATGAGCAAGATTCACCCTGGCGTGCCAACGAGACAGCGCTGGAGCGCGACAAGTATGAGCGGCGAGTGGCGAGTTTTGTTTATCCGGTGATCAAGAAACTCGGTGCCCAGACGGTGCTGGAGGTCGGTGCCGGCAATGGGCAGGGCACGCGGCTATTGCGACAGTTGGGTTTGGACGCGCAGGCGGTGGACCCCAACTTTCGTCACAACATCTCCGAAGAGTTTCCGTTTTTCAAACGGGCCTCGGGCTTGTACCTGCCGTACGGCCTGAGAGAGTTTGATCTCAGTTTCTCACTGGACGTGATCGAGCATGTCGGCACCACAGGGCCTGACCTTCAGCCTCTGCCCGGCCTGTGGCGTTTGCGTCGTCAGTTTGTCGATGAGCTGTGCCGTGTGACCTGCGACATGGTGGTGATCACCACGGCCAACAAGCGCTTTCCTTTTGATGAGCATGGCAGCCGTGTATTGGGCGGTTTTCGACCCCACAGCATTTTTCAAGACGGCACCTTGTCGGCCGACGAGCTCAAGCGCCTGTTCAAGCGCAACGGCTTTGCGCTGGAGGCTTATCTGGACCCGCGAGGCTTTTTTGAGATGGAGCGCCTACGGCGTCGCCTGGGGCCGACCGCCGCCAAGTTGGGAGACTGGTGGCTGCACGCGTGCAGCAATCGCCTTCTAGGCGCCAGCGTGTTGAACCCGCACCTGTTCATGGCGTTTCGGCGCCTTTAGTCGGTGGCATGAGCCGCAGGCGCAGGCCGGGTGGCGTCGGGCAACAAAAGGGGCAGATGCAGGTGAAAGCAGGCGCCGTGCGGCAGCACATCGCTGATGCTCACCTGCCCATGGTGGGTGCGCGCAATGGTGGCCACGATGGACAGTCCAAGGCCGTGCCCCGGCTTACGTTGGGCGTTGGTGTAGCGTTGAAAGAGCATGGGCCGGAGTGAGTCCGGAATGCCGGGCCCTTGGTCTGCAATCATCAACTCCACGGTGTCGGCATGCTGCACCACACGCAGTGACACCGACCCTTCTTGCGCATCGGTGTGGCGCAGCGCGTTGTCGATCAGGTTTTGCAAAGCAATGCGCAGCAACACCGGGTCACCGGAAACTTGTAGGCACTGAGCCTCCTCCAAGCCATAGATTTGCAGGGGCAGGGCGGTGTCCCTCAACACCTCCTGTATCCAATCGCTTACCGAAATGGCATGAAACTCTGGATGAATGGTCAACTCATCAATGCGTTCCGCCGAGATCAGCTTGTTGGCCAGGAATTGCAAGCGGTCCGCTGCCATGCCCATATTGCGCAGCCGCTGGGTCAGATTGGCTTGCTGTGCGCCGGGTCGTGCCCGCAAGTCGTCGAGCAGACGCCGAATGCGTCTGGCCGGTGGTTGAAACTCCTGTGCTGCCACCATCAACAAGTCACGCTGGGCGCGCTCCTCTCGCCGCAAGTCTTCATGCAAAGCCTGCAACGCAGAGGTGCCTGCCAACACCTTTTCCTGCAGCGAAGAGCGCTCGTCCAGCAACTGCCCTTGCAAGTGCTGACGCCGCAGGTGGGCGCGTCCGTAGGTTTGGGCCACGCCGCGCACCAGGTCAAACAAGATTACGCAGTAGCAGGCGAACAGGGCGTACTGCCAAGCGGTCATGTTGAGGGCGTCAAAGCTCCAGAATCCCCACTTGCCGCCATACTGGTAAATGAAGGCAAGCCCAAGCAGCAATCCCCAGACGCCCTGCGCGCGAGCCTTAGGATGGCCTTTCACTGTTTGGACCAACAGGCCCAAACCCAGGCCCAACATGGTCGGTAGCAGGGCCATGGCGAGACCCAAAAACGGCGACCAACCCAGGGCATCCAAGATCAGCGCTGCGGGAACCACCAACCACGCACTCGCCTGTGTGAACTGATGCAGCCGGGGATAGTCCTGCGCCACGGACAGATAGCGCCCCATGAACATCACCACGGACAACAGCATCAGCGCGCCCGAGGTGGTTAGCAGCCAGATGTAGCTGTGCAAGGACAGCTCTAAGACCAAGATGGACAACATGCCATTGAAGCTCAGCACGAACAGCAGGCCGGCCCCGGTCTGTGCCAGCCACACAGCGACACGAGTATTGCGCGACCTGAAGAAGGCCAGTCCGGCCGTCAACAAGCACGCCAGCATCAGGCCAAACAGAATGCCAAAACCGAGGCCCTGAAGTCGCAGGCTCTCTAGCTGATACTCTGGTGAGGTGACCTGCACATAGACGGCCATGGACGCCGAGGAGGTGACCTTCAGCAATACCACGGTGGGTCCTGGGCGCTCGGGGGTGACGGCGAAAGCGTGCTCCAGAGTGGCACCGCTACGCGACTGTCTTGGCACACCGATGCCAGAGCGCCCCACAAACACCGGGAAGCCGGCGGCGTCCAGGGTGTACGCTTCGACGCTGTCCAGAATGGCAGGCCCCACGGACACCACGGACGTCGTTCCTGGCGGCGAGGAAGAGAACTGCACCGCCAGCCACATGGCATGGCGCTGATAGCCCCGGCCAAAGCCGGTGCTCTGCGGCTCAAACGCCCCGGCCAGATAGCTTTGCAGTGCCTGATCGGGCGTATGGATCACGGCCGTCTTGGCGCTGGCATAGACCGTGAAGTCCTGCTGAGGCATCCAAACACCACAGCCTGATAACAGCACGCTGCTGACCAGCGCCCACCATCGCCATCCGCGCTCCCAGACGCTCATGCTGGGCCTCCCTGCGCTAGGGTTGGCAACTCCATCACGATGTGCAATCCGCCCTCGGTTGGAAGTTCGCAATAGGTCCGTCCTCGCAGTTTGGCGCTGACCGCGCTGACCATGCTCCATCCCAGATCCTCGGTCAGACGCAGGGGCTCAATGGGGATCAATGCATTGCGCAGGGCTTGAGCCTCACCGTGGCTGAGGCTGGGCCCGTCGTCGCAGACACTGAGGCGCACATGCCACGCATCACGGCTCAATGAAAGGATGACGGCATTTGCCTCACGGCTGCTGCGTGCCAGCGCATGATTGATGACAATGGTGAACGCGCCACGTAACAGGCGCGGGTCGGCGCGCATCTCACAAGGGGTTTCGTCTTCGGGCAGACCCAAGCCCAGGGTCATGTCTTCGCTGTAGTCGCCAGCCATCTCCAGCAGGCATTCACGCAGGTCCACCCATTGCTCTTGCGGCGACTGCACCCACTGGCGCCATTGATCCAGCAAGATGACGCGGTTGGTCAGCTCAACCAATTGCTCTGAGGTCTTGCGCAACTCCGCCAGTGGCGCCACCGTGTCCGGGGTCGGTGGTGTGGTTTCGTAGCGCAAGGAATCCAGCGAGGCCTTGATCATGGCCGCCGGTGTGCGGAACTCATGCGAGGCCATGGAGAGCAAACGGCGGTGAGCTTGTTCGGCCTCCATCAGGTCGGCATTGGCCTGCTCCAACTCCATGGCCCGTTGCTGCACTTTGTGTCGCAACGCGTCGCGTTCCAGTTGCAGGTCTCGCTTGAGCGTGGCTTGTTCATAGAGTTGGGTCTGACGCTCCCGCGTGATGTCCGAAACGATATTCACCAACAGGCCCATGATGCTGACGCCAGCCACCACCTGCCAGCCATACATGCTCAGCGCGTCCAAGGGCACCAGGCCTGTTTCCCCCGCGTACTGATAGCCCACTGACAGTGAATGAAAAATGAAAAAGCCACCATAGCGCTTGGCATTGCGCTGTTGCCTCTGCACGCCGTGCCAGACGATCCAGGGTGCGATCAAAAAAATCGGAACAGTCCACAGGGCAGCCCCCAGGATGATGGAGCCCCCCATACTCAGGGCAAGTCCGCCAGCCACCGCCGCCAGCCCGCCCCAACGCACCAACCAGACGGCCGCGCGGCCGTGCTGCTCGTCCTCCGGCAAGAAGGCGCGCAGCACGCTGGCAATGCTGATACCCGCCAGCCACGTCGCTGCCAGCAAGCTGGCATGCACCACCCCAGGATGGTGCCAATCCAAGCTGGCGGCCAGCACGCCGTTCCAGGCCAGGGCATACAGGGTGAAGCCGGCGATCAGGGTGGCCCAGACATAGAGTTGGTCATCCTTCAAGACCTTGCCCGCCCAGAGTGCGCCGAAATACACCGCCACACTGAAGGTGACCATGGTCCACAGCAGCAAGTTTTCTCGGAAGACGCGGGTGGTGTGATCGCCCTGCGATTCAATGCTGATGGTGACCGCATGGTTGGTGGTGGCGTGTACCTGGATCAGCCACAGTCCGTGCGCGGGGCCGCCGTCCGCCAGTCGAAAGGCGGCCTGTCGATCACGCATGTGCCGCGCCGCAGGAGGGACATAAAGACCGCCCTCCCCGACCCTGTCTATACGTGTATCGCCAGGCTGCACGCGGTACAAGGTGACCTGGTTCAGCAGTGGCATGCCCACGGTTAAACGTGGATCGCTGCCCCAGCGGTGCTGGGCCGGAATGTCCAACACCCACCAGCAGTCGTCGCCTGTCTGAGGACGGCCAGAGCCATTCACACGCGTGATATCAAACTCGCCCTTGCGATACGAAGCTAATGCCTCTGCAGGTGTGCGGTAGACCTCACCGGGCTCGGAATACCAGAGGCCAAAGCCCCGCACGGGTTCCTGCCGCGGCAGCAAGAACAAGGCGGCCAAGCACAGGAGGAACAAGACGGGCGAAATTCGCAACCAACTCTTGCTCCAATCTTGAATTTTCAGTGGCGAAAGTGCTGCGCTCAATGGGGTTCCAAAGCGATAATTCGAGGGCCCGAACAACCTGCGACGTGCCCCCCGTGAACCAACCATCTACAGCGGCCCATGTGTACATTGTCGAAGACGAAGAAGTGCTTCGCAATGAGTTGTGTTTCGTACTGTCGCGAAGCGGGTTCAGCGTCGAGGGCGTGGCCACAGCCAGAGAGCTTTATCGGCGCTTGGCGGTCAAAGATGCAGCCGTCATCGTGCTCGATATCGGCCTCGATGGCGAGGACGGTCTGTCGATCTGCAAATACCTGCGTGGCCATGATCCCAGCTTGGGCATCGTCTTCCTGACGGCGCGCGGCTTGCGCGACGACCGCATCTCCGGCTTGGTGGCCGGTGCCGATGCTTATTTGGTCAAGCCTGTTGAGATCCAGGAAATTGTGCTCGTGATCGAACGGCTCATGGCGCGTCGCGACTACATGGGTCATCCGGTGGCAGAAGGCGCATCCTCTGACGCGGTGGCGCCGGCGCCGGCGCCGGCCGTGCTGGGGCCGGGTGCGGCCGCCTCCGCTGCCAAGTCACTCACGGCAGCGGCCCCTGAAGCCTCTAGCTGCTGGCACCTGGATGTCGCCTTCGGCCAATTGCGTGCCCCCAATGGGAATATTTGCTCTTTGTCGGACGTAGAGCGGAAATTAATTTTCTGTCTCATGTCGCAAATGGGGCAACCTGTGTCCTCTGAGCAGTTAGCCCAAAAACTCAATATTCCCATTGAGTCCTATCAGCGTCATCGGGTGGAGGTGATTATCAGCCGCCTGCGAAAGAGCGTTGAGCAGGCCGTCGGCCTCAAGTTGCCCTTGTTCTCTGTCCGGGGAGTGGGCTACTTTGTGCGGGACATTGTGTCGAGCTGAGCCCTGACAACAGCGTCCACACAGACTGGCAGCCACCGCTTGTGGGTCTCCACGCTGCTGCCTGCTTCTGTGCAGGCAGCAGTATTGATATATTCTCAAAATAGCAATAGTCCGGTCATTATAAAATATAACCTCGGGACTGAGATTGATTCTCAAAAACGTTCCGTGATGTTCATCACCTGCCTGCGACGAACGTCCATAATGTGAATTTGTAGGGCTGTATGTAGCTGTCAAGACCCGGGAGGTCATTCACCCGTTTTATGAAGAGTTGAGGGTGTGAGGCCTGCCATTTTTTCAGGGCTGCGATGGGTGCCTGGTGATCCAGAGCGCGTTGCGGAATGCGGTGGTTGTAGGTGTCGACGTAGTTGGTAAGCGTGGCCTCAAGCTGTGCGGCCGATTGGAAGCGAGTCTGTGCGATGACCTCTGAGATTCGACCATTGAAGCGCTCGACCATGCCATTGGTTTGCGGGTGGCGCGGTGGTGAGAGGCGATGCTCAATCTCCAAGCCTTTGCAGCGCTTGTCAAAGACATGCTGGCTCCTCGTCGTTTAGTGTGGAATCAGACAAGTCATCTCTGAGGCCCGGATAGCTAGGATTGGCGTGATGCGGCAGGCGCGAATGGTGAGACCGGCAGATGCGTCAGCTTGCCCATGCGCAGGTAGGCGATGTTGATAAAGCAGGCGGCAGTGCGGAACCCTCGGGCTGCCCTTTTTGCCTGTTGCAACAAGCCATTCATCGCTTCAACGAAGGCGTTGCTGCGGTGATCCAGCATGCCGCGCACCACGGCATCAAAGTGAGTCTTGAGCGTTTTGCCAAGGCGTTTGAAGGCCACCAAGCGGCTGCGCCTTGCCCACGAGATCCAGGCCTTGAGATCCATGCTGGCTTGCTCGGCTTGGTTGTGTGTTCGGGCGCTGGCAAACACCGCACGCAGGGCCATCTTCAAGCGCCAAGCCCGCGTGGTTTTTAGGTTGGCTCGTTGCAGCCAGTGCATGGCGCTGATCTGCGTTGCACTCCAACTCGACGGGTTGCGCCTTGTCGCCCACAGCAGAGTTTTGCGCTCTTTGGCATCCATCTCGCCCAAGGCCTCGCGCACCTTTGCGCTTTCAGTTTTCCACTCCGCGCTGCGCACTTCGTCCATCGCCTCATTGGCCAGCGCCACCACGTGGAAGCGGTCATAACTGATCTTGGCATTGGGCAAATACAACGCCGCGCCCTTGGCATAGGCTGCACTCATGTCCATGCAGGCATGTGCAATCGCGGTGGGCTCACCGCCATGGGCTTGCAGGTCCTGCGCGAAGGCTTGCAACGTCTTATGGTCTTTGCCAGAGGTGGCGAAGAGCAAGCGCTTTTCATCCAAATCATGCACCACGGTGATGTACTCGTGGCCCTTGCGCAGGCTCGTTTCATCGATGCCCACAAGCTTGACTTGGCTCATGTCTTGCAGGTGACGCGCCTTGCTGACGTAGTGCTCAATGCGGCGCCAGAGTTGCTTGTCTTGCACCCGCAGCATGTGCGCGGCCTGGCGCACCGGCAGGCCTTGGCACAGCGTCAAGCCTAGCGCTTCAAACAAGAGCGTGAAGCCGCTCCCTTCACGCGCCCACGGCACCGGAGTTTGCGTCGTTTTGCCGCACGCCGTACAGGCCACGCGTGGCACATCAGCATGCATCCAGGCCTCGAATTGGAAGAAGTCCAGGTGTCGCCAGGATCGGCGCAGTCGGTCATGCACCATCTGATCAGCCGCGCCACAGTGCGGGCAAACCAGCTTGGCATCTTGGCAGCTGACCTCAAAGTCAATGCGCCTCTTTGCAGTATCAAGCTTGACACTCTCCACCACCCAAGGGCGCTGCAATCCAAGCGCACTGGTGAACAAGGCTTCGACTTCAATACTCATAACGGCTCAACTTCAAAACAGCGCTTGACTGGCACACTGCGTGGCACTTTGGAGGTGCATCACTGGACGCTCAGGCAGGCCAGAAAGTCGGAATTGTCGGTGTTGGGATCCACACTAAACGACGAGGAGCCCCGGTCTATGGCCACAAAGAGGTAGCGACGCTGGCTCTCGTCGGGCATCTGAGGCAAGTACTTGATGTCTATGTGGACGAAGCCAGGCTCATAGTCCTTGAAGCTCTTGACCTTGATTTGTCCAGACTCTTGGCTTTGCTGCTGCCTGAGCTTGTTCAGGTCAGAGATGCCATGACGCCTGAGGCAGCGGTCCAGCCCTGCACGCGAAGCCTTTGCATTGATGAACTCCCGGGTGATGACCAGCAGATCATCCAGCGGCAGCAGCAACATCTTGCGCAGCTCAACTGCGATGGCCTCCTCAGCAGGACTCAGCGTGGTGCTCAGCACATGAGGCCGGTGGGAGCGATCTTGAGAATCCGGACGGCTGCGCCACTTTCGGGCAGTATTCGTCGAGACATTGAACCGCTCGGCAATCTCCTTGAGCGTTCCAGTAGCTTGCTGAATCTCAACGCGCGTCTTGGGCGTTGTTCGGGCTTGAGGGTGAATATGGCTCATGCGATCTGGCTATGATGAACTCACTGGAATCGAAGCCAGCAACTCGCTCAGGACTGCTCTGGCTTGAAGTAGCGGCCAGCTTCGAATGGGCCAATGATCACATGAGACGTGACATGTAGCGGGCATTCTTTTTATATTCGCACTCCTTGTCCGGAGTGCGAATTGAACACGCCACCATCCATCGGCCCCTACGGTGGCCAAAGCCAGGCCGCAGGCCGTCCTTCCCCTTGGCGCAGGGCCCTGATCGCCGCCTGCGTGCTGGCCGTGCTGGGCATGGCGCTCTGGGCCGCATGGGTCAATGTGGCCACCGGACACCTGAAACCAGCGGCGCTCACGCCCCAAGAGCCCCCCAAGTTCGACACCCCCACCCACTTTTTTGCCCGATTTAGGGCCTAGAAGCCGTGTCAGATCAAGCGTTGAGGTGCGCCTGAGGTGCAGATCAGGAAATTGTGTGTAGTGGCACGTTTGCTGAGTTATGTAGTTCATGATTTCACCGGTCTGAGCTACACTTCCCGCCATGTTTGTAAAGGTCACCCAGTCGGGCCCCCGCCGCTACGCGCAGCTGGTCGAGTCGTTTCGCAACGAGGAGGGCAAGCCGCGCCAGCGCACCCTCTGCACGCTCGGGCGCCTTGAGGCCGGTGGCGATGTGGACAAATTAATTGCCGCCCTCCAGCGCGCACAAGGGCAGGCGGGCGGCGCTGCGCCCGCACCCGTCAATCCGCTGGAGAGCCTTCGCTTCCTCGACAGCCGCAGCGCGGGTGACGTCTGGGCCCTGAGCCGGCTGTGGCGTGCCCTCGGCTTTGATGACCTGGCCGGCGCCTGGCGGCGCTCGCGGGTTGAACTCGATGTGCTGGCCTGCCTGCGCACCATGGTCTTGAATCGGCTGTGCGATCCGGGCAGCAAGTTGGGCGTGCTGCGTTGGCTCGACACCGTGGCGCTGCCCACCGATTTCGGCTTTGCCGACAGCCTGCCCACGCACCAGCACCTGCTGCGCGCCATGGACGTGCTTGACGAACACAGTTAGGCTCTGGGTGAGCGACTGGCTGGCTTGATGCGACCGCTCATCGACCAGGATCTGTCGGTCGTGTTCTACGACTTGACTACGGTGCAGGTGGCGGGGGAGTCGGTGCAAGAGGGCGACGTGCGTGCCTTCGGGCGCGGCAAGTCGGGCCTGATCGAGCGCCAGTTCATGCTCTCGCTGGTGCAAACCGCCCAGGGCCTGCCCATCGCGCACGAGGTGCACCCCGGCAACACGGCCGAGGCCAAGACCTTGCTGCCGATGATCACCGCGCTGCTGGCGCGCTACCCACTCAAGCGGGTGGTGCTCATCGCCGACCGCGGCCTGCTCAGCGTGAACAACCTGGACTGTTGGCGCCGATTCAAAATTGAGCCACCGTGCCGATTGAATTTTGAGCCAGGGCTATTGGCCAGCCCGTGAGGGCTGGCTGTGGATAAGTGTAGTGTTTGGTTGGTCTGTTTGACCTCCTTTAAGGACTCAGAACGGATTTGCTTTGGCGGCTGTCTCGCGTGCCTTGATGCGCTTCTTGGCCTGAGCCGTGCTGTGCAAGAAGCGGTGTGATTCGTTGCCCGTCTCCACGATGTGGCAGTGGTGGGTGAGTCTGTCGAGCAAGGCGGTGGTCATCTTGGCGTCGCCGAACACGCTGGCCCATTCCTTGAAGTCCAGGTTGGTGGTGATCATCACGCTGGTGTGCTCATAGAGCTTGCTCAGCAGATGGAAGAGCAAGGCCCCGCCCGCTTGGCTGAAGGGCAGGTAGCCCAGCTCGTCCAGGATGACCAGGTCCATGCGCTGCAGGCTGGCGGCAATGCGCCCGGCCTTGCCCTGGGCCTTCTCTAGCTCCAGTGCATTGACCAGATCGACCGTCGAGTAGAACCTTACCCGTGCGTCGTGCCGGGTGATGCCCGAGACGCCAATGGCTGTGGCCAGGTGGGTCTTGCCTGTGCCCGGCCCGCCCACCAAGACCACGTTGTGCGCTTGCTCGGTGAAGGCCGTGGTGGCGAGTTGCGTGATGAGTTTCTTGTCCACCGCCGAGCATTCGAAGTCGAAGCCCGCCAGATCGCGATGCACAGGGAACTTGGCGGTGCGCATCTGGTAGCTCACCGAGCGCATGGCCCTGTCCGTGGCCTCGGCCTGCAGCAGGTGTTCGAGCAGCCAGCGTGAGCTCTCCACGCTGGCCTGCCCGCCCTGGCTGACCAGCTCTTCCCAGGCTTGCGCCATGCCATAGAGGCGTAACTCCTTGAGTTCTGTGTCCAGCTCACGCATGGTCAGCCTCCCGCGTCTTGGCGCTGCTGCTGTTGCTGCGCAAGCTGTCGTAGCGTGCCGTGTCGGCCAAGGGCGCCTGGGCAACTTGCAAGGTGGTTTGGACGGTCTCTGCCTTAGGGCTGGTTTGCTGCAGGCGGGCCAGCACGTTGATGCCGTGCTCGGTGCTCACCCGCCCTGATGGCGGCGCGCTCTCCAGTGCCAATTCCACGGCCACCAACACGGCCTCCAGGCCTTGCTTGGGCACTTCGGCCAGCACCTGCGCCATGACCTTGTCACCCCCGTCTTGCGGCAGCAGTGCTTTGCGCAGACGCTGCAAGGCTTCAGGCAAGTCTGCAAACGGGGCCCCATTGCGCAGGGCTCCAGGCTTGCGCTGGATCAGCGGCACATAGTGCTGCCAGTCATAGCGAACCTGACTGCGACAGCTCTGGCGCTCATGGCTGGCCACCACCGCATCGGCCGCCACGATCTTGATCTGTGTCGGATACAGCCGCGTGCTGACCATCTGTCCCGCCCACTCGCAGGGCACCGAGTAGCGGTTGCGTGCCACCGTCACCAAGCAGGTACTGCTCACCCGTGCCGGGCTCTCAACGTAGCCATCAAAGGCCACGGGCATGGGCATCAGGCGGCTTTGCTCCAACTCCAGCATCTCAGCAATGCTGAACTCTTTGTGCTGCGGATGGCGCAGCTCTTGCCACAGGCAGCGGCAGCGCTCTGCCAGCCAGGCGTTGAGTTCAGCAAAGCTGCCAAAGCGCCGCTGCCCAGCTTCGATCCAGATGCGTCTGCGGCTGTCTTGCACGTCCTTCTCGACGCGCCCCTTCTCCCACCCGCTGGCCGTGTTGCAGAAGTCGGGCTCAAACAGGTAGTGCGCGCACATCGCCGCGAAGCGGGCATTGACCACGCGGCCCTTGCCCTTCAGAACCTTGTCCACCGCCGTCTTCATGTTGTCATAGATGCCCCTGCGAGCCACCCCGCCGAAGGCCATGAAGCTGCGGGTGTGCGCATCAAACAGCATCTCGTGCCCCTGGCTGGGGTAGGCCACCAGCCAGAACGCGCCGCTGGCGCACAGCTTCATGTGCGCTACTTGCAGGTGGTAGTACACGCCCCCAATCAGCAGCCCGTCTTCGCTCCAATCAAACTGGAAGGCCTCGCCCAGCTCGAAGCTCAGTGGCACAAAGGCTCGGGCCGCCGCCCCCAGACCCTCACCCCGTCGCCACTCGCGCACAAAGTCCGTCACCCGCGAATAGCCGCCCGCATAGCCCGCCGCCTTGATCTGCGTGAACAAGGCCTTGGCCGTCCGCCGCTGAGCCTTCGCCCGCTTGGAATCCGCCTCCAAGGCTCGCTTGAGCTCAGGCTCAAACGTCAGCAGCTTGGTTTGCTCAGCCGCCTCCCGGCGGTACTTCGGCTCCAGCCCCGCAGACTCATCCAGCCACTTGGCCACCGTGTTGCGCGACAGCCCCGTCTCTCTCGATATCTGCCTCTGCGTCTTGCCGTCTCGGCGGTGCATCCGCCTTATCTTGCCAATCATGTCCATGGTGATCACCTTCTCTCGCCCCTTGCTGCAAAAAACAGCAGGGTAGGTAAAACACCTGGCTC
>JAXHNT010000079.1:0-14361 GCA_034520165.1 Ideonella sp.
ACCATGCATTGCTCCGCCGCATTCGCGACTTGCTCTATGAGCAGGGCTTCACCATCAGCGGTGCACGTAATCGCCTGACTGAACCCGGCCTGAACGAAGCCGAGGCGCAAGCGCATGCTGAGAGCTTGGCGCGCGACCATGCGGCTGCGATGGGTGAGAGCAGTCCTTTCCAATCACTGAATCTCGGGTCTGAGTCTTTGCCTGTCCTCGGCCCGCGCCCCTCGGCTGAACAGGTCAGGCACGAATTGATGGCAATTCGAGAGCTGCTATCTGCATAAGCCCAATTCTCAGCATATAATGCTTGCTTCAGTCGGGGTGTAGCGCAGCCTGGTAGCGCACTTGCATGGGGTGCAAGGGGTCGCGAGTTCGAATCCCGCCACCCCGACCAAAAACAGCACAAGCCTGGTGTCCACAAGACACCAGGCTTTTTGCCTTGTGGCGCAAAGCGCATGATACGCCGCTCCTCCTTCTGGGTCGATCAGGTCTTTTCGGCCAGTGCTCGCCACCCCAAGCCCGCTGTGGTTGAGCCTGCCACGGCGCCCCGCACCGGCTGATACTCACAGCCCACCCAGCCTTGCCAATCACATTCGGCCGTCACCTCATCCAGCACGTTAAAGAGGTAGCGATAGTTCAACTCACCCACATCGGGTTCTTGGCGCATGGGCACACCCGCCAGTTGAAAGTGACCGACACGTCCAGTGGGCAAATACTGGCGGATCTTCATGGCCACATCGCCTTCAACAATCTGGCAGTGGTAGAGGTCGAACTGCACCTTCAAGTTGGGCGCCCCAATGGCTTGGATGATGCGGTGGGCTTCGTCTTGGCGGTTCAGAAAGTAGCCGGGCATGTCGCGGGTGTTGATGGGTTCAATCAAGACCTGTCGGCCCTCTCCCTGGGCCTGTTCCGCCGCCCAAGCCAGATTGGCCTCATAAGTGGCTTGCAGCGGGGTCCGATCAGCGCCCGCAGGAGCCAAGCCCGCCATGACGTGGATGCGCGGGCAATTCAAGGCGTGTGCGTACTCCAATGCTTGCAGGATGCCTGCGCGGAACTCGGCTTCACGCCCGGGCAAGCAGGCCAGGCCACGTTCGCCCGCGTCCCAGTCTCCCGGTGGCGCGTTGAACAACACTTGCTCCATGTCTAGATCGCTAATGCGCATGGCCAGTTCCTTGGCTGCAAAAGCATAGGGGAACAGGAACTCCACGCCTTTAAAACCGTCAGCGGCCGCCGCCGCAAAGCGGTCCAGGAAGGTGTGCTCGTTGTAGAGCATGGTGAGGTTGGCGGCAAAGCGAGGCATGAAAAAGTCGATCCATTGGTAAGCACCGCTACGCATTCTGCGCGACACAGACTCAAAAACCCTGAGTAGCGTAAAGTTAATCAATCGTTTGATCTAAGTAGATACACTGGAGCCCATGACAGATCAGCGATTGCCGCTCATCCCCGAAGAGGCTACCCGCGCGCCCGGGCGCGCTGATGGTGAGGCGACCCGTGAGCGCCTGCTGCAAACAGCCTTGCGCTTGTTTGCGCAGAGGGGGTTTTCAGCCACGTCGACACGGGAGATCGCGCAGGCGGGCGGCGCTAATGTGGCTGCCATTGCCTATCACTTTGGCGATAAGGCTGGCCTGTATCGTGCGGCATTCTTTGAGCCGCTGTGCGACAGTGCTGCTGCGACAGAGTCGCCATGGATCACACGGGTCATGCCTCTGGACGAAGCCTTTGCACATTACTTCGCCGTGTTTGTTGAGCCGCTGACCCAAGGTGAGGCCGCTCGCTTGTGTGTACGGCTACGCATGCGTGAAATGCTGGAGCCTACTGGCTTATGGGCCGAGGAGATCGCTCAGGACATTCGTCCCTTGCACGAGGCGCTGTTGGTCTTGCTGATGCGTGCGTTAGCACTGCCAGAGGTTGACGACGACTTACAGCGTTTGGCCTTGTGCATCTCGGCCTTGGGGGTTCACTTGCATGTGGGGCGCGACGTGGCGGACGCCGTTGCACCGCAATTGCACCAAGGCGCGCAAGCCAACGCCAAATGGGCCGAATGCTTGGTGTGGCAGGCCCTTGCCATGGTCGAGGCAGAGAGGCTGCGCCGTAAAGCTCAGCGTGAAGAAGCTCCGCTCAAGCCGTGTCGAGCGCGGGCTGGAGCGAAAAAGCAATGAAAGAGATGATGCGAAACAAGCCCATGAGAACACTGACGCTGGCTTGTGCAGCCGCCAGCCTGATGTGGCCTGCCTTGCAGGCTGCGCCTGCCACCTCCACCGTGCCCGAGACTTGGCAAGCACCGCAGCCTCACAAAGGCTCGGTGGCCGAGTTGGCACAGTGGTGGCAGCAGTTCGGCGAGCCCGCGCTTCCAGAGTTATTGGCGGCGGCTCAAGAGGTGAGCCCGAGCGTTGCGGCTGCGTCCACCCGCTTGGCGCAAGCTCAGGCCCAGCGCGTGGCGGCGGGTGCAGGCTTGGCACCGCAGCTCAGCGCCTCGGCCAGCGCCCAGCGCAGCCGGCCGGATTTGGCCAGCGGCGTCTTGAGCACTGGCCAAGGCGGGCTGCTGTTCAACTGGGAGTTGGATGTGTTTGGTGGCCAACGCGCTGCCCGCGATGCAGCAGTGGCGCGGCAACAAGGCGCACAGGCCCAATGGCATGAGGCCCGAGTGAGCGTTGCCGCGCAGTTGGCGCAAGGGGTGCTGGCACTGCGGGCCTGTGAGGCTTCTGTGGCGCAGGCTCAGGCCGATGCCGAGTCTCGCCAACAGTCGTTGCGCCTGACCTTGGTCTTGCGCCAGGCGGGCTTTGAATCCGAGGCCAGCACCGCGCAATTGGGCGCAGGGCAGGCCCAGGCACAAGCTCAGGTGCTGGCCTTGCAAGCGAGTTGTGAGCGTGAAGTCAAAGCCTTGGTGGCACTGACGGGTGTGGCTGAGGAGCCATTGCGTCAGCGCCTTCAAGCCCGCAGCGGCCAACTGCCCGAGCCTGTGGGGTTGATGGTGGGCGAAGTACCCGCGCAAGTGCTGCAGCAGCGCCCCGATGTTTTTGCAGCAGAACGTCAACTGGAGGCCGCCGCTGCAGACCTGAGCGAAGCGCAAGCCGCCCGCTGGCCCCGCATCAGTTTGGGGGGCTCGCTGGGCCGCTTGCAGGTGGCCACGCAAGCCATCACCCAAACGGGCTCTGTGTGGTCGGTGGGGCCGGTGCAAATCAGCCTGCCCCTGTGGGATGGTGGACAACGCACGGCCCGCTCGCAGGCCGCAGAGGCAGGCCTGAATGAAGCGCGTGTGGTCTACAACGCTGTTTTGCGCACGGCAGTGCGTGAGGTCGAACAAGCCATGGTTAGTCTGCAGGCTTCCACGGAGCGCCGCCAGCAAGCGCGGCAGGCTTTGAGCCACTCCGACACCGTCTGGAAGGCGACCCGAGCGTTGGAGCAACAAGGCTTGGCCAGCGGCTTGGCGCTGGAGGAGGCGCGCCGTGCCAGCCTGCAGGCCCGAACCCTGGTGGTGGCCTCGCACCAAGAACAAGTTACAGCCTGGATCGACCTCTACCGCGCCTTGGGCGGCGGCTGGTCGGCCAGCCAAGAACAATGAGAGTGAGAAAGCAAATCATGAACAAGCAGGTATGGACCCGCGCGAGTCTGGTGGTGTTGCTAGCATCGGGCCTGACGGCCTGTGGTGGCTCTGACCCTGCGGTCACGCCCTCAGCGTCGGCCGCGTCAGCAGCCCGCTCCGCGCTCACCGTGCGCGTGGTGTCCCCGCAAACCATGGCCATGCCGCTGGCCTTGTCGGCCAATGGGACGGTGGCGCCTTGGCAAGAAGCCGTGGTGGGTGCAGAAGCCAATGGCCTGCGTTTGGCCACGGTCTTGGTGGAGGCGGGTGACAGCGTTCGCAAAGGTCAGCTCTTGGCCACTTTGCAGGCCGACACCGTACGGGCCGATGTG
Organism: Ideonella sp.; assembly: GCA_034520165.1. Taxonomy (GTDB): domain Bacteria; phylum Pseudomonadota; class Gammaproteobacteria; order Burkholderiales; family Burkholderiaceae_C; genus Ideonella. The sequence continues at coordinate 3,907 of JAXHNT010000079.1, forward strand.
GCCCAGGCCGAAGCCGCCTTGGCTGAAGCGCAGGCGGCGGCTGCCGATGCCGAAGCCAATGCCCTGCGGGCGCGGGCGGTGCAAGGCACGGGTGCGATGAGCGCCCAGGCCATCGGCCAGATGCTGACGGCAGCGCAAACAGCGCAAGCCCGCGTGGCGGCCCAACAAGCCGCCTTTGCTGCGGCCAAGCTGCGCTTGGCGCAGACCGAGATCAAAGCGCCAGACGATGGCCTGATCAGCGCGCGCAGTGCCACTGTGGGGGCAGTGGTGCCTGCAGGGCAAGAGCTGTTCCGCCTGATCCGCCAAGGCCGCTTGGAATGGCGGGCCGAGGTGCCGGCGGCTGAGCTTGCTCGCGTCAAGCCTGGTCAGCCTGCCGTGCTGACCCCAGCCGGTGGCAATGCGGTGCCCGGCGCGGTGCGTCGTGTGGCACCGACGGTGGACGCCCAAACCCGCAACGGCTTGGTCTATGTGGACTTGCAAGCCTCGCCTGCTGTGAAGGCAGGCATGTTTGCGCGCGGCGAATTCCAATTGGGTGCGGTGCAGAGCCTGAGTCTGCCCAGCTCAGCCCTGTTGCTGCGGGATGGGTTTGATGTGGTGATGCGGGTGGATGCCAAGGGGCGCGTGGCGCAGACCAAGGTGAGCGTGGTCGGCCGCGAGGCTCAGCGTGTGGCCGTGCAAGGCCTGCCGCAAGACGCGAAAGTGGTAGTCAGCGGTGGCGCATTCTTGAGCGATGGAGACACCGTGAAGGTGGTGGCCGACGCGGCCCCCGTCGGCGCTTCCGCCGCCTCACGCTAAGACCGGAGTCGCATCATGAATGTGTCCTCTTGGTCCATCAAAAATCCCGTCCCGGCCATCACGCTGTTTGTACTGCTGACGGTCGCCGGTCTGCTCAGCTTCAAGGCCATGAAGGTCCAGAACTTTCCGGACCTGGAGCTGCCCACCGTCACGGTGACGGCCTCTCTGCCCGGCGCCTCGCCCGCGCAGTTGGAAACGGAAGTCGCCCGCAAGATCGAGAACGCAGTGGCCACGCTGCAAGGCGTCAAGCACATCTACGCCAAGATGCAGGACGGCACGGCCACGGTGACGGTCGAGTTCCGTCTGGAAAAGCCGACCCAAGAGGCGGTCGATGATGTGCGCGACGCCGTCAACCGGGTTCGGGCAGACTTGCCGGGCGACTTACGCGATCCGGTCATCAGCAAGCTCAACTTGTCCGGTACGCCCATCTTGACCTATGCGGTCGCTGCCCCCCGACTGGATGATGAGGCACTGTCTTGGTTTGTCGATAACGATGTCACCAAGGCGCTGTTGGGCGTGAACGGTGTGGGCGCGGTCAGCCGCGTTGGGGGCGTCAGCCGAGAGGTGAGGGTGGAGTTGGATCCTGCGCGCCTGTTGGCGCTGGGCGCCACAGCCGCCGATGTTTCACGCCAGTTAAAGGCGGTGCAGCAAGAGGCCTCGGCCGGGCGCGCAGATTTGGGTGGTGCCGAGCAAACCGTGCGCACTGTTGCGACGGTGCAGTCGGCCGCTGAACTGGCGGCCTTGGAGTTGTCGCTCAGTGATGGCCGCCGCGTGCGCTTGGACCAAGTGGCCAGTGTCAAAGACACGGTGGCCGAGGTGCGCAGCGTGGCGCTGCGGGATGGGCAGCCCGTGGTCGGCTTCGAGATCAGCCGGGCACGCGGTGCCAGCGAGGTCGAAGTGGCCGAAGCGGTGGCCAAGGTGTTGATCACCCTGCGCGAGAAGCATCCCGACGTGCAGTTCAACGAGGTCTACAACCAGGTCGATCCGGTGACCGAAAACTACGACGGCTCGCTGGCGCTGCTCTACGAGGGCGCATTCTTGGCGGTGGTCGTGGTGTGGTTCTTCTTGCGCGACTGGCGCGCCACGCTGGTGGCCGCCACGGCCCTGCCGCTGTCGGTGATCCCGGCCTTCATCGGCATGTATGCGCTGGGCTTTTCCCTCAATGTGGTCACGCTGTTGTCGCTGTCCTTGGTGGTCGGTATCTTGGTGGACGATGCGATCGTCGAGATCGAGAACATTGTTCGTCACCTGAAGATGGGCAAGACGCCCTACCAAGCCGCCATGGAGGCCGCCGATGAGATCGGCTTGGCCGTCATCGCGACCACCTTCACCTTGATCGCCGTCTTCCTGCCCACGGCCTTCATGAGCGGCATTCCGGGCAAGTTTTTCAAGCAGTTCGGGTGGACGGCGGCGCTGGCGGTGTTTGCCTCCTTAGTGGTGGCGCGCATGCTCACGCCCATGATGGCCGCCTACCTGATGAAGCCTTTGCTCAATCACAAAGAGACGGGCGATGGGTGGGTGATGAGTCGCTATATGCGCGCCGTGGCGTGGAGCATGAAGCACCGCTGGGTCACCGCCGCAGGGGCCATTGCATTTCTTCTGGTCTCGCTGTGGTTGGCGCTACAGTTGCCCAAGAGCTTCATCCCGCCCGATGACTTTGGCCAGTCCCAGGTCAATGTCGAATTGCCACCCGGCAGCACCCTCAAAGCCACCCTGGCTGCCGCCGAGGAAGCGCGGCGCATCGCCATCCAGAACCCGCATGTCAAACAGGTCTACACCGCCATTGGCGGAGGAGCCTCGGGCAGCGACCCCTTTGCGGGTGGCGGTGCAGCCGAAGTGCGCAAAGCCACGCTGACCTTAACCCTGACGCCCCGGCCTGAACGGCCGGGCTTGCGCAAGCAGCAGATTGAGTCGGACCTGCGCGAAGCCATGAAGGCCTTGCCCGGTGCCCGCGTGAGTGTGGGCTTGGGCGGTTCAGGCGAGAAGTATGTGTTGGTGCTGTCCGGCGACGACGGCCACAGCCTGTTGGAAGCCGCCCGCGCGGTGGAGCGCGACCTGCGCACCGTGCCTGGCCTGGGCAATATCGCCTTCACCGCCAGCCTGCGCCGCCCTGAGTTGGTGGTGCGCCCGGACTTTGCCCGCGCCGCAGATGCCGGCGTCAGCAGTCAAGCCATGGCCGACACCTTGCGCATGGCCACCAGCGGCGACTATGACGCGGGCTTGCCCAAGCTGAACCTGCCGCAACGCCAGGTGCCGATTGTGGTGAAGCTGCCTGACGCTGCGCGCCAAGACTTGGCCCTGCTGGGCCAAATAACCGTGCCCGGCAAAGGCGGGCAGCCGGTGATGCTGGCCAATGTGGCCACACTGGCCTTGGAAGATGGGCCTGCTCAGATCGACCGTTATGACCGCCAACGCAACATCAACTTTGAGGTGGAGCTCAACGGCGTGCCCTTGGGCGATGCGGCCGAGATGATCCAGAAGCTTCCTTCGCTGCAGCAGCTCCCGGCCGGGGTGCGGCAAACTGAATTGGGCGACGCGGAGGTGATGGTGGAGTTGTTCGCCAGCTTTGGACTGGCCATGCTGACAGGTGTGCTGTGTATCTACCTGGTGCTGGTGCTCTTGTTCAAGGGCGTGGCCCAGCCCATCACCATCTTGGCGGCGCTGCCGCTCTCATTGGGCGGTGCCTTTGTGGCCTTGCTCTTGACCAAAAGCTCCTTCTCCATGCCGAGCCTGATTGGCTTGATCATGCTGATGGGGGTCGCGACCAAGAACTCCATCTTGCTGGTGGACTACGCCATCCTGGCGCGGCGTGACGGCATGAGCCGCTGGGACGCGCTGATAGACGCATGCCATAAACGGGCCCGCCCCATTGTGATGACCACCCTGGCCATGGGCGCCGGCATGATGCCGATTGCCTTGGGTTGGGGCGCCGACCCCAGCTTCCGTCAGCCCATGGCGGTGGCAGTGATTGGTGGCTTGATCACCTCCACGTTCCTGAGCTTGTTGGTGGTGCCCGTGGTGTTTACCTTTGTGGATGATGTGGCGCAATGGCTGTTGCGGCTGATGGGCCGCCCGGCTCCTGCAGTGCGAAAGGCTGCCGTGCAGGAGCCACTGTGATGCGGCGGCGTCAGGTGCTGGGCGCGGCAGGCTTGGCCGCCACTGGCCTCTTGGGCGTGGGCTGTGCCAGCAGGCTGCCAGAGGGCCTCGACGTACACGAGCTCAGTTGGTTCGATACGCAGCGCGACCGCCCCGTGCTGGCGCGCTTGACCATGCCGATAGCCCTCAACCCTTCAAGCACTTTGCCTCTGGTGGTGATCTCCCCAGGCATTGGCAGCAACCGCGAGGGATACAGCTACTTGGCCGGTGGTTTGGCCCAGCGCGGCTGGGCGTGCTTGAACGTGGAGCATGTGGGCTCCAACCGTCAAGTTTGGTGGGGCAATCCTTGGGGCTTGGTGGGCCGCTTGCAGCATGCCGCCCGCGACGAAGAGGCGCTGGCGCGGGTGCAAGACCTGCGCTTTGCGCTGGACCAGGTGCTGGGTGCACCAGTGTGGCGGGGCCGCCTGGATGCGGAGCGTGTGGTCGGTGCCGGCCACTCCTATGGCGCCAACACCTTGATGCTTGCTGCCGGCGCCGATGTGAAGCGCCAAGCTCGAATCCTGAGCCTGCGCGAGCCTCGGCTCAAGGCGGTGGTGTTGATGTCGGCCCCGCCGTTTTACGGCGAGGCGGACCTGCCCGCCGTGGTGGGAGGCATCAGCGTTCCGAATCTGCACATCACCACCACCGAGGATGTGATCAAGATTCCCGGCTATGTCAGCCCGGTGAAGGACCGTCTGGCGCTCTACCAACACATGGGCGGCCCGCATAAGGGCTTATTGGTGTTCAAGGGCGGCTCCCACAGCATCTTCACAGACCGCAGTGCGCCCGGTGGCTTTGGCCACAACGCACAGGTCAAGGAGGCCACCACCGAGATCAGTCACCTGTGGTTAGCAGCGGCTTTACGGGGGCAAGCACCCAGCGCGGCTGACCTGCATATTTGGCGGAGTCAGTACGCTGCAGCGGTGGAACGTCTGGAGCTTTGATGGGCCGTGGTGTTTTCCGGCACAGGCTCACGGCTTGAGCCTCTGAATTCCCTATGATGCACGACCCCAACGCAACAGGTTCTCGCGTCGTGCTTCGCTTTCTACATACGGCTGATTGGCAAATCGGCCGCGGCTACCCCGCCATGGCGGCCACGCACCCGGACAACGCGGTGGCGTTGGCCGAAGCCCGGCTGGATACCGTGGCCCGCTTGGCCGAGTTGGCACGAGACCGGGGTGCAGATTTTGTGGTGGTGGCGGGCGATGTGTTGGATGCGCAAACCGTGGCAGACCGCACGCTGCGGCGCTTGTTCCATGCCATGTCGGCGTTCACCGGCCCCTGGCTGTTGCTGCCCGGAAACCATGACGCCGCCCTGGCAGAAAGCGTGTGGACGCGTGTGCAGCGCCTGGGCTTGGCGCCCAGCCATGTGCACCTGTTGCTCAAACCTGAAGTGCTGACCTTGCCCACTGCTGCGGGCGAGGTGGCCGTGTTGCCTGCGCCCTTGACGCAGCGCCACACCCATCAGGATTTGACCACTTGGTTTGATGCGGCTCCAAGCCCCTCAGCGCGTTGGCGCATTGGCGTGGCCCACGGCGCGGTTCAAGGCGTGCTGCCTGAAGACATCGACTCGGCCAACCCGATTGGGCCGCACCGGGCGGTGGCTGCGTCGCTCGATTACCTGGCGCTGGGGGACTGGCATGGCTGCAAAGCTATTGATGCCCGTACCTGGTATAGCGGCACGCCAGAGCCTGAGCGCTTCAAGGACAACGGAGCAGGGCAGGCTTTGTGGGTGGAGATCGTTGCGCCGGGTGAGACGCCTCGGGTGAGCCCCCTGCCTACCGCGCGCTTTCGCTGGCAATCTTGGGAGCAGGTGCTGCACGTGCCCTCAGACTTGGATGGTTTGCTGTTGAAGCTGGCGGCGCTCTCGGAGCCTGACGTGCTGAACCTGCGCTTGAGCGGGGTCTGGACGCTCCAGATGCAACAACGCCTTGAGGCGGCAGTGGCCCAGGCTGATGGCGTGGCGCGTCATGTGGGCGTCGATACATCGGGTCTTAAGCTGACGCCCACGGATGAGGAACTGGCCGATTTGCAGGCTGACGGCTATGTGGGCGAGGTGCTGGCGGAGCTGCGCCAGGAGGCGCACACAGACGGCCCGCAAAGCCCCGTGGCCCAAGAGGCGCTGGCGATTTTGGCGGGGCTGTTGTCTGACATGCGTGGCTTTGGCGAAGGGCGCACCGCTGTGATCCCTGCGAGGACAGGCGCGTGAGCCCTTTGGTGCCGTCCCGCTTTGCACTGCGGCGCTTGAGCGTGTCGCAACTGCGGCAGTTTCGGCAGGGCGTGTCGCTGGCGTTTGACGCAGGCTTGAACGTGATCGTCGGCCCCAATGAAGCCGGCAAGAGCAGCTTGGCGCGGGCCGTGCGCGCCGCTTTTTTTGAGCGACATCGCTCAACCCAAGTCGAGGATTTGCGGCCTTGGCAAGACGCCAGTGCGGCGCCCTCAGTGCGCTTAGAGTTTGACTGGGCGAATGAAGCCGGGGTGCTGGAGAAAAGCTTTTTGGCGCGCAAGCGTTGCGCCCTGAGCTTGGGGCCGCGTCAGTGGGAAGGGGTTGAGGCCGAGGATCAACTGGCCAGCTTGTTTGGCTTCAGCTATGCCGCCAAAGGCGCCAGCCGCCCCGAACACACCGGCATCCCCGGTCTGCTGTGGATGGAGCAAGGTCAGGGCCATGTGCTTGACGTGGCCTCCGCGCGCGCGCACCTGCACGACGCCTTGGCTGCAGAGGCCGATTCCGCCTGGTCGCCTTTGGCAGCCAGTGGCGGAGACGACCTGCTGGGCCGTGTTCAGGCTTTGCGCGCAGAGCTGCTGACCGGCACCGGCAAAGCCCGTGGCGCCCTGGCCGAGGCCTTGCGCCACACCCAGGAAGCCGAACAGAAGCTGGCCGATACCGACGCACAACTGGCGCACTATGCCGACGCGGTGGATCACTGGACGCGGGAGCGCGAACTGCTGCTGCAAGAGCAGGCCGAGCGGCCTTGGGAAGCGCTGCGCACCCAATTGGCCCAAGCCCAGGCCGAGCAGGCTGCGCTGGCGGCCCACGAACAACGCTGCACCGAAGACCAAGCCCGGCTGCAGGTCTTGGCCCAGACCCGGCGCTTGCTGTTGGATCAGCTTCAGGCGGCTGACCTCCAAGCCCAAGACGCCCAGCGGCGGCAGGCCACGCTGCAGCAGGCGGCGCGCCTTGCAAGAGGCTGAGCTAAGGGTTGAACTCGCCCACGCGCCGGTGCAGGCCAGCAAGCGTGCGTCTGAGGCTGCCCGCGCGGCTTTACGCGCAGCGCGATGCCAGGCGCAGTTGCATCAGGCGCGGCTGCGGCGTGAGCAGGCTGTGGCGCGTTGCCAAGCGGCAGAGCAGGCGCTGGACAGCGCCAGCCAGGCGCAGGTGGAGCTGGCTGCACGTCAGACGCAACTGGCTGCCTTGCGCATCAATGATGCGGACGTGGAGGCTCTGCGGCACAAGGAATCGGCCTGTTGGGCCTTGGAAGCCCAGGGCCGAGCCGTGGCGACGCGGGTTGAGTGGCAATCCAGCCAGCCCGCAGAGGTGGCGATGACGCGGGCGGACGGATCGAGCGCGGGCCTTCTGACCGCAGGCGAGCCGCAGTGGCTGGAGGCTGAGGCCACGCTGGTCTGGCCGGATGGCAGTCGTTTACGCATCACGCCAGGCGGTGCAGATCTAGCCAAATTGGCGGCACAGCGTGCGCAGGCGCTGGAGGCCTTCCGGTCAGATCTAGAACGATGGCAGGTGGCTGACGTAGCTCAAGCCCACCGCTTGGCCCAACAGGCGCGGCAAACGCGCAGCGAGCTGGCCTTGGCGCAGCAAGCTTTGAAGTTGCTGGCTCCGAACGGCATGGAGGCTTTGCAGCGCGAGCACCAGGCTGCCCAGGACGAGTTACTGGCCGCGCAGGCGGCCTTTGCGGTTCAGGGGCCACCTGAGCAGACCGAGCAACCAGACTCACCAGCCTGGGACGCGTACAGGCTGGACGCTTTGGAGCAGGCAGTCGTGCAGGCACACCATGCCGAAGCTGAGGCCTTGAACCAGCAGGCCATGGCCCAACAGGCGCAGGTCAGGGCGCACAGCCAGCATCAGCAAGCCCAGCAAGAGGCGCAGTTGGCGCAAGCAGCGCTGGCCGCCGCAGCGCGTACCGAAGCGCAGGCCCAGGCGCGCAGCAAACTGCTGGAGGCGACCCAGCACCACGAAACCCTGGCCGCGCATCTGGCCCAGGCGCAAGCTCAATACAGGGCGGCACGGCCCGACATCGTGGCGCAAGATGTGCAGCGCCTGAGCCTGAGCATTGCCCAGTGGGAAGTGCAGCATCAACAGCGGCGCGAAGCGGTGGCGACCCAGCATGCCACCTTGGTGGCCGGCAGCGCATTGGGCTTGCAAGAGCAGCGCGACGCGCTGGCCGCCCAATGGGCCCAGGCGAACGCGCGGACCGTGGAGTTGCAGCGCAGGGCGCAGGCGCTTGACCTGCTTGACCAGCGCTTGGCCCAGAAGCGTCAGGCCAGCTTGAGTGCCTTACAGGCGCCGCTGCAGCTCAAATTGCAGCGCTACTTGGAACTGCTTTTTCCCAGGGCCGAAGTCAGCCTCGATGAACACCTGATGCCGCGTCAGCTCCACCGACCTAGCCGCGTCGCTGGTCAGCACGAAGATTTGCCCGCGCTGAGCTTTGGAGCCTTAGAGCAAAAGCCCTCCCCCCCCCCCCCCCCTTCCTGATCACACGGCTGGCTTATGCCGATTTGCTGAGAGAGGCCGGTCGCCCGACCTTGCTGATCCTGGACGACGCCCTGGTGCACACCGATGCCGAGCGCCTGCCCGCCATGAAACGGGTGCTCTTTGACGCCGCTCAGCGGCATCAGGTCTTGCTCTTCAGTTGCCACCCTGAGATGTGGCGCGATGTGGGCGTTCCCCTCCAGGTTTTGCCCACACCTGCGTGACAGGAGGACGACGTTGGGTGCATCAGGTGAGTACTTCTGCGCCACCTGGGTATTCCTTGGGTCGGCTTGGGTGAGTGCGGCTTTGTGGCTGCGATAGCATCGGGCCGGCCTGAAAAATACGTTGGAGATCACTATGCCGCAGCGTCGGCGTTTGGATGGAGGGGGGCTGCGAAACCGCTTGGCCGCTGTACCCTGGTGGGTGGCTATGGTCGTGATGGGCCTGCTGGCCCTCGGTGTGACGCTGCTTTTGCGGCACTGGATACAGTTGCCAGGGCCGGGTGGCGCCGCGCGGCAGTTGGTGTTTGAGATGCTGCGCTGGGGGCTCCCTGCGTTGCTCGGTTTGTGTGTGCTTTGGGCCAAGCGCTCAGCGCCAGACCCCTCGCCGCTTCGCCAGAAGCGCCGCATGACATTGCCTCCTTGCTCAAGGGCATGCCTTGGGCCCAGTTCGAGAAGTTGGTGGGCGAGGCCTTCCGCCAGCGGCGGTTTGCCGTCTTGGCCAATGGTGATGCCGCGGGGGCTGAAGATGTCGATCTGGTGCTGCGCAAAGGTGGTGAGACGCATCTGGTGTTGTGCAAGCACTGGCGCGCCGAGCGGGTGGGCGTGCAGGTCTTGCGAGACCTGCAACTGACCATGAGTGAACGTGCTGCCGTCACCGTCTTTGTGCTGACGGCTGGCACTTCTCTGACGACGCGCGCGCCTTTGCCAAAGCCACCTCCATCCATTTGGTGGATGGCCCTCGACTGGCCCGCTGGCTCAATACAGCGCAGCGCTCCCTCAAATCTGGTTCCGGCGCAGCGGCTGGCGGCTTGGCCACTGGGGGCAGCGCTGGCGTCTTCATCGCCGGCGTGCCCCAAATGTTTGGTAACCATGATCAAGCGGCAAGCTCGCCGTGGGGTGCATGCGGCGTACTTTCTGAAAGTTGCACTCGCCACCCTCAGTGCCATGGTGCACGGCCCTTTGTGGCTTTCTCTGGGGCGATGTCACTCGACCCTTGACCTGACCTCAGTGCACCTGCCCGCACGCCAACATCAGCGCTTGAATCGGTCGCCGCGCAGCGCCTCTTCGACGACCAAAGCCACGCGTTGACTCTGAGCCCTTTGCGCGGTGGGGGCACGGTGAGCGCTGAAGGTCTGGTGGTTTGCGCAGGCCAGGTGGCCAAGGAGAAGGCAGGCACCACCACATGGTCGTGCAACAAGGTTTTGCCGTCGTTTTCATCGGCCTTGATGACGCGGCGGGCAGGCCGTCCTCCAGCACTGCCCAATAGCCCGCAATGGGGGTCGCGCCGCTGGGTGTCCACGTTGGGCGCGCACCTGCGCTTGGACTTGCTGGCTGCTTTGGCTGAGGATCAAGGTAGGCGCCGGAAGGATGCGGGTTTGGTCTGGGCGATGAGATCCTGCTAGGCCAACGCCGCCACGCCCTCCCCATTCAGCAAGACCCAGGGCAAGGATGGCGCTGCTGGCGGTGCGGGCTTGCCACTGGCGCTGGCGCTGCGTGTAGATGGGTTGGCAAACGCGTCTTCCAGCCAATGTAATCCCAGTAATCCACAGAAGGCCAGCGCCACGACATGGAGCAATACGCAACTGGAACGAAGTACAT
>JAXHNT010000024.1:0-45840 GCA_034520165.1 Ideonella sp.
CATTCGTCAGCGTATTGCTCCCGCCACTGGCCGGCATGCGCAGCGCCACTGTCCAGCACCTTCATGTGGACGCGGTCGGTGTAAGGGTTGGGGCCGTGCGCCCCCACCGGTTGGGCATGGCCCCACACATAGCAAATCGAGGCGGCGGGGATGTCGGTGCCCGAGATCAAGCGCGCCGATTCAATGCGCAACTGGTCCAACCCAGAGAGACGTTCCAGCGGCAAATCAAAGGTCACGTAAAGCCGGGCGGCATAGTCGTCGCCCGCCTTGCTGCGCAGGTCAGACGCGGGCAAAGATTGGGACACCTTCCAGCGCCAGCGCAAGGCCGCCGCTTGGCTCGGCGGCACGTTCAGGGGGGCAAGCCACGATGAGGCGCTGGCGTTGGAGCTGATCTGCAGCACGGTGCCGCCCTCGTCGGCCACAAGTGCAAAACGGTTGGCTTGTTTGACCTTGGGCAGCACCTGGTGCTGCCAGCCGGCAGGCAACGCGGTGCCGGGTGCCGCCTTTGAAAACGGTGTGGGCTGGCTGGGCAAAGCGGCAGCCCCACTTTGGGCCCAAGCGCGGTGAGGCACGGCCAGCACTGCGGCTCCCGCTGCAGCCAGGCCGCCTGTCACTAACAAACGTCGTTGCATGTTGTCTCGCTCTCAAAAAAGGTGTGCCAGCGCGGCAGGTCTTCGGGGTTGTCCACATCCCACAAGGGTGGCAGCTCATGCAGGCGCAAGCCCGCCGCTTGCGCGCGTGCGCGGGTTTGGGTCATCACCTCGGCGGTGCTCCAAGGCATGTCGGTGAACAAGGTGGGCTGGGGCTGGCGCATGCCGATCAGCACATAGCCGCCATCCTCAGCGGGCTGGCACACCACATCGGCGCCGTCATGCAAGGCCTGGGCGGCGGCCTGCAAGTCGGCGGTGCTCAGTGCGGGGCAGTCGGTGCCCATCAACACTGTGGGTCCGTGCGTGCAACCCGCCCGCAGCGCCGTCAGCATGCGCAGGCCCAAGTCGCCTTCGGGTTGTGCATGCAAGGCCAGTGGCCCGCCGCTGCGCCGCAGCGCCTGAAAGAAGCGGTGCCGCACCTGCGGCGCACACCACAGCGACACCGGCCCCAAGCCGCTGCGCAGAGCGGTGCGCAGCGTGCGCTGGGTGAAGTGGCGCTGCAAGCGCGCTGCCCCAGCAGCGCCCAGAGCCGGGATCAAGCGGGTTTTGGCCAGGCCCGGGATGGGCGCCTTGGCCAGCACCGCCAAGCTCACACAAGGCGCTTCTTTCATGCGTTCGTCTCGCGCGGCATATAGCCGTACTGTTGGGCCAGTGCCTTGGGGTCGGCCCCCAAAAAGTAGGCCGCGCGCAAGCGCCACATCAGCAAGATGGTGCGCCACACACCGTGCTTTTCCCAGCGCCGAGCCGAGGTGCGCACCCGCTCATACAAGCAAAGCGGGGCGCTGAATCGCTTCAAGGTGCGGCTCATGGCAATGTCCTCCATCAGCGGCTGATCCGGGAAGCCGCCGACACGCTCGAACAAGCTACGGTGCATGAACAGGGCCTGGTCGCCCGTGGCAATGCCCGTCCAGCGCGAGCGGGTGTTCATGGCCCAGCTGACCACCTCTAACATGCGCGCGGGGCTGTCAATGTGGACATCAAAGCGGCCCCAGGCTTCAGCAAACGGCGCCAAGGCCTCGAACACACGCTCATGCGCCCAAGGCGGCAGCACGGTGTCGGCATGCAAGAAGAGCAGCACCTGGCCGTGGACGGCCCGCGCGCCAGCATTCATCTGGCTGGCGCGGCCACGCGGGGCCGAGATCATCTGATCAACCCAGTCGTGGGCCTGCGCCAGGGTGTCGTCACGGCTGCCGCCATCGACCACCACCACCTCCACCCCACGGCGCCGCAGCGGCTGCAACAGGCTGAGCTTGCGGGCGATGTGCTCACCTTCGTTCAACACGGGGATGATGATGCTGAGCGTCGCCATCACACGCCCCCCCGCCGCCATGTGTGAAAGCGCTGCACCCAGCGCAGCAAGCCTTGCGGCGCATGCGCCCGCTTCCACTCGCCGGCCGCGTATTTGTTGGCCTCAGCCAAGGTGGGGTAGGTGTGGATGGTGCCCAAGATCTTGTTCAGACCGAGGCCATGCTTCATGGCCAGCACATACTCGGCCAGCAGGTCGCCCGCATGCTCACCGACGATGGTGACGCCCAAGATCTTGTCTTTGCCTGGCACCGTCAGCACCTTCACAAAGCCGTGGGCCGAACCATCGGCAATGGCACGGTCCAGGTCATCGATGCCGTAGCGCGTCACCTCATAGGCCACGCCTTGGGCTTTGGCTTCTTGCTCGTTCAGGCCCACACGCGCCACTTCGGGGTCCACAAAGGTGGCCCAGGGGATCACGCGGTAATCGGCCTTGAACTTCTTGATCGGATCGAACAGCGCATTGACTGCCGCATACCAAGCCTGGTGGGCCGCCGTGTGGGTGAACTGGTAAGGCCCGGCCACATCGCCCGCCGCATAGATGTTGGGGAAGTTGGTTTGCAAATAGCCGTTGACCTCCACCGTGCGGCCGGTGGTCACTCCCAACTCTTGCAGGCCATAGCCCTGCAAGTTGGCCTGGCGGCCCACGGCCACCAAGATCTCGTCAAAGGCGATGCGCACTTCCTGACCCTGGTGCTCCGCCACCAAGAACTTCTCGCCGCCTTCCACCACCACGCGCTTGGCCGCATGGCCCACACGCACGTCCACGCCCTCGTGCGCAAAGCGCTGCATCACCAGCGCCGAGACATCGGCGTCCTCACGCACCATCAGCCGATCAGCCATTTCCACCTGGGTCACCTGGGCGCCGAGGCGATTGAAAGCCTGGGTCAATTCGCTGCCAATCGGGCCACCGCCCAAGACCAGCAAGCGCTTGGGCAGCGTCGTCATGCTCCACAGCGAATCAGAGGTGAGCGGCTGGGCCTGTTCCAGCCCCGGAATGGGCGGCACAAAAGGCCGCGCACCAGCAGCGACCACGATGGCGCGGGTCGTCAAGCGCTGCACCGTGCCGTCCTCGTGCGTGATCTCCACCTCCCAGGGGCTGACGATGCGCGCCGAGCCCTGCACCACGTCCACCCCCAAGCCGCGATAGCGCTCGGCGGAGTCATGGGGTTCGATCTGCTGGATCACGCGGTGGACGCGGCCCATCACCTCGGCAAAGTCAAACTCCGCCTGCGCCCGGGCAATCCCCCATTCGGCAGACTTCTTGACCTGGGCCACAAACTTGGCGGAACGGATCAGCGCCTTGGAAGGCACGCAGCCGGTGTTCAGGCAATCGCCGCCCAGCTTGTGCTTTTCCACCAGGGTGACCTTGGCCTTCACCGCAGCGGCAATGTAGGAGGTGACCAAGCCGGCCGCCCCGCCGCCAATGACCACGAGGTTGCGGTCAAAGGTTTTGGGCTTGGTGAAGCCGCGATACACCTTGCGGGCTTGCAGCGCGTCCATCAGTTTGCGAGCCAGCAGGGGAAACACCCCCAGCAAGGCAAAGGCGGCAATCAGGCTGGGAGAGGCCAAGCCAGAGAGGCTGTCGATCTGAGCCAGTTGGGTGCCGGCGTTCACAAAAACCGCCGTGCCCGCCAACATGCCAAGTTGGCTGACCCAGTAAAACGTCCAGGGACGGATGGGCGTCAGGCCCATGGCCAAGTTGATCATGAAGAAGGGGAACAAGGGCACCAAGCGCAGGCCAAACAGGTAGAACGCACCGTCTTTTCGGATGCCTTCGTTCAGCGTGGCCAGTTTGTCGCCAAAGCGGGCTTGAACCATGTCGCGCAAGAGCCAGCGCGAAGCCAAAAACGCCAGGGTGGCGCCGACACTGGACGCAAACGACACGATCAACAACCCCCAGCCCAAGCCAAACAGCGCACCGCCCACCAGGGTCAGTACGGCGGCACCAGGCAAGGAGAGGGCTGTCACCACCACGTAGACCGCGAAGTAGACCGAAGCCGCCCACAAAGGCTGTGCGGCAGTGGCGCTTTGCAGCGCAGCTTGGCTGTCTTTGATGGCCGACAAGCTCAAGTACTGGCTACCGCCCAAGGCATGGAAGCCGCCAACTGCCACCACCAGGCCCAACAAGACCCACCACTTCGAGTTCAATTTCATGATGATTCACCTAAGTACTGCATACCCCATTGCGGGGCACTATGCTTTAGACGCGCGAGACGCACCTTTCCTTACAGTTTGACGGAGAAAACCTTGGATCACCCCAAAATTGGCATCATCGGCGGCAGCGGCCTCTACCGCATGGAAGGCCTGACCGCGCTGCAAGAGCTGCATCTGGACACCCCTTATGGCCCCTGCTCTGAAGCCCTGATGCAAGGCCTGCTGGGTGGCGTGCCCGTGGTCTTTTTGGCCCGCCATGGCCGCAACCACCATCTGATTCCCAGTCAAGTGCCTTTTCGCGCCAACCTCCACGCGATGAAGCAATTGGGCGTCCAGTACCTGCTCTCGGTCTCGGCGGTCGGCTCGCTGCGGGAGGAGATGGCCCCGCTGGATTTGGTGCTGCCCGACCAGTTTATCGACCTGACCCGCCAGCGCGCGGGCAGCTTTTTTGGCGACGGCGCCGTGGCCCATGTCTCCCTGGCTGACCCGCTGTGCCCGGTGTTGCGCCAAACCGTGGCCGATGCCTGGGCCGACCTCCAGGACGCCGCCGTGCGCCTGCACAGCGGCGGCACCTATGTCTGCATTGAGGGCCCGGCCTTCTCCACCCGCGCTGAGTCGCACTGGTACCGCAGCATGGGGGCCAGCATCATCGGCATGACGAACATGCCCGAGGCCCGCCTGGCCCGCGAGGCCGAGATCGCCTATGCCACCCTGGCCCTGGTCACCGACTGGGACTGCTGGCGCGCGAACCAAGCCTGCGTGACCGCCGAAATGGCCATCGCCAACCTGCAGCAAAACGCCCAGCGCGCCCAGACCCTGGTGACCCAAGTGGTGAAACGCCTGGCCCAAAGCTGGCCTGAAAGCCCTGCCCACACGGCGCTCAGCGCCGCCCTAGTGACGCCACCCGGCGCCATGCCCGAAGCCACCCGGGCGCGGCTGGCACCGTTGCTGAAGCGGGTGAGCGCGGAGCGCGGTACTTGATCAGGGCGGCTGACGCCCCGGGTAGGCAGCGGGCGCGCTGCCCGAGCCCCTCTCGTGCAGAGGCACTTCGCTCAAACCCGCCAACCACGGCATGGCCGAGTGGCCCCAGATTTGCACCTGAGGCGGCAGCTCCGCCCGCTGGTCCACACAACCCAGGCGAATATTGAGCACGGTCGGGTTCTCGGGTTCGCAGGCGTAGAGCTGCGTGCCGCACTCACCACAAAACGCCTGGGCACGGCGGTTGCCGCTATCGGCGACTTTGACGTAGTGGCGCGGTGAGCCGGTCATCTGCACCTGATCGGCCGGGGTGGGCAACACCGCGCGAAACGGCCCGCCTGAAAAGCGCTGGCAGTCCTCGCAATGGCAGGCAATGACGCGGCTCGGGTCCACCAGGGCGGTGAAGCTGATGTGGCCGCAATGGCAGTGGCCGGTGATGTGCATCAAACCTTTCTGCAATGAAGCAACGGTCGTCGCTTCGTCAAGGCCTTGATCGGCCCAAGCCAGCGCGTCGCGCACCGACGGCCGCTCCATGCGGCTCAAAGCCAAACCTTCTGGGCACCGGGCCTGGGCGGCGTCGGCCGCCTCTTCAAAGGCTTGCCAAGTCAACGGGCTGGTGTCATGTGGGCGCTCACGCATCTGGCCGGGCCCCATCCATCAGCAAAGCCAGCCGCGCCAACAAGCCCGTCCTCAACTGGCTCACGCGGGCCGGTGAGCAGTTGAAACGCGCGGCCAAAGCCTTGCCCTCCTCGGGCTCTGTTCGGCCCAGGGCTTGGTCCAGCAGCGCTTGCTCCAGAGGCCCCAACTTCGCGCGCGCATCGTCCAACATCTCTAGCACCCCCTGCTGCGCCTGGGCTGCAACGGCATCCTCAGCCTCGGCGGTTTCGTCGGCTTGGGTGTCCACCTCCACCGCCCCCAGCTCTTCAAAGGGCGGCGCTTCACCGCACAGCACGGCCTGCCTTTGCTCAAACAAGCTCTGCAAACGCGCCTTCTCTTCAGGGGTCGCCCCTTTGGGGATACGGGCACCCCGCTCGCGTTGGCGCTCCACCAGCAAACGCCGGGCTTCAGCCATGTCGGCCAGGGCGCTGCGCACGCAGTCGCGCATAAAGCCCTCCAGCGAGCCCCGCCCGTCATAGCCGCGCAGCAGGGCCTCGATCATGGTGGCGCGGCGTGGCGCTCGGGCCTGCTGACGCCGGTCAATATGTGCCAATAAGTCCGCCCGCTCGGCGCGAAGCTGGCGGTCCAACAACACCGCCTGAGCCACCACCGGGGCAAACTCCCGCTCCCCGCCATGCACCTCGGCAAGGCCACCCAAGCCGCCGGTTTGCTGGCGGTATCGCTTCAACTCTGCGCCAATCAGCTTCACCATCTGGCTGTCCACCCGCTCAAAGCGGGGCGGGGGCGTCGGCGTCCGGCTCGTCATCGCTGACCAAGCACCGCACCACGCCGCCCATCAAATGGCTGGCAATCTGCGCCCGTAGCGCCACGCGCTCCGGGTCATCCAAAGGGCCATCCACCAAGGCCTGGTAGCGAATGGCCATGGCTTGCAGCGTGGCCCATTGAGGTTTGGGTGCAGGGGTTTTGAGGGATGGCATGGGGCTGTTTCTGCTCAGTGTGTACCGCCATACTAGCAAGCGGCAAGCTGTTCCAACCGTTGGGCCTGAGTCGTTCTCCGTCCTGTCGTCACTGTCTAGAATGCCCTTGCCTTCTTGTTGCCGTTCAGCTTGCCCCTGCGCAAGCGGCCGCTGCAAGCGCATACTTTCTTGGTTGTCACTTCTCAACAGGCTTTCCCTCATGGAACACGTCATTCAACTGCACATCGAGAAGCTGCCTGAAGGCATGTACCTGGCCACCAGCGACGAGGTGCAGGGCCTGATCGCCCAAGGGCGCACCATTCAAGAAACCATTGAGATCGCGCGGGACGTTGCCAAAAAACTGATGGAAGCGCAGGCTGACGGCCAGCCCCTGCCCTTGCCCGTGCTGCGGGAGTCCTTCGACTACCCCTTGATCGTGGCGAGCTGATGGGCGCGCTGGCGGGCTTCAAGTACCGCGACATCATCAAGCGGCTGCGGCAACTGGGCTTGGAGTTTCACCGCCAAGCGGCGGGCTCGCACGAGATTTGGCTCAACCCCGCCCAAGACCGCTACACCACCCTCCCCAACCACCCTGGCGACATGCCCGAGGGCACCTTGCGAGCCATCCTCAAACAAGCCGGTATCGACCCTGCCGAGTTTTTGGCCAAGAAGTAAAGGGCTCATCATTGCCGGGCTATGGCGACGAGCCTAAACCACCACCCCGCCACAGCCAGCCCCGCTAAGAGCCCGCCGCCGCGAGGGGTGCCAAGACAAACGCCCACGGGCCTGGATACCCCGCTGTGGCACGCTGGGCACAGCCCATGGCCGCGCCCACTCTGGCCCACCGGGGTGTACGGGCAAAGACACGAACGCCGTTGTTGTTGTTGCGCCTGCCAGGGGTGTTGGTGTTGCGCGCGGAGAGGCGCAGGTTGTCGTCGTTGTTGTTGAACGAGCCCCCGCGCACCACGCGCCCAGAACCCCCCGGCCTGCACGGCCCGGGCCGCGCCCAGGCCACTCCACCCGGCCCAGGCCGACGCAGTATCACCTAAGGTCGCGCCCGCAAGGCCTCCGCAGCCGGGCCACACCAACCCCCGCCCAGCCAGCGTTGCCGCAACTGCCAGGTGTCTGCATGCCGCGCATGGGCCTGCCAGCCGTTCAGGGCCAAGCGCACCTCGTCCTCGCCCAACTGCCCGCTGCGCCAAGCACGGCGCAGGTCTGCCAAACGCTGGGCGGCCCGGCCCACGTTGGCAGCGGGTAAGCGGCGGTGGCCGCCCGGGTGCAGCACCAGGCCCAAGAATGGGGTGGGGGTGGCGCTGGGTTGCACCACCGTCTTGCGCGGGTGCAAGCGCAGGCGCAGTGCATCCAGCACGGGCAGCAGGCGGGCCTGTAAGGCCAAGGCCTCTTCGCGGCTGTGGGTGAACAAAGCCATGTCGTCCAAGTAGCGCACATAGCCCTTCACGGCCCAATCGTCTTTGACGACATGGTCCACGCGGTCCAGCACCACATTGCCCAACCACTGGCTGCTCAAGTTGCCCAGGGGCAGGCCGCGCCGCCGCGCCAAGGGGCTCAACAAGTCATCGCCCGGAAAGAACAAGTCCACCGGCTCTTGGAGGTTGGAGCCGTCGATGATGCGGGCCAACACCTCGCGGCTGGCCGCGCAGGGCACAAAGCGCTGCGCGCAGGCCTTGGCCACGGCATGGTCGATAGACGGGAAAAAGCGATAAATGTCGGTGCGCAGCACCCAGGCGTAGCGCTCACGAAAGTGCTCATAGCGAGCAATGGCGCGGTGTTGCCCGCGCCCTGGAATGCTGGCAAAACTGTCGGCAATAAAGCGCGGCACACTCAAAGGGCCGAACAGCCCATGAAAGGCTTGGTGCACCACCCGGTCCGCAAAGGGCGCAATGCTGATGTGCCTGCGCTTGGGCTCATGCACCACCACGCTGCGGTAGGGCCCGGGCTGCCAGGTGCCCGCCTGCAAGGCCCGGTGCAAGGCCAGCACGCGGCTTTCCAGGTGGAACAGGAAGGCGGCGCAATCTGGCCGCTCGCGCTTGCCCCGGGCGGCGCGTTGGGCGGCCTCGCGCAAGGCTGCCACACTGGTCCACTGCTCAAACAAAGTCATCATGTGACGTGCCCTTCGACAAGCTCAGGGCGAACGGTGCAACCCTCATCAGGCCGCATCCAGCGCCAGACCGCTCGATCATTCTCCACACCGTTCGTCCTGAGCGTGTCGAAGGAGAGTGCACGCCAACGGCGCAAAAGCGGTCGTCATGCCGTCGCCGCGCCCAGCCGCTTCACCCAGGCCCCCACGCGGCGGCCCACCTCGTCCAGCTCGGCACAGGCGTGCTCATAACGCTTGGGGTCGGCGTGTTTGAGGCTGTAGGCCACGCGCCACAGCAGGCGCTGCTTTTCCAGCAGCAGGTTCACCCGCAACAGCTCAGCGCGGGGCACTTTGCGGTAGGTGGCCTCCACCAGCCCCTCCACCGTGTCCAAGGCCAGGGTTTGCAGCCGGTCGCCCAGCAAAAAACGCTGGCTGCGCGGAAAGTTCTCCACCACCGGCACCAGCCAAGTGATGAACAAGACCATGCGCTCCAGCGCCGCGCCGCCCCGGGCGGCGTGCGGTGCGTCTGGCCCGCGCCAGTCGGGCTCGGGGGCTGCCAACTCGCGCCCGGGGGCTGCCGCCCCGCACCCCGCCTTGGGGCTTGCTTCTCGGTGCCGGGGGGCTCATGTCACGGTGGCGGTAAAGGGGCCAAGGGGTGCCGATTTGTGTTCACAAATCGATCCGGGCAAAGACACGAACGCCGTTGCCGTCGTTGCGCCTGCCAGGGGTGTAGGCGTAGCGCGCGGAGAGGCGCAGGTAGTCGTCGTTGCTGTCGAACGAGCCCCCGCGCACCACGCGCCCAGAACCCCCCGGCGTCGCCGTCCATTCCCACACATTGCCAATCATGTCGTAGAGGCCCCAGGCATTGGGTTTGCGGCCGGTCTTGGCCACCGGGTCAGGATTGGAACCCGTGCAGTTATTGGACGCGGCATAGGTACAGTTTTCTTTGCCACCATTGCTGCCGCTGTCCCACTGCCGCTCTTCAGTCCAGCGCGTGGCGCGAGCCGCGTATTCCCACTCGTCTTCACTAGGCAATGACCTGGGCCTTGCCGGGCAGGGCCGGGGCATAGGTGGTGTGCAGCCAATGGGCATAGGCGTCAGCATCCTCGGCGCTGATGCAGCGCACGGGGTGTTGCTCGCTCACCGCCTCTTTCTGCCAGTCGCAATGGGTGGTGTTGTTGGCGGGCAGCTTGTAGCCGCTTTGTTGCATGAAGTGCCGCCACTGGGCGACGGTGGTTTCCGTCTTGGCCGCCAGCAGGCGATAGCCAAAGTTGACGCTGCGGGCAGGGCTGAGGTATTGCTCACCAGGCCCCTGCCCCAGGGTCACCGAACCTACCTGCGGCAGCACGATAAAGGTCGGGCATTTGTCGCCACAGCCCGCGAGCTTGATTTCTTGTTTGTCTTGCAGGCTGGGCTTGGGGATGGTGATTTGGTGCTTTGGGGGGAATTTCAATTGAGAATGGCTTTGTCTTTTGGGACTGGAGTGGTTGAGGTGCCTTGGTGGATCTCCGGGAAGGGTTTGGTGCATTGGGCCGTTGGCCTCGTCGTGGTCTTGGGCTTGTTGAATGACTTTTCAAGGTGGTGATGCCCCAGAGGTTAGCTGTCTTAGCTTTTTTCAGGGGGGGGGGTTCTCTGGGGTAGCTTTTGTGAGGTGGGGTTTGAGTTTGTCCTGGGGTCTTTCAACTGGTCTTCAGGGCTTTCATATTGGCTTTGGGCCCTCA
Organism: Ideonella sp.; assembly: GCA_034520165.1. GTDB lineage: Bacteria > Pseudomonadota > Gammaproteobacteria > Burkholderiales > Burkholderiaceae_C > Ideonella. The sequence continues at coordinate 10,484 of JAXHNT010000024.1, forward strand.
GGGTCTCCAAGCTCGGGGCTTGGGAGGGTCAACGCCTTGGCTGACCCAAAAAACCCAAAAGGCAGCGAAGAACGCGCAGGCCACAAGTGGAGGGGGGAGAGTCAAGTGAGGGTATGGGTTGTTGTGGTGGGATGTAGGGATTGGGAGGGGAAAGACCTTAAGCGTGGCGCCCTTACCTGCTGGGGTAGTCTTGATAAGTGCTGGATGGGTGCTAAAGGTACTGTGTAGGTTGAGATGTGGTGAGGGCGAGATTGCTGGGATTGAATAGAAGCGCTTAAAATGCGCCATAAGGTGGCAGGGAAAGCCCCTCCAATTGGTTAGATAGGCTGTGCTTTGCTAAGAGGTCTTGAGGTGGGGAGGTGGAGGGCCCCACCAATTGCTCAAGGGTTTTGGGCAGGTAGAGTTTGAGAAGAAGGCCTAGCAGGCAACCTTCGGGTGAACAGTTTTAACCCACTCTCAACTGAAAGGCGGGGCTCGGCCACGCTGACGGGGGGTGTTTTTATGCGATGCGCTTTCTTACGGGGCTTGGCTGAGGGGTGATAACGGCGGGCTTCTGGTAGCAGGCCGCATCATCCCTCAACGCCCGAGGGATATGCATGTTTAAGACCAGCCCCAGCCCCCAGCGCCATTCCCCACCTTCATTTCGCCAGCTTTCGGCCAGATGGCACGTGGCACTGCTCACGGTTTGAGTGAACGCTTTGTGCAGACTTTCTTTGCTGCCCATACGCCCCGCCCCTGCCCACCAAGGCCAGGCCATGTACGGCGGTGCGGCGATAGCGGGCGGGCATGATGGGCCAAAGTGCGGCGGCCATTGCCCGAGTTCCCAGGCCACGGACTGGCAGGGGCAGGTCCAGCGGGGCCTCGGGGTCGATCAGGGTGAGTTGGCGCTGGCTGTGTTTGGCCCCACGGGTCAGCACGGGGTAGCTGCTTTCCAGGTCGGCCCGCAGGCTGGCAAGGGGCAAGCTGGTGCGGGCGGGCAGACGGTTTGAGCCGGCGTCGCTCACCGGGCGATCTTGGGCCTGAAGGGTTTTGGCAAAGCGGCTCAGCGCGCCGAGGGCGCGGGACTGCTGGCCCACCACGCGGTCGGCCAAGTGGTAGGTGTTGGACCCATCGCCCCAGGTTTGCCGCACGGCGTCCAGCCAAGCGCCCAGGTAGCTTTGGGCGGCCTTCACCCACTCGGCCACCATGAAGCCCAGGGACCAGAGGTCCGCCCCCCAGTCGATGCCGGCCAAGCGGGCGAGACGATCTTCAGGGTGGAGCTGGTCTTCAGCCGCTGCCGCATGGCAAGCCCGAGCGTAGGGAGACACCCAGACGTTTTGATGCGCCTGCACCAAACGAGGGGCGCTGGGGGCAAACGCCAGCTCAAAGTCGATGAAGCGCAAGGGCAAGCGCTGCAGGTCCAACACCGTCGAGAAGCAGTGCTCGTGGGCCTTCGGCGGCAGGCCCAAGGCCAAGCACAGGTTGCTGGGCTTGATGTCGTTGTGGACCACGTGGTGGCGGGCGAGGCGCTCTAGCCCAATCAAGGCTTGACGGGTCAGGGCCGCCAAAAAATCGGCCTGAGCAAACAGGGGCAGGGGCAAGCCTTGCACCAAGGCGCAGGGCGCAAACTCGCGCCAGTCGTCCAGGCTGGGGCCGGCATCCAGCGTCTCCACGGTCTGCAGGCTAGAGCTGCCTTCATGGGTTTTGACCTGGCGCATCCAAGCCACTTGCTCGCGCAGGCCGTGCTGGCTTTGGCGGTCTTGGGTGCCCAAGTAGGTGAGCACGGCCAGCTCGTTGAGTTGCCAGTGGAGTTGGTCACCGTCAAAGTGCTTGCGCCAAAAGGCTTGGCCAGAGGCCTCAGCGATGCGGTTGACCACGCTGCGCCCACTGCTGGGGGCGGGGTTGCCGCTCTCCCGGCCCTGAGCAATGCGCCAGCGGCGGCGCACCGCTTGGAGCTGCTGAGCTTCTTGGCCCTCTTCACCGAGCAGGCTCAGCGACAACTCTCGGGTGGCCATCAGGCCCCAATGCCACAGGCGGGCCTCAGAGGTATCCGGGCCTGGCGTAGGTGGCGGGGGCTGGTGGGCCGCAGCCTTGCCCGGGCCGATAACCGATGTGCGGCGGCGTGTCACGCGGTGTCTCCTCTTTGGTCTTGGGCCACCACCAGCACGGTGATGTCGTCTTCGCTGCCTTGGGCGTGGGCGGTGCTCACCAAGTCACGGGCCAGCTCTTTCAGGCGGGCTGCGTCAAGGGGTAGATCGTCCAGGTGCCAGTTCAGGCGATTGTGCCAATGCTCGGCGCTGAGACTGGCGTGAAGGCCGTCGCTGGCCAGAATAAGCAGCTCTTGCGGCCCCAGGGCCAGGTGGACCCATTCGGGCTCACCCAGGCGGTCGCAGCCGACAAAGTGGGCGGGTTGCTGGGCGTCGGGGTGCTCGGGGTCGCTGAAGTGCTGGGGGTGGGCGAGCCCAAGGGTTTGGTCGGCCAGCAGGGGCTGCACTTGCCAGCGGCCGTGCTGCCGGTAGGCCCGCAGCACGCGGCAGTCGCCCACGCGGCTGCACCAGCCTTGCCCGCCCGCATCCAGCCAGGCGGCTGCGCCGGTGGCACCGCCGGGCTCGGGGGTGAGCGCCCGCAAAGCGGCGGCCACCGGCGCTTCGGCACCGGCCAGCCAGGGGCTGCGCAAGGTGTCGTCGGCCAGCGGCGGCGGGGCCAGCCAGTAGTCCACCACGGCGCGGGCGGCCACGGCCCCGGCTGCGGCCAGGGTGACGCCGTCGGCCAGGGCCACGGCCAGGCCCGGGGCTTGGCCGGTGGCGGCGGGCAGCAAGCGCGCCCCCGCGCAGTCTTGGTTGGCGTGGTGAGGGCTGGCTCGGCTGGCCCAGGCCAGCAGCCAACCTGGGGCCTGCGCCATGGCATCGGGCTGCCCGGGGGTGGGCCAGCCCGGGGGGTGGCCGGGCCAGGGGTGGTGGTGGTGGTGGTGGTGGTGGCGCGGCGTGGCCCAGCGCTGCCACCAGTGCTTGAGGAATTGCAGCATGGCGGGCTCAGGTGGGGGTGCCGTGGCGGCCATGGGCCGCTGGCCCCAGGTCGGTGGCGCGGCGGCTGCTGGCGGGGCGGGGCGGCTCTGCGGCCACGGCGGCGCTTTGCGGCGCGGCCAGTTGGGCAAAGTGCAGCAGCGGGTCTTGCGGGCTGGCCCCCAGGCGCAGGCTGCCCGCGCGGGGCAGCGGCAGGGTTTGGCCCTTGGGCAGGGGGCGCTCGGGGGGGTTGCCGGGGCTGGGCGGCTGCTCGGCATCTAGGCACAGGGTGCCGTTGCTGCTGTGGTCTTGCACTTGCCAGCGGCCTTGTTCGTCGGGCTGCAGGCTCAGGTGTTGGCCGCTGACGCGCGACCAGTCCACTTGCACGGCGCAGTCTGGCAGTGCGCCCACTTCAACGCCAGCGTGCACCAACCAGCGCCGGGGCGTGCTTTGGCCGGTGGTGTGCAGCCACAGGCACAGGGGCGGCACCGGGGCGGGCACGGGCGCTGCGGCATCAGGGGCTGGCGGGGCGGCTGTGGCAGCGCTGCCTGCGTTCAGGTCGGTGGAGCGGCGGGGGTCAGCGGCCCCCAAAGGGCTGCTGGTAGCCACGGGCGGCAGCTCGATTTCACCGCTGTAGCTGTAGGGCAGGGAGACGGTGTCGCGGCCGCTGACGATGAGCACCTCGGCGGCGTCGCGCGGCAGGTTGTCACCCGGGGTGAAGACCAGGCTCAGGCGGCTGATGTCCAGCAGAGCGGCCTGGCCGCTCTTGGCAAAGGCGGCCTCGACCAAGCGCTTGGCGGCCGCAGGCTCGCGCTGGTTGATGTCCATGAGCTTGCGCAAGGCGGGCTGGTTGGCTGCAGAGACCCAGAAGTTGAGGCTGTGCAAGCGATAGCGGCTGTGCATGCCCAGCTCGATGAGGTCTTGGACCTCTTGGCGAGCGATGTGATCAGCCAACTGCGACAGCGCTTGGGTGAGTTGGGCACCGGGCGCGCGGGTGGCACCTAAGGGCTGCGGGGTCAGGCTGGGCTCTTGGGCCTGGGCAGGCCCCGCGTGCGGTGCGGGGCTGGGTTCGGTTTTGCTGAAGAAGGGGAATTTCATGAGGGAGTCTCCGGTGGGTGTGGGCGAGGAATGGGGAGTGGTGTCGGGGGTGGGGCCAGGAGGCGGAAGGGTCTGGGCAATGAAAGAGGCTTGCGGCGGCGCATGCCAGGCCACCCAACGCAAGCGAAGCTCGGCGGTGTGCGGGCTGACCACGCGCAGCACTTCGACCTTGGCCCCAGCGTCGGCCATGAACTGGGCCAGGGTGCGCAAGCGCGGTTCGTGGTTTGGGGCCGGGGCGGCGGCGGGGTGTGGCGTGCCGAACCACGCCTGACCCAGGCAGAGTTGGGCATGGGCCACGCGCTGCCGCCCTGCTCGGGCATGGGTGAGGGCATGCCATTCGCTGTAGAGCGCGGCTTGCAAGTCGGCCCAATGGCCGGTGGCGGCTTGCAAAGGGTGGGTGGTGTGCATGGTGGAGGGGCTTTTGAGGTGCTGACAACCACAAAGACCGGCTAAGGGGGGTCGGATTCAGCGCCGAAGAAAAAGCAGTGCGGCTTGGGCGGCGACGTTGGGGCCGCGGTCATCGGGAGCATCGAGGCGGCCGGTGCGGGCCGACCAATTGCGCTCGGCCAGCACCACGGTGATGCGGCCGGTGAATAAGCCAAGCTCCATGTCCATCAAGACGGCCCATTTCATGGGGTAGAGCGCACAGGCCACCTGCTCGCGTGCAGGCCCCCCGGCAGCATGGACGGCGGCGCAATGGCGGGCGCGCTCCTCCACCGTTTTGTCCGCGTGCGGGAAGAGGCTGGTGCCAGTCTTCATGGCCAAGCCTTTACCTGCACACCCACCAGGGCCCATGACACTGCGGCAGGCACCTGCGGCCGTGCCGACCAAGGGCACGTCGCGCAGGGCTTGCAGGATGAAGCGGGCGTGCGCTGGGCTGAAACCGGCAGGCAGGGCGGGTGGCGCATGGTCTTGCCACAGGTGGGGTGCCGGGGCTTGGGCTTGGCCACCGTCAGCCGCTAACAAACGCAGGTACAGCCCGGCCACGGCCAATGGGTGGCTGCGTGCCTCACCTTGGCCCCACAGCGGTGCCAAGGTGGCCGCCAGGTGTTGGCCCCCACAGCCCCGCCACCGCTGCGTCTTGGGGCGATCAGTGCAAGCCCGTGCGGCAGCGTGCTCGCGGGCCAGCGTGGCTGAAGAAGCGCTCGGCGGCCACAGGGGTGCACTGGCATCCAGCCCGGGCAGGGTCAGAGCCACCTGCCCCGCTGGCGCTTGCCACAGCGGCATGGGGGCCTCCAGACCCATGCGGCGGGTCGCGGCGGCCAGTTCGGCCAAGCCGGTGCAGGCGGCAGGCTGGGCATGGCCCCAGCACAGCAATTGGTCGATGAAGTAGGCCGTGTCTGAGCTGACCAACGCTTGGTGCATAGGCCCCAGTGAGGAGGGACGGGGGCGAGCGCGCAGGGCAGCTTCTGCCAGCAAGGGCTTGAAGGTGGAGCTGACCATGTCATCAGCCCAGAAGGCCTGATGGGCTTGGCGGCCCGGACGCGCGCGCAGCACGCTGGCGGTGGGTGGGCAATGCGGACTGGCCGCTTGACCGGCCATTTGCTGTGCCGAACAGGGGCTGCGTGCATGGGCTGCGGCCAACAGGGCACCATCTGTGGCCCGCAGAGTGACCATGGTGACGGAGCGAGCCGCCACCCCTTCAAAGCGTTGCCCGAATTCGGCTTGAAGCGCGGGGGGCAACAAGGCGGCGCAGTCCGTGTTGGCGGCGCTTCCAAGCTGGGTCAAGCAGCCCACCAGACGGTCCGCCCGGGCTTGAATGTCGGCGTCCACGGTCAAGGTGAGCCGCTGACGACGCGGAATGCGCAGGCCGCCCTTGTTCACGGGCTCGCCCAGGGGCTGGCTGCGAGCCAAGCCACCCAGGGCCGCCTGTAGGCGAGCGTCGCTCACCAAAGTGGCGGCGACGGTGACGCGGGTTTGGTCCTCCAAGCAGGGCCCGCCCACTCCTTTGACGGGCACGCCTTGCGTGCTGATGACACAAGACGCCAGCGGCAACCAGGGGTTGCTGCGCCCCGAAGCGGTTTGCTCGGGTGCAGCCACGGTGTAACGCTGCATCAGGCCCCAAGCCAGGGCCAGGCACACCACCATGCTGAACCATGCCCCCACCCACACCACATGCGGCCACAAACCGGAGATGGCGCTGGGCACCGCCCCTTGCGCGCCAGCCGGGCGCGTTTGCGCAGACGGCCAGACCAGGGCCAAGGCCAGCCCCAGGCTCAACACACCCGCCCGCCCCCAAGACAGGCCAGGCAGGCTGACGCCCGACAGCGGCGTGAGACCCACACTGCCCAGCACCGTGACCGCCCATTGGGCCAGCAGCAGCAGCGCATAGAGCGCACCTGTGGCCGCTGCAAAGCCCAGCACATCAACCCCGCCCTGGGCGGGACGCCGCTGCCCGGCCAAGTGAATGAGGCCCAACAAGGCCAAGGCCACTGCCGCTGCCACACACCAGGCGAGAGGGCCACCCCAGAGACCCGCCAAGGCAACTACGGTGAGGTCGCTTTGAAAGGCGACTGGCAGCGCTGAGCAACGGCCCTGAACCAACCCCAAGTAGCCGCACCAAGGAACGAGACGCTCGCCAAAGCCTTGCCAGCCTGCCGCCTGCAGGAACCACGTCACCTCGGCCAAATATTCCAGCTTGGCCGAGAAGGGCTGCTGCCAGGCCGCCACCCGGTCTGCCGGTGCCACGAGCGGCAAGAGCAGCAGGATGAGGCCCAAGCCCCCTGTCGTGAACAAGGCTGCCAAGGCGGATGCGAACTTGCCCCAGACGGGATGCGCCCGCAGCACCCAACGCACGCTGGCTGCGGCCAGACACACCAAGGCCATGGCGGCCACCAGCAAGGGGCCTTTGTCGCGGCTGACCCAGAAGCTCACGGCCAGCACGCCCACCACGCCCATCGCCCAGAAGGCTTGCACGGCGGGCGCCAAGCGGGCGTGAGCAGCGCGGTACAGCAGCCACGCCGCCAGCACACAAGCCGGCCAGCGAACCAGCTCCGAGGTGAGCGACGGCGTCACGGGCTGCCAGCCCCAGGACAGCAGAGCGACAGAGGCTTTGCGACCCCACGCAGCCAGCCCTGTCGATAGGCCCGGAATCGCGTGCAGCTTGTGAGCCCAATGCAGAAAGGCAACCAGCAGCAAAAAGCAGGCAACTGCCCCCAGCAGGAGGCTGCGGCGGCGCAACGCAGACCATTGGCCCCAACGTGCCAGGCCACGCACCAAGGCCCAGCCCAGCGGCTGGCGCAGCACCAGCACACCCAAGACCACCAGGCCCGCATAGGCCGTGCTCAGCAACTGGGCGTGAGCCATGCCCGCCGCCCAGCCGGGGCCAAGGGGACCGCCCCAGTCCTGCAACCAACGCACGCCCAGGCCAGTAAGGCCCAGGCAAAGCAAAAGCGTGACCCAAAAGGCCCCGGTGAAAGAGGCCTTGTTGTCGGAGAGGGCGTTCATGGCAGGTGTCCTTTTGAAGCTGACACCCACCAAGACCGGCTAAGCGGCGCTCAATTCAGCACCCTGTGCTTGGAATCAATATCCCTCGCGCATCCGCTTTCCATAAGACAACGCCGCCGCTGAGCCCTCCGGCCACTGCGCCTCAAAGTCCGCCGCCCACGCAGCGGTGTCGTAGGCCACCGGGAGCAGGGCGACATAGACGCCTGCGGCGGGCCGCTCTTCTTCCCACACCGGGTGGGGTGAGGGCTTGAGCGCTATGCGACTGACCAGGCCGCGCAGGTCGCCCGCGCGGTTGGGCATGCCGGTGGCGCCGTTGTTCACGATGGCGCGCTGGCCCCCATAGACGGCCAAGCCGGGCGCGCAGGTGTGGCTGCAAGCGAAGAGGTCCACCTGGGCCTGATCAAACCAGGGTGCATAGCGTTGGACGGCATCGGTGGCCTGCAGGGCGGCGGCGTCAAAGCCCCAACCGGCGAGGGACTGGGCATCGCCATGCACCACGCCCACGCGGGCCTCGCCCACTTGAAAGCGGGCCACCATGGGCAGCTGCGCGAGCTGTGCCAACAACGCAGGGTGGCGGCGCGCGGTGGCTTTGAGTTGGCGGTGGATGGCGTTGGAGCGCTGCACCACGGCCTCATCCACCGCCTCGGGGTAAGCGCAGCCGCAGTCGGCTTCGTCGCCGGGGGTGTGGAACTCGGCCTCGACATTGCCTTGCAACGCATAGTGCTGCAGCACGGCTTGGTTGATGTGGGCAAAGTCAGCGTCGCGCACATTGAACCAGTTGAAGTCGCCGTTGAAGACGAGCGTGGCACCGGGCTCAGCCGCCACCATGCGCAGCAGCGCGGCCAGTGCGGCTGTGTTGCCATAGAGGCCACCGGCCACATAGAGCGTGTGCACCTGCTGCAGCGGCACTGCCGCGATGGCACGGGGACCGTAGTGGTAGCGCAGCGGGCAACTGCGACCAGGTTGCGAGTTCATGCCCGCGCCCTCGCTGCCCTGCAGGCTCACCGAGCCCCGTCCTTCGACTGGCTCAGGACGAGCGGTTGGAGGGCTGCGATGGTGAGGATCAAAGGGGTCACTGGACATGCGCAAGGGCCTCACTCAAGGTCTCGGGGCTCACATCGGCCAGGGCAGCGTCCAGCACCGCGCGGCCTTGGCGCAGCACCAACACGCGGTCGGCCAGGCGGGGCAGCAGGCGCAGGTCATGCACCACGCTGATGAGGGTCAGGCCTTGCTCGCGCACCAAGCTGTCCAACAGGGTCAAGACTTCGTCTTCGGCGCGGGCATCCAGGGCGGCTGTGGGCTCGTCGGCCAAGAGCAGGCGGGCGCGCTGGTGCAGGGCGCGGGCCATGGCCACTTTTTGGCGCTCGCCGCCCGAGAGCGTGTCGGCGCGGCGCTGGGCCGCACTGCCCAAGCCCACCCGCGCCAGCGCGGCTTGGGCGGCGTCGCGCTCGGTGCGCGGCCAGCGGCGCAGCCAGCTCATGGGCGAGGTGAAGCGCGCTGCGCCGCCGATCAGCACATTGTCCAAAGCGCTGAGGCGGCCCACCAAGTGCACACCCTGGTGGATCTGGGCCACTTGAGCGCGCAAAGCAGTTAACGCTGAGTTTGAGGGTTTGTCGTGCAGCGCCGTGCCCATCACACTGAGCTGGCCCTGGGCCACCGGCATGAAGCCGGCCAAGCTGCGCAAGAGCGTTGACTTTCCCGCCCCGTTGTGGCCCAGCACGGCCACGCGCTGGCCGGGCTGCACCTGCCAATCCAGGCCCTGCAGCAAGGGGCGGCCAGCGACGTGCAGGCCCAACTGTTCGGCGCGGATCACAGCAGCCTCTGCCGCCAGCGGCGGCTGGCGGCGTCCACCACCGTGACCAAGGCCACGATGGCCATCAACAAGGTGGCCAAACGGCCCCACTGGAACAGTGAGATGGCCTCAGACACCAAGAGCCCCAAGCCCCCCGCGCCCACCAAGCCCAGGATGGTGGAGTCGCGGATATTGAACTCCCACACATACAGGGCTTGCGACAGGCCCTGGGGTAAGACGGCGGGCCACACGCCCCAGAAAAAGACCTGAGCGGGACGGGCACCGGTGGCGCGCACCGCGTCGATAGGCGCCATGTCCAGGGCCTCGATGGACTCGGCCCAGAGTTTGCCCAACGAGCCTGCGGAATGCAGGGCCACTGCCAAGATACCGGCCGTGGCACCCAGGCCTACGATGCCGACCAAGAACAAGCCAAAGACCAAGGTATGGACGGCACGCAGGGTATCCAGCATGCCCTTGGCGGCCCATCGCAGTGGGGCCCAAGCGCCCAGGTTGCGCGCCGCCAGCAGGGCCAGTGGCAGCGCCAGCAAGGCCGCTGCCACCGTGCCCAAGGTGGCGATACGCAGCGTGGTCCAAAGGGCCCGGGCCAGCCCTTCCAGGTAGCGAGCTTCTGCCTGGGGCTCATTGATGACGCGCAGCAACTCACCCTCGTCATTGCGCAGCTCGCGGGCGGGGTCACCAAACCAGAGTTTGAGCCAGCTCGGCTGAGCCAACTCAGCCACCGTGGCCTGCAGGTTCTGCCAAGGCTTGCGGCCCCAACCCAGCTCGCCTTCTTGCGCCAGTGTCCAGGCGCTGAGGACGATCAGCCCCAGGGCGGCCACACGCCAAGCCCAGGTTGGGCCCAAGGACAGCAAGCGGCTCACTTCGTATTGAGCTTGCCGGTCGCCAGGCCGGCATCACGGATGGGCTTATAAAAAGCGTTCTCTTTGGGCACAAAGCCGTTGTAGCGCGGGGGGAGCAAATCAGGGTTGGCTTTGAGCGCGGGGCCTACGCTGGCCAGGGCGGCCCGCAGCTTGGCGACAAAGGCGGCATCGCGGGCCAGCTCGGCGCGCACGGCCACCGCGTCATTGGGCAGCGGGTCGGAGGTCCAGAAGACCACGCTGTCCGAGGCCTTGATCAGGCCTTCGGCAATCATGGCGTCGCGGTTGCGGTTGTAGTCGGCCCCAGCGTCCAGCTCGCGGCGGGTGACTTGCAGTTCGATCGCTTGGTGCTTGGTGTGGATCACCTTGCCCAAAAAGGTCTCGGGCTCCAGGCCTTGCTTTTGGAAGTGGTAATAGGGGATGAGATAACCCGAGGTCGAGCCTTTGTCGCCAAAGGCAAAGGTCTTGCCTTTGAGGTCGGCCACGCTGCGGATGCCCGAGCCGGGGTGGGTGACCATGATGGCGTGGTACTCGGGCTTGTTGTCATAGAGGATGGTGGCCACGGCCTGGGCACCGGCCACATGGTTGGCCAGGACATAGCCCCAGGGGCCCATCAGCGCGATGTCGGTTTCGCCGGCTGCCAAAGACTTGGCCAGGCCTTCCCAACTGTCGACGGTGTAGAGCTTGACCTCGCGGCCCAACTGCTTGGCCAGGTGCTGAGCCAGGGGGCGGTAGGTGGCGTCGTTCTTTTCTTTGTCGGGCTGATAGAGGCCCACGCCAAAGCGCAAGACCTTGTCTTGAGCCTGCGCGGCAGGGGCAAAGGCCATGAGGGCTGTGAGGCTGGCCGACACCAGCAGCGCCAAGGCGGCGCGACGATGCAGGGTGTTCATGGTTCGCAACGGTGTTCAGTTCAAGGCGCCGCCGCAGCTAGAGCCTTGCCCCGCCGTGCAGCCAAAGCAATGGTCGGCCACGCGGATGGGGCCGTCTTCTAGCTCGCTGCACACCAGATCGCTGAGGTGCTGGCGGCTGGGGCTGGCAGCGGCACCTTCAAGAGCCAGGGGCAAGCCCAACTGTTGATTGAAGTCGCAGTCGTAGAGATAGCCCTGCCAATCCACGCTGAGCTGGCTGCGGCACATCACGCCGGGCACATTGGCGTCGCTGTGGGCGCTTTTCAGCAATTGCATATAGCTGTTGAACTGGCCCTTGGAGACCAGGGTCGAGCCAAAGCGCTGGATGGGCATATTGGCCAGGGTGAAGAGCTGGTTGAAGACCACGCCAAAGTGCTCGCCCAGGTGGCGCTTGTAGTCGGCCTCCAGGGCCGCTTGCGGGGGCGGCAGGCTGGGGCCTTGGGGGTTATAGACCAGGTTCAGCACCAAGCCACTGCCGGGCTGGCCATAGCCCAGGGCATTGAGCCGCTGCAGGCCGCGAATGCTGGCATCAAACACACCCTGGCCGCGTTGCTTGTTGACGTTGTCTTCGAGGTAGCAGGGCATGGAGGCCACGACCTCCACCTGGTGCGCCGCCAGAAAGTCCGCCAGGTCTTCTTGCCCCGGCTCTTCCAGAATGGTGAGGTTGCAGCGGTCAATGACCTTGACGCCCCGAGAACGTGCCGCCACCACCAAGCGCCGGAAATGCACATTCAGCTCTGGGGCACCACCGGTGAGGTCCAGGCTGCGCAGCGTGGGGTTGGCGGCCAGGGTTTGGATCACCCAATCCACGGTGTCGGCCGACATCTCTTCGGTGCGATTCGGGCCCCGCATTGACATGGCAGTGCAGGCAACTCTGGTTGCAGCGGTAGCCCAGGTTGACCTGCAGAGTGTCGACAACACCCCGGCGCAAGGCCGGGAAATCGGTGTGAACCAACAGAGGAAGGGTGGGGTGCATGGTGATCTCTCAAAGGCAGAGTGAATATGTCGGGCGAGCCGCCTCTAAACTTACAGCAGCTGGCCGCTGCACAGGTGCCCGCGCTTCGCGACACCCGCTCAAGGCCCAGGGTCCGTGGACAAGGCCCAGAAGGTGTGTTGTGGCAACTGCCAGCGGCCGCTGGGGTCTTGCAGCGCTTCAACCCGGATCAATGGCGGGCCGGTAAGAACATCGCCAAAGATCGTGGCAAAAGAGACATCAGAGGCATCACGGCCGGTACCCAGCCGCACAAAACCCATGGGGATGGCCGTGCCGGCGGGGTCAAAGATGTACCAGCGGTGGCCGAGGTAAACCTCCACGTAGGCATGAAAGTCTGGCGGGCCGATGCTGGGGTCTGCACCGAAGTCAATGCCCGTGGTGAACCGGGCCGGGATGCTCAGCGCCCGGCAGAGCGCAATCATCACGTGGGCAAAGTCGCGGCACACCCCCACGCCTTGGGCCAAGGTGTCCAGCGCCGAGGTGGCTGAGGTGGTGGTGGCCGATTGGAAGCGAACGCGCCGCCGCACCCAGTCTTGGATGGCCAGCACACGGCTGTAGCCGCGTGGCAGCAGGCCAAACTCGGCCATGGCCAGCGCGCCCAGGCTGTCTGACTGGCAATAGCGGCTCGGGTAGATGCTGCTCAAGACAGGGGCCGGCAAATCTGGCACCGGCACCTCGGGAACCTGCTCAGGCAGCGCACAGTGATGGTGCAGTTCAACCACCGCGCTATAGCTCAGCGCCAACACCCCGGCTTGGGCACTGAGCCGCAGGTAGCGGTTGGCGGTGGCGGGGTCGGCATAGACCTCGGTGCGCACCGGCTGGCTGATCTCCATCTGCTCGCGGCAAACGGTTTGGTGCCGGGTGTGCGCCGCATGCAGGTTAAACACAAAGTCTGCCCCCGGCTCGGCGACCTCATAACTCAGGTCAACCGCAAACTGGAGGCGCACGGCAGTGGAGGAGGCTTGCATGTTGGGGGCTCTAGGCCAAAGCGGTGGCCGCTTGGCTGTCCACGTCAAAGTTGCGACCCACCTGGGCTGGAGTCAGTATGCTGATGTTTGAACCGGTCGCGCAGCGCTCGGCAAAGGGTTTGGACAGCCTCAGCCAGAACCGACACCAACGACAGGGCGCCGCACTACTCACCTGACTCACGGGCCAGTCGCTCGCTGCGCCAGTACACGTCGTCTCCGCCCAGGCCGTCCAGGTTGGCGCGGTTGAGCACCCGGGCCAGCACAAACAGCAGGTCGGAGAGGCGATTCAGATATTGGCGCGGTGCAGAGCGTACGGTGTCGCTGGCGGCCAGGCGCACCACGGCGCGCTCCGCCCGCCGCGCCAGGGTGCGCGCCACATGGGCCAGGGCGGCACTGCGGGTGCCTGCGGGCAAGATGAATTCTTTGAGCCGGGGCAGCGTGGCGTTGTAGTGCTCCAGCGCCTCGTCCAGGCGCAGCACGGCTTCTTCCTTGAGCAGCTCGAAACCGGGAATGGACAGCTCGCCCCCTAGGTTGAACAGCTCATGCTGGATCACCACCAGTAGCTCGCGGATGTCGTCGGGCAGCGGCTCGGCCAGCAGCACACCCAGTTGGGAGTTCAGCTCGTCCACATCGCCCATGGCCTCCACCCGCAGGTGGTCTTTGGGCACACGTTGTCCGTCGCCCAGCCCAGTGGTGCCATCGTCACCCGTGCGGGTTGCAATTTGAGTCAGTCGATTTGCCATGGCCACAGTGTAGAGGCAGCCCCTGCGCCGGGCTCCCAAGGAACTTCTGAGCAACCCTGGAGTCTGTCAGGGCTTGAGCGAGGACAATCACCGTCGCCGTCACGCCATCGACCGCTCAGGCACCCAGACACATTCATGCAGGGTGCTCGTGCTATCTTTAAATTTCAAAGTTCTCTCACCGGAGCCCTCATGCGCCGCACCCTTCTCCTTTCTCCTTTAACCGCCAGCCTGATCTTGGGCTTGGCCGCCTGCGGCGGCGGCGGCGATGAGATCGGCCCTGCGGGCAGCGTCACCCTGCCCAGTGGGGCACGTGCCGGTTCCGCCACTGCGGGAGCGGACCTCAACAGCAGCAACGCCTTGCAAGTGGGCGCCAGCTTAGCCAAGGCGCTGCGTGGTGACGCCACCGGCGGCGTCACCGGCCCAGCGGCAGCGGCGCGTGCCAAGGCCTTGTCGGCCCGCCAAAGCGGCGCGCGCGGCCTGCCCAGCCCTTTGCTGCTGGCCCGCCAAGCCCTGTATTCCGCTGGCCCCAAGCTGCCCACGCAGCGTGCCCAAGCCAGCACCGCCACCATCAGCAGCCTGCCCTGCCCAGCAGGGGGGCGCATGACAGTGACGGTGGATGACATGGACGGCAATGGCACGCTCAGCAGCGGCGACAGCGTGTTGACCAACTTCAGCGCCTGCGTCACCGGCCCCGGCGAGCCCAGCTTGAATGGCCGGTTCGACCTGACCATGAGTGCCGTGACGGTGAGCCCCACCGGCACAGCGCTGAACCTAGACGCCACCGCGACCTTCAGCGACTTTTCAGTGCAGGGTGAGGGCACGCTCAATGGCACGGTGCGCATCTGGCTGGTCACCGAAGGCCAGCAAGAGCGCTTCCGCATGAGCTACCAAAACGCCCGGCTCACCCTGCCCTCGGGCGAGGTGCAGCAGATGCAGTACGACCTGTACGGCTCGCAAACCGATGTGCAGCTCAATCTGGAACTCAGCGGTGCCATTGGCCTGGGCGGCCAGATTTTTGCGGCCAGCTCTACCGCCGTCTTCATGGCAGGGCCCGACGGCGTGATGCGCAGCGGCAGCAGCCAACTGCGTGACGCCGCAGGCGATGTGCTGCAACTGCAGGCCCAAACCAGCGGCCGTTATGACCTGACGCTGACGAATGGCAGCGGACAGTTCTTGTGGTCGTCCTTGGGACTGGGTTGGTGAGTTGACCGATGAATTACTCGGTGAGTTCTATGGTCGAGACATCCAGCAGGTTGGCCAGTGCAGGGTCGCCACTGTAGTAGTAGAGGACATTGCCCGAAAAGTCTTCAACACTGCCTGAGTGCACCACATAGGTGCCCAGAGGAAAGAAAGGGTAAGCCGACCCACCTAGTGTCAAGCTGCCAGATGTTTGGCCTCGCACTGGGACATACCCGTTAACGTAGATGCAGTCGTAGGTTGCCTGCTTGCAAAAGGTCAGTGCCGCTCTCCGCACGCCTGAGGAGCCTGTGTCCACAGCCTGAAGACGCACACCAACCCTCGGATATGCACCCGGCAACATCCCCGCAGGCGGCTTAGAGCGAGACACCACCGGCGTGAGATTGCCTCCCCCGGCTTGAAGGCTTGGAGCATCTATATCCCCCTGCGCATTTACCACTTCGAAGGTCTTCGTACCCATGGCCGCCAGTTGGGTCTCATCGTAGAAACTGCTGTTGTAGTTGGCATCAGCCAGCTGCACCGACGTGACCTTCCAGGTTCCGTTCTGCGACACGTCAGACATGGGCACAGCTAGGCTCAACGTCTGCCGACCCTTCTCTGGATATGAAGAAACCCAGTCATTGAAGGCCTGTTGCCCACCGGGACCCTCTAGGGTGACACTCACCGTGTAGAGGCCCGATAAGTTGTCGCGAAGGGTCAGAGTCACGTTAGCCTCTGCAAGCGTCAGGCTTGCGTTAACCCTTGAACTCACTTTAACGGCCGACAAAGTCGGTGCTGCAATGTCGTAGTTGTACAGTGGGGTTGCGGCAGGTCGACTGGTCTTGGCCTTGGCCCAATGTGCCTGCTGTTGGGGGCTGAGCTTGCTGACGTCGAGAGAAGCGACGCTCTCGTTGGCAGCCCAAGCTGCACCGGATGCGGCCATCACCAGCGCGCTGGTGATCAGATTCAAGTTCCTCTTCATGATCTCTCCTCAATTAAAGTCTTGGTTGATTGACCCTCGACTGCCTCATGATCCTCTTCACGGGCATCGATGGTGGGCGCATTATGTGACGAGACATGATCCCGCCAATGAGGGTTGCAACCGAACAGCGGACACTCCAAGCCATGCCCTTAGCCCAAGACCTCTCCGCCGCCCTCAGCCAGCGCTTCGGCCCGCGTTTCACCACCGCCTTGGCGGTGCGTGAGCAACATGGCCGCGATGAATCCCCCTTTGATGTGCCACCGCCCGATGCGGTGGTGTTTGCCGAATCCACCGACGAAGTCGCCTTTGTGGTGGCCCAGGCCGCCGCGCACCGGGTGCCGGTCATTCCCTACGGCGCGGGCTCCTCACTCGAAGGGCATTTGCTGGCCGTGCAAGGCGGCATCAGCCTGGATGTCTCGCGCATGAACCGCGTGCTGCAATTGCACCCCGAGGATTTGACGGTGACGGTGCAGCCCGGCGTGACGCGCATGCAGCTGAACCGCGAGATCAAAGACTCTGGCCTGTTCTTCCCCATCGACCCTGGCGCCGATGCCTCGCTGGGCGGCATGTGCGCCACGCGCGCATCAGGCACTAACGCTGTGCGTTACGGCACCATGCGCGAGAACGTGCTGGCGCTGGAGGTAGTGACGGCCTCGGGCGAAGTCATCCGCACCGGCACCCGCGCCAAGAAAAGCAGCGCGGGCTACGACCTCACCCGCCTGATGCTGGGCAGCGAAGGCACGCTGGGCGTGATCACCGAAGTCACGCTCAAGCTGCACCCGCTGCCCGAGAGCGTGGCGGCGGCGGTGTGCTTCTTCCCCGATGTGGCTTCAGCGGTGAACACCACCATCCAGGTCATCCAGATGGGCGTGCCGATTGCCCGCTGCGAGTTTTTAGATGCCCATGCCGTGCGCGCCGTGAATGCCCACGACAAGCTGGGCCTGCGCGAAGCACCCATGCTGCTGATGGAGTTTCACGGCTCTGAGGCCAGCGTCAAAGAGCAAGCCGCCACCGTGCAAGAGATTGCTGCCGAGTGGGGCGGTGCCGACTTTGAATGGGCCACCACACCCGAAGAGCGCACACGGCTGTGGACCGCACGCCACCACGCTTACCTCTCAGGCCTGCAGATGAAGCCCGGCTGCCGCGCCGTGACCACCGACACCTGCGTGCCCATCTCCCACTTGGCCGAGGGCGTGACCGCCGCCCTGGCCGATGCCGAAGCCGCAGGCCTGCCCCACTTTGTGGTGGGCCATGTGGGCGACGGCAACTTCCACATCGCCTACCTGATCGACCCCGCCAAACCCGAAGAGCGCGACACCGCCGAGCGCCTCAACGACGCCGTGGTGCAACGCGCCCTGGCCGCCCAGGGCACCTGCACCGGCGAGCACGGCATTGGCCTGCACAAGCAAGGCTTTTTGGTGGAAGAAACCGGCGCTGGCAGCGTGGCCCTGATGCGCGCCATCAAGCAGGCGCTGGACCCGCTGGGCATCATGAACCCGGGGAAGATTTTTGCGGCGTGAGCCCGGACCCACTCACAATTTCAGCGGGTCGATCTCCCGCAGCACCTCTTCCAACACCTCGGGCGAGGGCATGTTGGCGGTGCTGAAAACCAATCGCGCTTGGCGGTCGGCAATAAAGACCTGGGCGGTGTGCCTATCCACATCGCCCGCGAACTCTTGGCTGCGGCGGCCGATCATGTCGAACAAGGCTTCTGAGTCTTTGAGGCCGGGCACGGCGGCCGTCCAGCCCGGTTGGGCACCGTGGCGCTTTAACCAAGCGGCCAAGGCTTTGGGGTCATCGCCCAGCGGGTCGATGCTGAGCGACAACCACTGCACCTGGGGCATGCTCTTGGCCAGCTTGCGCTGGGCCGCTGCAAAGATCGCGCCTTGGATAGGGCAGACAGCGCTGCAGCCCGTGAACATGAGCTGTATGGCCGTGAGCTTGCCGCGCGTGAGCGCCACCAAGTTCGTCTTGGCCCCGGTGTGGGTGGTCAGGGCCAGCGCGGGCACTGGGCGGGGTGGTTTGATCGGGCCAAACGGGTATTTGTGAAGCTTGTTGTTCGGCAGCGGCGGCTTGGCCGCAGGTAGAGGCGCGGGCTGGGCCACCGCGCCCACGGCCCACCACGGCGCGGCCAGCGCCAAGCCCAGGGTTTGGCGGCGACGGACATCAGGCAAGGGGCTCATCAGCATCGGGCTCTCCACTCCACGCCGTTCATCATCGGCTCAAAAAATACTGCCACAGGTCGGCGCACTGGGTGTCGCTGAGCTGATAGCGCGGCATGGTCTGCGGGATCATCACCGTGGCTGGGTCCAACCCCTCGCGCAGCAGGCGGCACAAGCTGGCCGCCTCGTAGTGCGAGGCCGGGCCACCGCGCCGCTTGAGCGGCAGGGCCAAGTGCTGGGCCGTTAAAGGCGGCGCAAAACGCGGTGCAAGGCCTGCAGACGCCGCTGCATCGGCGGCAGCCGCCAAGCGGGGCCGCTCAGAAGCCGCGTCACCATGGCAGTTGATGCAAGCCACGGCAGCCGCTGGCAAGTCTTCATGGTGGCCCACCACACGGCCTTGCAAGGGAGACGCACCACTGAACAAGGCCAAGCCGCGCTGCACGCTGGCGCGCTGGTCTTGCTCGGCCCGCTGCGCGCGCAGGGCCTGTTGGCTCTGCCACCACCAGGCAGCGGCCGCAGCCAGGGCCACGCTGGCGCACACCAGGCCCAGCCACCACCCCCGAGAACGAAACACCGAAGAACGCATCCCCCTATTGTCTCGGTCTTGGGCGTTGGCGGGGGCCGCAACAGGGCAAGAACTGCGGGCTTTCTGCGCGCCAAAGCCGCTTAGCCGCTTACCATCTCACAGCCCTTCATGCCTACTGCCCACGCCATGAGCCCATCCCTGCTGCGCGACATCGCTGACCACATCGAGACCCCCCGCCTGCTGATCCGCTGCCCGCGCCCTGGCGACGGCCAAGCCGTGTTTGAAGGCGTGCGCGACAGCCTAGCCGCGCTGCGCGCCTGGCCCGCCTCCCTGCCCTGGGCGCTGTTCGAGCCCTCCATCGAGGCCTCAGAAACCTTCTGCCGCGAAGGCCACCTCAACTATCTGGCGCGCAAAGAGTTGCCCATGTTGATGTTCCTCAAAGACGGCGGCCACTACATCGGCGGCGCCGGGTTTCATCATCTGGACTGGGACACGCCCAAATGCGAGGCGGGCTACTGGTGCCGCCCCGCCTTCCAAGGCCAAGGCTTGGTGACGGAAGCCGTGAGCGCCCTGTGCCGCTGGGCCATGCAAGACCTGGGCATGGCGCGCATTACCGCCCTGCCCGACGCCGAGAACCAGCCCAGCCGTGCTGTGGCCGAGCGTGCAGGCATGGTGCTGGAGGCGACCCTTCGGCATGAGCGCAAAGCGCCCGACGGCACGCTGCGCAACACCTGCCTCTACGCCTTGACGGCCCACTCTTGACCCGACCGAGCCCACACCATGCCCTCCACCTTTGCCCTGCTGGTGATCGACGTTCAACAAGGCCTGTGCGAAGGCGAATACATGGCGCATGACGCCTCAGGACTGATCCAGCGCATCAACACCCTGAATGAGAAAGCCCGTGCCGCAGGCGCGCCCGTGGTCTTCATCCAGCACGAAGCCGCCAACGGGCCGCTGCTGCACGGCAGCCCTGGCTGGCCATTGGCCGACGGCCTAGCCGTGGCCGAGGGCGACCTGCACGTGCGCAAGACCACGCCGGACTCCTTTTTGCACACTGCGCTGGAAGCCCACTTGCACCAGCGCGGCATCGCCCGCGTAGTGGTCTGCGGCCTGCAAACCGAGTTTTGCGTGGACACCACGACCCGCCGCGCCATGGCCTTGGGCTTCCCCGTCACCTTGGTGGCCGACGGCCACTCCACGATGGACAGCGCCGAGCTGAGCGCCCCGCAAATCATCGCCCACCACAACCGCCTGCTGCCCCAGATCAGCAGCTTTGGGCCACGCACGCGCTGTGTGCGGGCAGAGGAGGTGCGCTTTGACTGATCTCGCCCCACTCATCCGCCGCCTCACCCCCGCTGACGCCGCCGCCTTCCAGTCCCTGCGTCTGGCTGGCCTGCAGCGCGAACCCACGGCCTTTGGCTCCAGCTTTGAAGAAGAGTGTGACGAAGCCCTGGACGCGGTGGCCCAGCGCCTGGCCCCGTCACCCGACCATGCCGTGTTCGGTGCGTTTGATACCGCAGGCACGCTGCTGGGCGTGGTGGGCCTGGGCCGCGAGGGCTTGCGCAAGCTGCGTCACAAGGGCATCCTCTGGGGCATGGTGGTCAGCCCCGAGGCCCGCCGCCGTGGCCTGGGCCGCGCACTGATGCTGGGGGCAATAGCCGCCGCGCGCGAGGTGCCGGGCCTGCTGCAACTCAACCTCTGCGTCAACGCCCAGAACACCGCAGCGCGGCAGCTCTATGAAAGCCTGGGCTTTGTGGCCTTCGGCCGCGAGCCTGGGGCGATGTTGGTGGATGGGGTGTTGCAGGAAGAGGTGTTGATGGCGTTGCGGTGGTGAGTCACATCGTGACTAGCCTTCTGCACCAAAGACGTTGATCCCATAAGGATCGACCGCCAGACCACATTGCTTGGTCAAAATGTCCCGAACAACCCGGGCATCTTCCAAAGTTGGAACGTTCAGCGGGTGACCTCGAATGACCGAGTTGAACACCAAGCTACCGTCCATCCGTCGAACGTGGTGCGATACCTCATGCACCTCTACGGACACACTTATCTCGCGGGAATACACCGCCTCGAAACGAACGCGCTGGAATTGCAGGTCCGAGCCCTTTTCCTGATGGAATGAAATTCTCTCGCCCGCATGGGGCCGAACGGGCATATCCAGCGAGCCGAAGAGCGTGCAAGCTGGGGACCCAGCACAGTGGATGTCTAGCCAAAATTCGAAGGTATTCATTGAGAGCGCAAGTCTGGTTCAGAACTGAAGTTGTCCGCCGGGCCTGCTCACAAGAGGAGAGACACGCGCTGGCTGGGTGACAAGCTCTGCATTCGGGAAATCACGGACTCCGAATTCACCGTTTGGGTAAAGCCAGACGCTTGAAATGTCATATGCCCAGCCATTGGAATGTTGAGCTCGATCGTCCAGGCGAAAGAGGTATAGCCATTGGGATAGGTGACTTCTTCGCGCTGAATGTCATGAATCGCCATTGGCTGGAAGGCCAATGAATGCGCACCATAGTCGATCGACACCACCAAGTCAGACACCTCATGAAATGTAAGAAGTGCCGGAGCAACTCTGAAGTGGTACGCCGTAGCGTTGTCCTGCGGAGACAGCCATTCGACGATGTGATCGATGTCCAAGACGAGATCGCCAGTGCAACCATCTGCACCCTGAACCATGCGAAAGCCGTGGATGGCATTGTCGTGCCAGCAGTAGTCCTCAAAGCGCTTCACTTGGCTCATGTCCTGACTCCCCCATCCCAATTGATGGAAGCTAGTCTATGTGCAGTCGTGCCTGATCACTCAACTGGGTGGCCGTGGGCACCCTTTCAGCCAGTCTGCCACTCGCCTAACGGCGCGGCACTCACCCCTGCGGCGCCGGCACCGCCCATTGCGCGGTCACGTCACCGCCGCCATTCACGCTTTCCAACTGCACGCCAAAGCCCCAGAGGCGGGCCACGTGTTTGAGGACTTCGCTGGCGCTTGGGTCGAGCGGGCGGTTGTTGTGTTGGGTGTGGCGCAGGGTCAGGCTGCGGTCGCCGCGCAGGTTGACGTTCCACACCTGAATATTGGGCTCGCGGGTGCCCAGGTCATATTGGCGGGAGAGGGTTTCGCGCAGGCGGCGGTAGCCTTCGTCGTCGTGGATGGCAGAGACGGTGATGTCAGGCTTTTGGTCGTCGTCGCGGATGGCAAAGAGGCGGAAGTCGCGCATCAGTTTGGGGCTGAGGTACTGGCCGATGAAGCTCTCATCTTTGTAGTTATGCATGGCCTCGTGCAGCACCGGCAGCCAAGGCTTGCCCGCGATGTCGGGGAACCAGCGGCGGTCTTCTTCGGTGGGCGCTTCGCAGATGCGCTTGATGTCGGTGTACATGGCAAAGCCCAGCGCATAGGGGTTGAAGCCGCTGTAGCCGCGGTCGCCCACCTTGGGCTGGTAGACCACATTGGCGTGCGAGCTGAGCCACTCGATCATCACGCCGTCGGTGAGGAAGCCGTTGTCGTACATCTCGTTGAGCAGCTTGTGGTGCCAGAAGGTGGCCCAGCCTTCGTTCATGACCTGGGTTTGGCGCTGCGGATAAAAGTATTGCGCGGTCTTGCGCACGATGCGCACGATCTCGCGCTGCCAGGGCTCTAGCAGCGGCGCGTTTTTCTCGATGAAGTAGAGCAGATTCTCCTCGGGCTCTGCGGGGAAGCGCTTGGCGGCTGCGGTGGCCTCGGCTTCATCGGCCCGGCGCGGCAGGGTGCGCCAGAGGTCGTTGATCTGCTGCTGGGCATAGGCCTCGCGCTCTTTGCGTTGGGCAAGCTCTTCGGCCAGGCTGCGCTTGGCTGGGGCGGCGGTAGCGGTCCACGCCGTGGTTCTGCAGCGCATGGCAGGAGTCGAGGAACAGCTCTCCACCGTCTCCACGCCATAGCGCTGTTCACACTCGGCCACATAGTGGCGGGCATAAACCAGGTAGTCGATGATGGAGGCCGCGTCCGTCCACATGCGGAACAGATAGTTGCCTTTGAAAAAGCTGTTGTGGCCGTAGGCCGCATGGGCAATCACCAGGGCCTGCATGGCCATGGTGTTTTCTTCCATCAGGTAGCTGATGCAGGGGTTGGAGTTGATGACGATCTCATAGGCCAGGCCCATGTGGCCACGCTTGTAGTTCTTCTCGGTGGCAATGAACTCTTTGCCAAAGCTCCAGTGGCGGTAGTTCACCGGCATGCCCACGCTGGCGTAGGCGTCCATCATCTGCTCGGCGGTGATGATCTCCAGCTGGTTGGGGTAGGTGTCCAGACCAAAGCGCTGGGCCGTCCGTTGGATGACCTCGTGGTACTGCTCGATCAGCTCAAACGTCCAGTCGCTGGGGTCGGGCAGGGGCTTCTCGGGGCGCTGGCAGAGGCCGTGTGCAGCCAGGGTCTTGCGGCGGTCGCCACTGGCGGGCACGGGGCCTGCGGTGGTGTGACGCCGGTCTTGCGAGAAGGGCTCGGCACTGGGTGGCACCAGGGGCCCATGCAGGGCCTCGCCCAAAAGGGCATCGGCGGGGGTGTGAGCGGTGATCATGCGGTGGCCCCTTCCTTCTTGAACAGGTCGCGAAAGACCGGGTAGATGTCCGAGGCCTCGGTGGCTTTGCGCATTGCAAAGTTGGGCTGCGCACCCACCAGGCTGGCGTACTCTTCCCAGAGGTTTTGCTCTTCCTCGGCCACTTGCACATAGGCGTAGTAGCGGCACGCAGGCAGCAGGCGGTTCACCAACAGTTCTTTGCAGCGGGTGGAGTCGTGGTGCCAGTTGTCGCCATCGCTGGCCTGAGCACCGTAGATGTTCCACTCACTGGGGTTGTAGCGTTCGCGCACGATCTTGTCCATCAGCTCCAGCGCGCTCGACACCACCGTGCCGCCCGTCTCGCGGGCATGGAAAAAATCTTGCTCGCTGACCTCTTGCGCCTGGGTGTGGTGGCGGATGAAAACCAGCTCGATCTTCTCGTAGTGCCGGGTCAAGAAGAGATAGAGCAGGATGAAGAAGCGCTTAGAGAGCTCTTTGCGCTGCTCGTCCATCGAGCCCGAGACATCCATCAGGCAGAACATCACCGCCTTGGAGCTGGGCACCGCCACCCGCACGCGGCTGCGGAACTTGAGGTCAATCGGGTCGAGAAAGGGGATGCGATCCAGCCGGGCGCGCAGCTCGCTGATGCGGGCCAGCGCGTCTTGCACCTCGCGTTGGGCCACGGGGTCGTCGGCATGGTAACGCTTGAGTTCAGAAACTTTGGCTTCCAGTTCGCGCAGCTCGCGGCGTGCCTCGCCGCCCAGCGCAATGCGGCGGCCGTAGGCGCCCCGCATGGACCGCACGATGTGCAGGTTGTTGGGCGTGCCGTCGCTGCTGTAGCCCGCGCGGTGGGTTTTGTACTCGGGCACCTCGGCCAGTTGGGTGCGCAGCAGGCGGGGCAAGGCCAGGTCTTCAAAAAAGACCTGCATGAACTCTTCTTTGCTGAGCGCAAAGGCAAAGTCGTCTTCACCTTCGCCCGAATCGCTGGCTTGGCCCTTGCCCGAGCCCTTGCCGCCACCGCCTTGCGGGCGCTCGATGTGGTCGCCCGTCACATACTCTTTGTTGCCGGTGTGGACCACATCGCGCTGGCCGCCTTGGCCGTGGTGGAACACAGGCTCGGAGAGATCCTTCTTGGGGATGTGAACCTCTTCGCCGCGTTCCAGGTCGCGGATGCCGCGGCCATCGACGGCGCGCTTCACGGCCTCGTGGATTTTGTCCTTGTAGCGCTTCAAAAAGCGCTCGCGGTTGCCGATGGACTTGTTCTTGCCGGCCAACCTGCGGTCGATGATTTGCTGAAGCCATGATTTGCAGTCCTTCAAGCTGTACGAGTCTGCGCTTGGATAGAGGCCGTTCCAGGCGGGAGGCATCGCACGCTTGTGATGCCGACCGGTGATACAGAGCCGTTCGCCCTGAGCTTGTCGAAGGGCTTCGACAAGCTCAGCCCGAACGGCGTCAAGACACCACTGGGGCAGCACGCTACGGACGCTGCGCACGGGGCGCAGCGGCGGAGGTCTTCAGGAGCTCTTCCTGACGCGCAAGTACCACTCGCACAGCAAGCGCACCTGCTTGCCGGTGTAGCCCTTGGCCACCATGCGGTCGACAAAGTCCTCGTGCTTCTTGGCCTCGTCGGCGCTGGCCTTGGCGTTGAAGCTGATCACCGGCAGCAGCTCCTCGGTGTTGGAGAACATCTTCTTCTCGATCACCGAGCGCAGCTTTTCGTAGCTGGTCCACACCGGGTTGTTGCCCGCGTTGTTGGCCCGCGCCCGCAGCACAAAGTTGACGATCTCGTTGCGGAAGTCTTTGGGGTTGGCAATGCCTGCGGGCTTCTCGATCTTCTCCAACTCGCCATTCAGCGAGGCGCGGTCAAAGACCTCGCCGGTGTCGGTGTCGCGGTACTCCTGGTCTTGAATCCAGTAGTCGGCATAGGTGACGTAGCGGTCGAAGATGTTCTGGCCGTATTCGCTATAGCTCTCCAGATAGGCGGTCTGGATCTCTTTGCCAATGAACTCGGCATAGCGCGGGGCCAATTGCTCTTTGATGAAGGCGGTGTACTTCTGCTCGGTCTCGGCGGGGAACTGCTCGCGCTCGATTTGCTGCTCTAACACATACATCAGGTGCACGGGGTTGGCCGCCACTTCGGTGCTGTCGAAGTTGAAGACCTTGGAGAGGATCTTGTAGGCAAAGCGGGTGGAGATGCCGCTCATGCCTTCGTCCACGCCCGCGTAGTCGCGGTACTCCTGGTAGTTCTTGGCACGCGGGTCGGTGTCTTTGAGGCTCTCGCCGTCATAGACCTGCATCTTGGAGTAGAGCGATGAGTTCTCGGGCTCTTTGAGGCGGGTCAAGATGCCAAACTGGCTCATCATCTTCAGCGTGCCCGGCGCGCAGGTGGCCCCCGCCAGCGAGGAGCCCTTGAGCAGCTTCTCGTAGATCTTGACCTCCTCACTCACCCGCAGGCAGTAAGGCACTTTGACAATGTAGATGCGGTCCAAGAACGCTTCGTTGTTCTTGTTGTTGCGAAAGGTCTTCCACTCGCTTTCGTTGCTGTGCGCCAGCACCACGCCGTCAAAGGGAATGGCACCAAAGCCCTCGGTGCCCTTGAAGTTGCCTTCTTGGGTGGCCGTCAGCAAGGGGTGCAGCACCTTGATGGGCGCCTTGAACATTTCCACAAACTCCAGCAGGCCCTGGTTGGCCAGGCACAGGCCGCCGCTGTAGCTGTAGGCGTCGGGGTCGTCCTGGGCATAGGTTTCCAGCTTGCGGATGTCGACCTTGCCCACCAGGCTGGAGATGTCCTGGTTGTTCTCGTCGCCGGGCTCGGTCTTGGCGATGCCGATCTGCTTGAGGATGCTGGGCAGGCGCTTGACCACCTTGAACTGGCGGATGTCACCGCCATACTCTTCCAGCCGCTTGACCGCCCAGGGGCTCATCACGCGGTTCAGGTGGCGCCGCGGAATGCCGTACTCCTGCTCCAGCAGGGGCCCATCTTCAGCCACATCAAAGAGGCCCAGTGGGCTTTCGTTCACCGGCGAGCCCTTGATGGCATAGAAGGGCACTTCTTGCATCAGCGCCTTCAAGCGCTCGGCAATGCTGCTCTTGCCGCCGCCCACCGGGCCCAGCAGATACAAGATTTGCTTCTTTTCTTCCAGGCCTTGGGCGGCATGGCGGAAGTAGCTGACCACCTGCTCAATCGCCTCTTCCATGCCGTAGAACTCGGCAAAGGCGGGGTAGATTTTGATGACCTTGTTGGCAAAGATGCGCGAGAGGCGCGGGTCGTTGCGGGTGTCCACCATCTGCGGCTCACCGATGGCTTTGAGCATGCGCTCAGCCGCGGTGGCGTAGGTCAGCGGGCTGCGCTTGCACTCGGCGAGGTAGTCTTCAAGCGACATCTCCTCTTCGCGGCTGCGCTCGAAGCGGGCGGCAAAACTGCTGATGACATCCATGGTGGCCTCCTGGGGGTAATGGATCAGGACGGCGCCACACAACACTGAAAAGGCGGCTGTGGGCGTCAGGGAAGTTCTGATGACGTCCCGGCTGTACTGGACCCGGGCGCCATCAGAGCTTTCCGGCTTTGCTGCTTGCTTGCTCACCAGCGGCTCTGTGATGACAGCATCTCTCCAACATGGGTCGCTTAAAGCGTGCATAAGCAGGCGGTTTCTGGGCTTGATCTCGGACAAAATGCTCGCTCCCCAGCGCAAACACCCAGGTTTCTTGGCGGATACACAACTTTTAAGCTCATGACATCACTGCCTGCCACTGTGGATGCTTCGGCCGCAGCGCTCCCTCATGCGCTGCGCTTTGGCCGCTGCGTGCTGCACCCTCAGAGCCGGGAGCTGTGGCGGGATGGTGAGCCGGTAGAGATCCAACGTCTGGCGCTGGATGTGCTGCTGTATCTGATGGCCCATCCCGGGCGCGACGTGTCCAAAGAAGAACTGTTGCGAGAGGTCTGGGGCGACGTAGCTGTCACGGACTCGGTGGTGGCACGCGCCGTGATGAAGCTACGCCGCGCGATTGGCGACGAGGCCCAGCCCCCGGCGCTGCTGCGTACCGTGCACGGCGTGGGCTATCGATGGCTGACTGCGGCGCACACTCACACCAGCCCTGCCTTGCCGCCACCCACGTTGGCGGAGGCCCGCCAGGTGACGGTGGTGGTGCTCCCCGTGGAGGTGCCGACAGAGACACCGCTCGCCTGGGCGCAAGAAGGCTTGCCTGCGCTCTTGAGCCACCTGCTCGGCGCCGAAGGTGGTATTCGGCTTGTCGAGGCAGCGCAGGTGCAGCAAGCCGACCTGCCCTTGGCCTCCTGGCCAGAACGCGCCGCCAATGTGCGCGCAGCCCTGGGCGCGACTTGGGTGGTGAAGGCACAGTTGACCCACCAAGCAGGTGCGCTGCACTTAGGCCTGCATGCCAACCCGGATCGGGCTGACGGACAGGAGCAGGCCTTTGAGGCCGCGTGCGTGCCGGCGCTTGCCGAACAGGCAGCCGCCTGGTTGGCTCAGCAATGGGCGGCCCCGCCGCGCTCGACACAGACCCTGGAGGCCGCCACGCTGGAACTGCTGGCACGCGGCAGCCATGAGACCCGGCAAGGTCGGCTCGCCGCCGCCAGAGGCCTGCTGCTGCAAGCTCAAGGCCTCAGCCCAGACTCGCCTCTGGTGTGCAATGAGCTGGCCAATGTGCTTCGCCTGACGGGTGAGCTGGAAGCCGCCAAGGCCGCTGCTGAAAAGGCCTGGGCCTTGATCCAAGCCATGCCAGCGCCCGACCGACCGACCGCCTTGGCATTCAAGGTGCGGATGAGCCAGGCCATGCTGGCCCATGCCCTGGGGCAGTTGCAGCAATCTCGTCACTATCTGGACTTGGCGGAGCCCCTGGCCAAGAGCCTGCCCGGTCGCCATGAGCGGGCCGAGTGGATGCTCTTCAGCGGCTTCTTGGCCCAGTGTGCGGGGGACGGCGCGCAAGCGGTGTCCGAGCTGGAGTCGGCCATCAGCCTGCTCGTCGGCAGCGATGATGTGCTGCTGCAGGTCAGGGCACGCATTCGACTGGCGGATGTGTTGGGCGAGCGCGGCCTGGTGACGCGTGCGTCCGAGTTGCTGCACCGTGCGCAGCAACTGCTGTCACGCATTCAGGCGGAGCCCACCCAAGCCACTGTTCAGCTTTTCAGTGCCATCCTCCACAAACGACGGCGCCACTTCACCATGGCCTTGGCGCAGTTGGAGCAAGTCCGCGCGGTTTACGAGCAAGTCGGTCACGCTTACACCGTTTGGTACTGCCGGGCCATGCGCATCGAGCCACTGATGGAGCTGGGGCAATTGAGCCGCGCCGAGCAGGAAGCGCGTGCCCTGATGGCCGACGCCCAAGCGTGGCGGCCACAGGCGCCGTTGCCCCTCCCGGATGTAGACCTGCTGATGCCCTTGCGATTGGCGCAGCTTCAATGGCTGCGCGGAGAGCAC
Organism: Ideonella sp.; assembly: GCA_034520165.1. Lineage (GTDB taxonomy): Bacteria > Pseudomonadota > Gammaproteobacteria > Burkholderiales > Burkholderiaceae_C > Ideonella. The sequence continues at coordinate 39,093 of JAXHNT010000024.1, forward strand.
GCGCTCAGCTTGGCAGAGTCTCTGCTCGCGCTCAAAGCCGCCTTAGGGTCGGAGTATCTGCGTGGCGTGCTGGTCACGCACCAGTTGCGGGTGCTGTCACAGTGCTTGAGCCTGGATCGACCCGCGCTGGCGGACGAGGTGCTGTCTCAGATCCGCTGGGCCGACGACCCCTTGATGCAGGCTCGCCAGCAAGCCATCCAGTCCATGGCCTCCGGCGAAGTCGCCCTGACCATGCAGGTGCTTAGGGAGGCCTGGAACAGTGGCCCCAGCCATGCCGCAGCGCGCATGGATGCAGCCATCGATCTGGCATGGTTGGCGCTGGTGCACGAGCAGCCTCAGGAGCTGGAGTCGCTGATGGCGCATATCGATGATGAGTGTGACGAGTACCTGCCGGCCATCGTGGTGCGGGCCCGCTATCTGGACCGCCAGGGCTTGCGCCAAGAAGCGCTGAGCGAGCTACTGCGCGTGATGCAAGTCCACGGTGAATCCAACTTGGCCCTGGTGCGTGCGGCCGTGCAGGCGCTGCGGCAAGGCCAAGCCTGGCCGCTGGTGCGCAGCTTGTTGACGGAGGCGGTGAGAGACTGATGCCCGCGCTGGAATTTGCTGGCTTTACCCTGCATCGACAGGCCCGTGAGCTGTGGCGCGACGGGCAACGCGTGGCGTTGCAGCGTCAATCGTTTGAGCTCTTGCTGTACCTGATGGACCATGCCGAGCGCGTGGTGCCCAAAGATGAGCTGCTGACCCAGGTGTGGGGCACGGTGCATGTCTCAGATTCGGTGCTGGCGCGGGCTGTGATGAAGCTGCGGCGTGCCTTGGGCGACGACGGCCGCACCCCTCGCTTGCTGCGCACCGTGCATGGCGTGGGCTACCGCTTTGTGGCCCCCATCAGCCGCCCAACGGTCCAGCGGGCGGAGCCCGGCGTGCCCGCGCCCCCGTCTGCGGGCCCCACCTTGCTGGGTTTGCTGCCTCTGGTCAATGACTCAGGGGATGCCGGCATGAGCTGGGCCGTGCATGGCTTGCCAGCGCTGATCGGGCACCTCTTGAGTGCGCAGGGCCAGCAACGCTGTGCTGATGCGCAGCAAGTGGGTTCAGCCGATCACGCCGACCTGCCCTTACAGCAGCGCAGCCAGCATCTCCGAGCCATGCTGGGCCTGGGTGATGTCGTGGCCCTGCGTTTGCACCGCAGCACAGGGGGCTTGCTCGGCCTGAGCCTGACCGTGGATCGCGGCAGTTTGACCGCCTTGCACAGTCGCATTGAAGGTCAAGATGTGGCTGAGCTGGCCCGCCGCGCCGCGCAGTGGCTGGATCAATACCCCAGCAACACCGACGCGACACAGACCTTGGACGCCCCTGTGCTGGAGCTGATGGCCCGCGCCGCCCACGCCATGCAAGCCGATCACTACCGCATGGCCCATACCTTGTTGGCCCAAGCCGTGGCACTGGCACCCCAGTCGGCGGTGGTGCGGGTAGAGTTGGCCGATGTGCTGCGCCGCCTGGGCAGCTATCGAGAAGCCCGGCAGCAAGCCGCGCAAGCCCGAGCGCTGGCCGATCAAACGCAAGACCCGGTGCTGCAAGTTCGTGCCCGCTACATGCAGGTCAGTGTGGCCCAGATCAGCGGAGACCTGGGTGCCGCTCGCCAATGGTTGGACGAAGGCCGGGAGATGGCGCTGCGCTTGCAAGGGAGTGTGTGGCCCTCTCGCTGGGCCTTGTTGAGTGGCTCGGTCGCCCATTTCAACCACGAGCTGGTGTTGGCCACTCAAGAGATGGAGTTGGCCGTGGTCCAGGCGGCCAGCTGCCGCGATTTGGTGCTTCAGGTCCGCGCTCGCTGCCACTTGGCCGGTGTACTCCAAAGCCGGGGCATGCTGGACCAAGCGCTGGCCATTCTGGAGCGGGCCCAGGAGCTATTGGCCCGCACCCGCAGTGAGGTCCAAGAGGGCAGCGTGTTGCTGGCGCTCAGTAGCATCTACGTCGAGCGCAAGTGCTTTGCACTGGCCGTGACGCAAGCACGGCAAGCTTTGGCGGTGTTTGAGACAACGGGCAATGCCTATCTGGCGTGTTTGGCCGCCTTCACGCACATCGAGGCCTTGATTCACGCCGGTGCCTTGAATGCCGCCAGTGCTGAGATCGACCGCCTGGATCAACAGTTCAGCAGCCGCGGTGCCGCCGAGTTGCCCATGCCTCAGGCCGATGACTACCTCGGGTTTTTGTGGGAAGAGGTGGCCTGGCGACGTGGTCATCAGGGCCCCAGCCTGGCCTCGCAGCGCCAGTTGCTGGTTCGGCTGTCCGAGTGCGCCAACCTGCGCACCACCCTGCATGAGTTTCAATCTCGCGTGGCTGCGCATCTGTTGAGCCTGGGCCAGTACCCAGAGGCTCTGCGCGTGCGGCAAGCCATGGATGAGCGAGACGCCATGGCTGGGAGTCGGCTGGACGCCGCCCTGGCCCTGGCGCAAGGCCAAGCGCAGGCGTGCATGGCCGAGCTAGAGCAGCTCTTGCAGCACGGTGCACACGGCAACATGCTGTCCATAGACACCGCCATCGATTTGGCTTGGCTGCTCATGAGTCACCCGCAAGAGCGGCCCGCAGAGGCACTGGAGCGGCAGTTGGCAGACGTTGAGGACCATGCCGACGAGTACCTGCCCGCCATGCTGGTCCGCGCCCGCTTCATGGCACTGCAAGGCGAGTCGGAAAAGGCCTTGGCGGAGATAGAGCGGGCGCTGCGTCAAGCCCAAGACGCTCCGGTGCCCTGGGTGCACCAGGCCTATGCCGCCTGTGTGGCTGGGCTGCCCTGGCCCGAGCCCAAGGGCTTGCTCTGCCACACGCTGTGGGACTAGGAACTTGGGCGCAAGCGCAGAAAGCTTTGAACAGACATGGGCTGCATGATCAGCTCGCCCCACACGCCGCTGCACCCCAACTGCTGGGCGCGATAAAGGGCTTGCGCATCGACCAAGGGCCCGGCCCACACGGCCAGGCCTTGGGCACGGATGGCCTGCACCTGACGCTCCAAGGCTTTGGTCGCCTGGGCGTTGTCCAACTCGCGGCGCAGCAGGGCTTGCGCCCGCTCACCCAGGATCACCGCGTCGGGCTTCAGGCGGTGCCACAGGGCTTCGGGCCAGCCTTGAGGCCAGGCCAGGTCATACCAAACCATGCCCACGCCTTGCGCACGCAGATGCGCCCATTGCTGGGTGGAAACCTCATCGTTCAGGGCTGAGCCCGCCGAAGACAGGGACATCTTGAGGCAGAGTCTTTGGCGGGTTTGGGGCGTCCATGAGGCCATCAGGCGTTGCCACCAGCCGCGCTCCAGGGGCCGCCACTGGCTGGGCAGTACGGCAGGCACCCAGACATCGGCACAAGCATCTATTTGGCGCTGCACGCTGGCTGCCCAGTCGGCCTCGCTTTGCAAATCGTCGACCTCGGGCAGCAAGGCTGCCATGACCCGCAAAGTGCGTGGGCACAGCATGGGCTGCAAGGTCAGGGCCACGGCCTGAACCGGCTCCAGAATTTGAACCCGACTCATGCTGCTTGTCCTTGGCAGTCAGCCTGCTGAGGCGAGCACTCACTTGTTTTCATCACGGCATACATGATGCGTGCGCCCTGGGCGCAGTCACTGATGCGCGCATCGCCACCGCTGGCAGCCGCCACGGCACGGATGAGCAACTGGTCTAGGCCTGGCGTGCGGCCAGGGTCGGCCTCAGGCCGCTGTGCGGTGCTGGCGCACGGGGGACTGTTGAGGTGCAGATCAAACACCGAGCCCTGCGAGGTGTCGCGGCGGCTGACCAACAGTTCGCGGGCCTGCCGGGGTGGGGCCGAGCTGGCCACAAACTCCAACATCTGACACCACAGTGCGGCGGCCATTGAGGGGGCCATGCGCAGAGCACCCAGCGGCTCGGCCACCAAGGTGATGTGTGGAAAGCGCGGTTGCAGCGTGGCCCATTGCGCCTGCACCAAGTCATCCACGCTTTGGTGGATCTCGCGGTCGGGGATGCTCAGCGCTTCCAGCTCTTCTTGGGCGGCGTCGACACGGTCGTGCAACTCGGCCACCCGGTGCATCAGTTGGCTCCAGGCTTCCAGCACCGTCGGCGGCAGGGCCGAGCGTGCCAGTTGCTTGAACACGGCGTCGGGCTCAGCCCGGTGAACCTGGGGTCTGAAGGCCTCGGTCAACTGAGCCAAGCGCAAGCCCGGGGTGACGGGGGTCACCGGCAGGGGCAAGCCCAGACGCGCAGAGGCAGAAGTGTGGTGGGACAAGGTCATAACTTTCATCAACTGCATCCAAAGGACCGTGGACGGTGCCAAAGGCACTGACCACTCTGATTTGCAGTGTTGCGGCAGTCGGCCGCGAAGTCATGACCAAACCCTGAGCGAGTTCTGACTTTGTCAGCGTTCGCTCACGCCCAGCTTGTCGAGCAAGCCGTTCAATTCATCCAAAGAGCTGAAGCGGATCGCGATCTCGCCCTGTTCGCCGCGCTTGGTCTTGCGCTGCACGCGGATCTCCACATCCGCCGTTAGGGCATCGGCCAGTTGCTCTTCCAGGCGTACGATGTCGCGGGATTTGTCTTTGGCCACCCGCAGCAGCGGCGTCTGACGACCGGGGTTCAGCACCTTGGCCACCAGCTTTTCCGCGTCACGCACCGAGAGCTTTTTGCCGACGATCTCGTTGGCATTCATGATCTGCTGGGCCGCAGGCAGCGCCAGCAAGGCCCGGGCATGGCCCATGTCAATGTCACCGGCCATCAGCATTTTTTGCACCGGCTCGGCCAGTTGCAACAGGCGCATGAGGTTGGACGCCGCGCTGCGCGAGCGGCCCACGGCCTGGGCGGCAGCTTCATGGGTGAGGCCAAATTCGTCAATCAAGCGCTTCAGGCCTTGGGCCTCTTCCAGCGGGTTCAGGTCTTCACGCTGGATGTTTTCAATCAGCGCCATCACGGCAGCGGCTTCGTCGGGCACCGCCTTGACCAGCACCGGCACTTCCGTCAGCCCCGCCAGTTGCGAGGCCCGGAAGCGCCGCTCACCAGCAATGATTTCGTACTGCGCCGCGCCGCCCGCCTCTTTGCCGCTCAGCGGCCGCACCAGGATGGGCTGCATGATGCCCTGGGTGCGGATGCTCTCGGCCAGCTCGTACAGCGAGCCCTCGTCCATGCGCGTGCGCGGCTGGTACTTGCCCGCTTGGAGCTGCGAGACCTTGAGCGTGGACGGGCTTTGCGCGCCGCTGTTGGGCTCGACGTCGAGGTCGGTGACTTTGGGGCCGAGCAGGGCTTCGAGGCCCAGGCCGAGTCCCTTGGGTTTTTTGCTTGCCATTTGTCGATTGTCGATCAAGTCGCCAGCCCAAATGGCGGAGATAGAGGAGAAGCTTAAGCGCCATGGTGATTGGAAGGTGAGCTTACGATGCGCCAATGCCGACTCACCCGCCGCCCAAGCTATAGTCATTCCCATAAAAACCCCGCCTGCAACGGCCGCCAAAAGGCGATGTGCGTATGCTCATCCACTATATTGCACATGCGCTGCATGTCTTTGGCGAAATTCAGGCTCTAAAGATCCTGCTGGGCACCGCCAAATACACCATCGACGACGCTGATGGATGCAATTGCCCAAGCGCGTGCGCAGCAAACCTGACACGCCCTCCGGAAACGCATCATGAAACTCATTCTTAACAACATCGGCATGCTTCAGCGTACGCTGAAATCTCCCTGCGCAAGCGCGCGTACGGTGCTGGCGAAAACGACAACGGCAAGAGCACGATCGGCAAGATCGTTTTGCATCGTCAAAGCCATCAATCGTTACAGGGAGGACTTGCAGAGTCAAAGGGGTTCTGGGTCGGCGAGAAAAGAGAGGAGGTCTACTTCCGCCTGCGGGAAGCCCTCAGGCCTACTAATCCTCATGTGATGGAGGTATTAAGGAACTTTCCGCATATCTTCTAGACATCGTTTGACCGCCGAAGAGCAATTGGCAGCCATCGACGAATGGATTCAACATGTATTTGTGCTGGCAGAGTTGTCGCCAAAGGACAGACAAGAAGTCATCGCCTTGCGCGATGAGATTCAGACCATGCTGGATCAGCCTGAGAACGTCCAAGCAATCGATAGAGAACGCACTCAACAAGGTGTTCGCATCGGGTTCGACGCCTCTTTGTTGCTGCAAGGCGCGACGGAAGGGCGTATCCAACCAGTTTGAGAACGACCTGCACCTTATTTGATCTCGTGGTAACAGACAGGCGTGCGCCTGTTGGGCGAGGTAGAGCCGTGGCCCTGAAAGACGCTACCTTCATCGATTCACCGCTCATCTTGAACCACCACGATGTGCTTGCCCTGGCCAGACCCTGCTGGACATGGACCAACGACGCTCAGGCCGTTGGGTCTGTCGTTCACCACACTGCACACCAAAGACCTGTTCGACAAGCTCCGCACACGGTCCTGCCTTTTGACCTGCTCAGCCTGAGCGATACGACTGGGACAGGCCGTGTGCTCGCCGACCTGCAAAGATCTGATCGACGGTGAGGTCGCTTACGACAAAACAGAGCGTGACTTTGTGTTTCGCCGTCCGAGCGGCGCATCCATCTCCATCAAAAACACAGCCAGTGGCATCAAGGTGTTTGGCTTACTGAAGATGCTGGTGGCCAATGAATTTGTGGCCAAAGACACCGTACTCATTTTCGACGAACCCGAGAACCACCTGCACCCGAAGTGGCAACTTAAGCTGGCAGATGCGTTAAACAGTTCAGCTGGTGGAAAGCGGTGTGTAAGCAATACGTAAAGCA
>JAXHNT010000038.1:0-59692 GCA_034520165.1 Ideonella sp.
CCCGTGCGCGTGCGCGTCATGTCGGCCAACCCAGCGACGCCGAAGTCGGTGAGCTTCACGCGCCAGGCCGGCAGGTCGAGCATGACGTTGCCCGGCTTGATGTCGCGGTGCACTACGCCGAGGGCATGCGCATCGGCCACGGCGCGCGCCAGGCCGCCCCACCAGGCTCAGCACCAGGGGTTCGGGCAGCAGCCGCGACAAGTGGGTGTAGCGCCCCAGGTCGCAGCCGCTGAGCAGCTCCATCGCCAGCCAGAGCCGGCCGTCGTGCTCGCCGTGGCCGCCAGCACGGTGACGATGTCGGGGTGCGCCAGGCGCTTCTTGGCCGTTGCGACCTCGGCCAGAAAGCGAGCGCGTGCTTCGTCGTGCTCTTCGGCGGAAAATTCGTGCCCCAAGGCCAGGCACTTCACGGCCACGTGTTGACCTGACGCCACGTCCTGCGCCAGGTGCACCACGCCCATCGAGCCACGGCCCAGCGGGCGCAACAGTCGGAAGGGGCCCAGCATGGGCTCGTTGGGAAGACTCATTCGGTCTTGCGCTCGCGTGCGTCGACGTTGCGACCGCAAGGCAGGTTGGGGGTGGGTCGGGCCCGCCAGCTGCCGCAGCGCGGGCGGGTCGAAGGGCTGGCGCAAACCTTAGCATGCAGCCCGCGCGGCATGCGCGTTCATAGTTGGCGCAGGATGCTCACCCGCACCGTGGGCAACGCACCATGCAGCCGTCGCGGCCCGCCCGATCGGCATGGACGCGGTGGTCGGGCGCGACCAAGGGAAAGGCCGACTCCCGAAATGGGCGTCCAGGGCGCAAGAATTCAGCTCCGCGCGAGGCACCACGGCAATCGCCCGTTGGCGTCGCACTGGTGCCAAGAGGGGATCGACTCCGGTGGAAAGCATGGCTTGGCTGGCGATCGCCGTCTTTGCGATCACGATCGTTGCGGTCATCAGCAACGCCGTCGACAGCACGGTCGCCGCGCTGATCGGCGTGGTCGTCATGATCTGGATCGGCGTGATGAGCGAGGTCGATGCGTTCGGGCTCGTCGACTGGAACGTGATGGCGATACTGATCAGCGTCTGGATCATCGCCTCGTATTTCGGCAAGACCGGCGTGCCGAGCTGGTTGTCGGTGCAGGCCTTGCGCCTGTCGGGCGGCCGGCCCGGCCTGCTGGTCGATGATCCTGTCGATGCTGGCCGGCGTGATCTCGATGTTCGTCGACAACGTGGTCGTCATCCTGATGATGGCGCCGGTGGCGTTGCCCCTGGCGCGCGCACTCAAGCTGCCGGTGACGCCACTGGTGCTGATGATCGGCTTCGCGGCCAATTTCATGGGCTCGGCCATGTTGCTGGGCGACCTGCCGCCACAGATGCTGCACAGCGTGGCCGGTGCCGAGTTCATGGATTTCTTCTGGCAACACGGACGGCCGTCCTCCTTTCCGATCCTCGTCGTCACCTTCATGGTCACGCTGGCGGCGATGTATGCCTACGGCTTTCGCGGCTACGGCAAACAGGCGGGTGAACCTGGATCGCCTGGGCATCAAGGACGCGCATTCCGAACCGGCTCTTCGCGACGATCGTGGTCGGCTGGTTCTTCCTCACGGTGCTGGGCATGGCCCTGCGGCAGGTGGTTGGGCGTGAACCTCGGATTCATTGCCATGACGGGGGCGCTGACGCTGGTGCTGCTGCTCGAAGTTCTGGGCGACCGGGTCAAGGCGCCGAGTTTCGAGACGGTGCTCGAAGAACTCGACTGGCGCGCGATCTTCTTCTATGTGGCGCTGTTCGCACTCGTGGGTGGCCTGGAGCGCATGCATGTCCTGGATGCACTGGCCGAGCCGTTTGCGGCCGGTCTTCACCGAAAACTTTGCGCTCGGCGCGACGCTGATGTACTGGATCACGGTGCCGATCGTCGGCATCGTCGAGCACGACGCCTACATCCTGACCTTCCTGCACACCATCAAGGAGTTGGAAGCCGCCGGCGTGCCACCCTGGCCGCTGTGGTGGATGCTGCTGTGGTCGGGCACCCTGGGCAGCAACCTCACGGTGGCGGGGGCACCGGCGCTGTACGCCGCGCTCAACATCTGCCAGCGCGAGGAGAAGCGCAAGGTCTCGCTGCGCGAGTTTCTCGCCTGGAGCGTGCCCTTCACCCTGGTGGCAGCGGGCGTTTGCTACGTGATCGGCATGCTGATCTGGGTACTGCCCTACACCAGGTAATGAGTTTCGAAAGACCGCCATGTACAAAGAGGTCCTGATCCCCACCGATGGCTCGTCGCTGTCGGGCCATGCCGTGGCGCACGGCGTGGCGCTGGCCAAGGCGACAGGCGCCCGCGTGACCGGCTTATTCGTGGCGCCCGCGCCGACGCCGGTGGTCTTCGAGGGCATGATGCCGGTGGCCTACATGCAGCCCGATGAACACGCCGCGGCTTGACGGCGCAAGCGGCCGAGCGCTTTCTCGGGGCCATCGAGAAGGCTGCGCAGAAGGCCGGCGTGCCCTTCGAAGGCGTGACGGTCGCCGGCGAATTTCCGGCCGAGGCCATCCTGGACATCGCCTCGCGCCGCAAGTGCGACTTGATCGTGATGGCCTCGCATGGCCGGCGCGGGTTGGCCGGGCGTGCTGCTGGGCAGCGAGACCCAGAAAGTGTTGACGCACGCGAAGGTGCCGGTGCTCGTCTGCCGTTGAGCCGCCGGCTCGGATGGGCCTACTTCACCAGCAGCACCGGCACACCCGCGTGCTCGACCACGCCCTGGGCGACCGAGCCCAGAAGGCCGGCGGTGTGCGTCCCGAGCCCACGCGTGCCCATGACGACCAGGTCGCAACCCAGTTCGCGCGCGACCTCCGCGATCTGCGCGGCCGGATCGCCCACGCGGCGGTGCTCCTGATACTTGAGCCCGGCGGCGTCGAGTAGTTCGCGCGCCGGTGCCAGCGCCTTCTCGCTGCCCTCGAGGTGGTACTCCTTGAGGGTTTCGCCGGCGACGAAGCGCGATACGTCCCCGGATACCCCGCGCTGCACGTTCAGCACGTGCACGTCCAGTGCGTCGGGTTGGCGCAGGTCCTGGCGCACGCCGATCAGGTAGCGCACGGCGTGTGCCGAATTCTCCGAGCCGTCCACCGCCAGCAGCACGTGCTGCAGGCGGTTTGCCTGTGCGGGCGCGGCAACCTGTGCCGGCACGGACCGCTTGGCGTGGGCCCGTGCCGCGAGCCACTTGCCGACGATCAGCACGCCCAGTGCGCCGATGGCGGGTACCAGGTACTGGAAGTAGCTGCCCTGCCCGTCGGCCCAGCCCTTGAGCGCCGGATCGCTGATCACCATCTGGCCGGCAATCCAGCCCAGCAACATGCCGCCGAGCGTGATGATGATCGGGTAGCGATCCATCAGCTTGATGACCAGCTGGCTGCCCCAGATGATGATCGGGATCGATACCAGCAGGCCGAAGATCACCAGCGGCATCTTGTGGTCGCCGCCCGCGCCTTCGGCTGCACCGGCGATGGCGATGACGTTGTCCAGACTCATGACGAAATCGGCCACGATGACGGTCTTGACCGCCGCCCACAACTTGTCGCTGGCCTGGATGTTGCCGTGCGCCTCGTCGTGCTCGGGCAACAGCAGCTTGGTGCCGATCCACAGCAGCAGCAACGCACCGACGATCTTCAGATACGGGATCTGCAGCAGCGTCAGCGCGAAGAAGATCAGGATCACGCGCAGCACGATGGCACCGGCGGTTCCCCACAGGATGCCCATCGTCCGCTGCTTTGGCGGCAGCTTGCGGCAGGCCAGCGCGATGACCACCGCGTTGTCGCCGCCGAGCAGGATGTCGATCATGATGATCTGGCCTACGGCAAGCCAGAAATCGGTCGTCATGAACTGCTCCATGGCAGGTTTCCTCGGGTCGGGTGCCGGCGCGGCCGGCCGGGGGTCTGGGGCTGGCGCGAGTGTATGGGCGCCGCACGGCGCATGCGGTGAGTAGTCCTACGGATTCCGGAAATTGAAAAGGCCGCACTACGGCGGCCTTGCGGGAACTCGACCGCGCGCAGCGCGCGGTCTCAGGTTAATTTCAAGCGCCGATCGCCTTCTTCAGCAGCTTGCCCATTTCCGACGGGTTGCGCGTGACGATGAAGCCGCACTCTTCCATCACCGCCAGCTTGGCCTCGGCCGTGTCGGCACCGCCGGAAATCAGGGCACCGGCGTGACCCATGCGCTTGCCGGCCGGCGCCGTGACGCCGGCAATGAAGCCGACGATCGGCTTCTTCATGTGGGCCTTGCACCAGCGCGCGGCCTCGGCTTCATCGGGGCCACCGATCTCGCCGATCATGATCACCGCGTCGGTGTCCGGGTCGTCGTTGAAGGCCTGCATGATGTCGATGTGCTTCAGGCCGTTGATCGGGTCACCGCCGATGCCCACGGCCGAGCTCTGGCCGAGGTCGATCTCGGTGAGTTGCGCCACGGCCTCGTAGGTCAGCGTGCCGGAGCGGCTGACCACGCCGATGCGGCCCTTGCGATGGATGTGGCCGGGCATGATGCCGATCTTGATCTCCTCGGGCGTGATCAGGCCCGGGCAGTTGGGGCCCAGCAGCAGGGTTTTCTTGCCACCGGCGGCTTCCTTCTTCTGCATGCGGTTGCGCACCAGCAGCATGTCCTTGACCGGAATGCCCTCGGTAATGCACACCACGAGGTCCAGTTCGGCCTCCACCGCTTCCCAGATGGCCGCGGCGGCGCCGGGCGGGGGTACGTAGATCACGCTGACCGTGGCCCCGGTCTTGGCTTTGGCGTCCTTGACGCTGGCGTAGATGGGGATGCCCTCGAAATCCTCACCGGCCTTCTTCGGGTTGACACCGGCGACGAAGCAGTTCTTGCCATTCGCGTAGTCGCGGCAGCCCCGGGTGTGGAACTGCCCGGTCTTGCCGGTGATGCCTTGCGTGATGACCTTGGTGTCCTTGTTGATCAGAATGCTCATGGGTTGGCTCCGGGGCTTAACGCACTGCGGCGACGATGGCGGTGGCCGCTTCGGCCATCGTGTCCGCACTGATGATGGGCAGGCCGCTGTCGGCCAGCAGCTTCTTGCCGATCTGTTCGTTCGTGCCCTTCATGCGCACCACCAGTGGCACCGACAGATGCACGGCCTTGCACGCCGCGATCACGCCTTCGGCGATGGTGTCGCAGCGCATGATGCCGCCGAAGATGTTGACCAGGATGCCCTTGACATTCTTGTTGGCGAGCATGATCTTGAAGGCTTCGGTCACCTTTTCGGCCGTGGCGCCGCCACCGACGTCCAGGAAGTTGGCCGGCTCGCCGCCAAACAGCTTGATGGTGTCCATGGTCGCCATCGCCAGGCCGGCGCCATTGACCAGGCAGCCGATGTTGCCGTCCAGGCTGATGTAGCTGAGGTCGAACTTGCTGGCCTCGATTTCGGCCGCGTCTTCCTCGTCGAGGTCGCGGCAGGCAACGATCTCGGGGTGGCGGTACAGCGCGTTGCTGTCGAAGTTGAACTTGGCGTCCAGCGCCTTGATGTGGCCCGGCTTGCCGTCCTTCGATCCTTCGAGGATCAGCGGGTTGATCTCCGCCAGGCTGGCGTCGGTTTCCATGTAGCAGGTGTACAGCTTCTTCAGCACGTCCACCGCCTGCGCCTGGCTGGCGGCGGGGATACCGATGCCGGCAGCCAGTTGCAGCGCCTGCGCGTCGGTCAGCCCCGCCAGCGGGTCGACAAAGACCTTGAGGATCTTCTCCGGTGTGTCGTGCGCCACCGCCTCGATGTCCATGCCGCCTTCGCTGCTGGCCATCATGGCCACGCTTTGAGTCGCGCGGTCGGTGAGCGCGGCGACGTAGTACTCGTGCTGGATGTCAGCGCCTTCTTCGATGAGCAGGCGGCGCACCTTCTGGCCCTCGGGTCCGGTCTGGTGTGTCTTCAGCTGCATGCCCAGAATCTGCCCGGACAGCTGCTTGACCTCGTCGAGCGAGCGCGCCACCTTGACGCCGCCGCCCTTGCCGCGCCCGCCGGCGTGGATCTGCGCCTTGACCACCCAGACGGCGCCGCCCAGCTTCTGCGCCGCTTCGGTGGCCTCGAGCACGGTGAAGGCCGGGTAGCCGCGCGGAACCGGCACACCGAAGTTGCGGAGGATTTCCTTGCCTTGGTACTCGTGAATCTTCATGGGTGGGCTCGCGCTGGGGAGATGACGGTGTCGCTGGTGCAGCGGACGATGATCGATCACCCGCCTTGCAGCATCCTGAATCTGCAGCCCCTGGCGATGGCGTCGTACCGGCCGGATCCGGCGAGAACGGCGCGCCGCCGCAGGCGGCCACCCGGTTGATGGGCGGGCGCACTTTAGCACGCAGCCTGCGCGCGGCGATGGCGTCAATCGTCCCGCGGGTGGCCGTCCTGCAGCTGCGCAGCAGCGGCCAGCACCTGGCGGATCACGTCACCGGAAAAGCCGCGCCCAGCCAGGAAGCGCATCTGCCGCGCGCGCTCGCGCGCGTCTTGCGCCACGCTGCCGAACTTGCGCTGCCAAAGCTGGGTTGCGCGCTGCAACTCGCTGTCGCGCAACTGCTGCGCCGGCTGCGCGGGCAGCTTCAGGCCATGACGGGCCAGCTCCAACTGGATGCGCCGGATGCCCAGGCCGGGCGCGCGCACGCGCACGCGACTGTCCACAAAGCGCTCGTCGCTGAGCAGGCCCTTGGCCTGCAGCAAATCGAGCAATTGGTCCACCCGTGCCGCCGCGTCCTCGGCATCGCATTCGTGCCCGGGCCCATCGTCTGCGCTGGCCGCCGGCTGCATGGCCACGCGCAAGAGCTTGCGGCGCAGTTCGCTGCGGCTTTGTTCTCGCTGGGCCAGCCAGCCCAACGCCCGCGCCTGCAGGCTGGGCGGGGGCCGTTTCATGAGAATGGGGCCGCGCGGTGGTCGCTCAGTCGGCTGCCTTGTCCACCGCCACCAGCGGCACGCCCATGGCTTCGCGCACCTTGTTCTCGATCTCCACCGCCATGTCGCGGTTCTCGCGCAGGAACTCGCGCGCGTTGTCCTTGCCTTGGCCGATCTTCTCGCCGTTGTAGGCGTACCAGGAGCCGGATTTGTCGAGGATGCGGGCTTCGACGCCCATGTCGATGATCTCGCCCTCGCGGCTGATGCCTTCGCCGTAGAGGATGTCGAACTCGGCCGTCTTGAACGGCGGCGCGACCTTGTTCTTGACGACCTTGACCTTGGTCTCGCTGCCGATGACCTCGTCACCCTTCTTGATGCTGCCGATACGGCGGATGTCCAGCCGCACCGAGGCATAGAACTTGAGCGCGTTGCCACCGGTGGTGGTTTCGGGGCTGCCGAACATCACGCCGATCTTCATGCGGATCTGGTTGATGAAGATGACGGTGGTGTTGGTCTTGTTGATGGTGGCGGTGAGCTTGCGCAGCGCCTGGCTCATCAGCCGCGCCTGCAGGCCGGGCAGCGAATCGCCCATCTCGCCTTCGAGCTCGGCCTTGGGCGTGAGCGCGGCGACCGAGTCGACGACGATCAGGTCCACCGAGCCGGAGCGCACCAGCGCGTCGACGATCTCCAGCGCCTGCTCGCCGGTGTCGGGTTGGCTGATCAACAGCTCCTGCAGGTTGACGCCGAGCTTCTGCGCGTATTGCGTGTCGAGCGCGTGTTCGGCGTCGATGAAGGCGCACACGCCGGCGAGCTTCTGCATCTCGGCGATGACCTGCAGCGTGAGCGTGGTCTTGCCCGACGACTCGGGGCCATAGATCTCGACCACGCGGCCGCGCGGCAGGCCGCCGACGCCGAGCGCGATGTCCAGGCCCAGCGAGCCGGTGGACACCACCTGGATGTCGGCGATGACCTCGCCATCGCCCAGGCGCATGATCGAGCCCTTGCCGAACTGCTTTTCGATCTGGGCCAGCGCAGCCTGCAGGGCCTTGGCCTTCTCGGTGTTCAATGCCTTCACGGGTGCATCCATGGTGTTCTCCTTCGGAGTTTTCATTATGGCAGAAGCTGGATGTTTGTACAGTGTGTTTATAGGGGTGTTCCCGACTCGGACAGCCTGCCTCCGCAGCAGCGGCCCGACTACCTAGAATCTGCCGGCAGACAAGGGCTCTCCTGGACCCGGAGGCCGATACGGAGACAGGCCATGCGCATTCTGATCGCCGAAGATGACCAGATTCTGGCCGATGGCCTGCTGCGCTCCTTGCGCGCCGCCGGTTATGCCGCCGACCAGGTGAGCAGCGGCACCGAGGCCGACGCAGCATTGGCCGACCACGAATTCGACTGCGTCATCCTCGACCTGGGCCTGCCCAGGATGCATGGCCTGGACGTGCTGCGCAAGCTGCGCGCGCGTGGCTCATCGGTGCCGGTGCTGATCCTCACCGCGGCCGACAGCGTGGAGCAGCGCGTCAAGGGCCTGGACCTGGGTGCCGATGACTACATGGCCAAGCCGTTCTCGCTGCAGGAACTGGAGGCGCGCGTTCGCGCGCTCACGCGGCGCGGGCTCGGCAGTGCGGCCACCATCATCAAGCATGGACCCTTGAGCTTCGACGCCACCGGGCGGGTGGCCTACATCAACGACCAGATGATCGAACTGTCGGCACGCGAGCTGTCGCTGCTCGAGGTGCTGCTGCAGCGCGCCGGCCGGCTTGTGAGCAAGGATCAATTGGTGGAGCGGCTGTGCGAATGGGGCGAAGAGGTCAGCAACAACGCCATCGAGGTCTATATCCACCGCTTGCGCAAGAAGATCGAGCAAGGCCCTATACGCATTGCCACGGTGCGTGGGCTCGGCTACTGCCTGGAGAAAATCGCCGCTTGAGCCCATGCCGGCGCCGCACCGGGGCGGCCAGGCCCCGTAACGGTTCGGCGGAGGCACGCCTCGCCGCCTTGCGGGCGGCGCCTGCCCGGTGCCAAACACGGGCCGATCGATGACGGCGCCGCGCGAACAGCATTCGCTGTTTGGCGAGATCCTCGACTGGATGCTCGCGCCGCTGCTGCTGCTGTGGCCGATGAGCATCTTCCTGACCTATCTGGTGGCGCAGAGCATCGCCGCTCGGCCCTATGACCGCGAGCTTGCCGTCGTGGCGCGCGCCATCGCACAGCAGGTCAGCGTCGAGGCGGCCGGTGCCTCAGCCGCGCCCGCGGTGCGGTTGCAGCTGCCGATGCTGGCCACCGAGTTCCTGCGTGCCGACGACAGCGACCAGGTGTATTTCCAGGTGCTGGGCGCGCGCGGCGAGTTCGTGGCCGGCGACGTCGGGCTGCCGGTGCCCGACGAGAACCGGCGGCTTTGAGCCGGTTGATGAAGTGCTGCTTACGCGACGAGACGATGCACAACGAAGCCGTGCGCATTGCAAACTGTGTGGCTGCCCATACCGGGGTGCGTCTGCTGAATCGCGCCATTGCTTGGTGCAGGTGGCTGAGACCATGGACAAGCGTGAGCGTCTGACCACGGAGATCATCAAGGGCGTGCTCTTGCCGCAGTACGTGATCCTGCCGCTGGCGGTTTTGTTGGTGTGGTTTGCGCTGGCCCGAGGCATCGCGCCACTGTCGCATCTTCAACAGCGCATCTTGAAACGTGAGAGTCACGACCTCAGCCCGATTGATGTGCAAGACGCACCCGAAGAAGTGGCTCCGCTGGTCCGATCCATCAACGAATTGCTGGCTCGACTGGATCAATCTATGAGCTCGCAAAAGCACTTCTTGGCCGATGCCGCTCATCAGCTCAAGACACCGTTAGCTGGCTTACGCACACAGGCGGAGTTGGCCCAACGCGAGCTTGATGAACGCGGCGATGTAGCGTCCGGGGTCGTTGAAGAGCTCGCTCGAGAAGATCGCGCTGTCGAGCCAGCGTGCGGCCCACATGGTCAATCAGCTCCTGTCCATGGCGCGCGCCGAGGACCGGGAGCAAGCACGCCGCCAGCAAGCCTTCAACCTGGCTGGACCTGGTCATGGAGACCGTTCGCGACTTCGTGCCCAAGGCCATGGAGAGGCGCATCGACCTGGGCTACGAAGGCCCCGACGAGCGGCACGAGGCGCACGCCGCCTGCGGGGACAGCCGGTGCTAGTTCGAGAGATGATCCGCAATCTGGTGGACAACGCGCTGCAGTACACCCCGGAGGGCGGCTGTGTGACCGTGCGCATCATGGCCGACCCCTTTGGACAGGTGGTGGTGCTGCAGGTGGAGGACAACGGCCCCGGCATCCCGGAGGCCGAACGAGAATTGGTCTTTCAGCCCTTCTATCGCGCCCTGGGCACCAATGTGGACGGCAGCGGCCTGGGCTTGGCCATCGTGCGCGAGATGGTCGAGAAGCACGACGCCGAGATCTTCGGTTGACGACGCCCGCGCGCGCGCTGGCGACGAACAGCGGCACCGGCCCCGGCACGCTGATCACGGTTCGCTTCCCGGTCCGTGCCGGCGCCGGAGGCGGACCGAGGCCTGAGCAAGGTACGGCGGTGGCGTGCCGCCAGCGGTCTGGATGCCGAACCCGCTAGTCTGTGCGCGGCGGCATGTCGGCGAGCCAGCGCCACAGGGCCGAGTCGTCGTGGCCGGCAAGACCGGCGGCCCGGGCGGCCATGAAACAGTCCCCCGCGGCCTGGCCCAGGCGCGGTGCGAAACCCGCGTCCGCTGCCGCCTTGCTGAGCCTGGTTGGCACGACCTTCGCCAACAACACCTTGGGTGGCGTCTCCCCCCATCAGGCTCGCACCGCCCCGCCAGTGCCGCACCCAAGGCGGTACTGCCGATCCAGCTCGCCCGCTGGCCATCAATGTTCGATCAACGGGGGTCGATGCGGTTTCAGGCACCAGGCCCTGTTCCTGAGCAGCCATCGCCGGTATCGGCAGGTTGACGGCAGCGTGCAGGTTGTTGACAAGCTTGGCGTGCGCACGTCACCCAGACCTTGCCGATGCGTGGCGCTGTCTTGGACAAATCCCAGCAGGCCTCCAGCGCTTGAGGCCGTTACCGGCCACCATCCGGCTCATCCCCATCGCTCTCGGGCTGGGCTTTCAGACATGGCGCGTAAACGCAGCACGAGCGGACGGGGAGGGCACATTCCCCGCCGTCTGCGGCGCGAGGGTGGGCTGCATCGCTTTCGGCCCAGCGCAAGTCATGGCCACGCCGTGCTCGCTGAACAGACTTGGCGTCAGCGCCTTGACGTGGGCCACCGCCAAGGTCACCATGTTCGCGCATCGCGCCGCCAACGCCGCGTTGATAATAGCGTGTCGCCATGTCCTTGCGGCCTCGCGCACGGGTCGAGGTCGGCACCGTCACGATGGCCGGTTCAGCAGCCGAGCGCCTGCTCGACCCATGTGCTGATGACGCGCTGGTGATCCGCTTCATGAGTCTTGTCGGTGGACGCCCATTGCGTCTTCGCTCAACTGCCGCAGGCCGCTTCGCCGGGCCGACTGACGGGCCCTGGTGGAGCGGCGCCGTTCGAGCTCATGACTGCATCAAGCGGCGGCTCTTGGCAATCGACATCAGCATGCCCAAGGCCAAGCCCAGCGTGACCATGGCCGTGCCGCCATAGCTGATGAAGGGCAAGGGAATGCCCACCACCGGCAGGATGCCGCTGACCATGCCCATGTTGACCAAGGCATAGGTGAAGAAGCTCAGCGTGATGGCCCCGGCCAGCAGGCGCGTGAACACCGTGGGCGCTTCGGCGGCGATCATCAGGCCGCGCAGCAACACAAAGGTGAAGATGGCGATCAAGCCGAGAACACCGATCAAGCCGAACTCTTCGGCAAAGGCTGCAAAGATGAAGTCGGTGGTGCGTTCGGGAATGAACTCTAGGTGCGTCTGCGTGCCGTTCATAAAACCCTTACCCATCCAGCCGCCAGAGCCGATGGCAATCATGCCCTGGATGATGTGAAAGCCCTTGCCCAGGGGGTCTTTGGTGGGATCGAGCAGGGTGCAGACACGAGTCTTCTGGTACTCCCTCAAGAGCGGCCACTTCACATCCGCTTGGCAAATTTGATCTTCATACAAGACCAGCGCAATTGCGCCAATCACAGCCACCAGCACAACGGGCAGGATCAGCCGCCAGGACAGCCCGGCAAAGAAGATCACATAAAGCCCCGCTGAGAGTATCAAGATGGCCGTGCCCAGATCGGGCTGCTTGGCCACCAAACCCACCGGAATCAACAGCAGCAAGCCCGCCACGGCAAAGTCCAGCGGGCGCAATTGCCCTTCGCGCTTCTGGAACCACCAAGCCAACATCAGCGGCATGGCGATCTTCATGATCTCACTGGGCTGGATCACCAACCCGACATTCAACCAGCGGGTAGCCCCCTTCTTGGTGATGCCGAAAATCATGGTGGCCACCAGCAAAGTGACACCCACGACATAGAGGGGTACGGCCAAGGCCATCAAACGCTGCGGTGGCACCTGCGCCACCACAAACAAGATCACCAACGCAATCAGCATATTGCGCCCATGATCCACAAAGCGGGTGCCGTGGTCGTAGCCCGCTGAGTACATGATGATCAATCCCAGCACGGCCAAAATCAGCAGCCCCACTGTCAGGGGCAGGTCAAAACTCGAAAACACAGGCCGCACCCGCTGCCACAGAGAAGGCCGCTCGAACACAACACTCATGGTGCGCCTCCTGAAGCACGGGGCGCCGATCCCGCGTCCAGCACCGACGAGCGAGGTGATGATGCCGCCGGTCGTGATGCCACCGCGCCTGCGGGCCCGGTCCCGGGTGCAGAGGTAGCCGTCGATGCCGCAGAAGGCCCCGAGACAGGCGATGTTTCAGGCGTAGCGCTGGCACCTGCACCCGAGGGCAAAGGCACCGAGGCCGCAGGCCTGGGCACGCCAACGGGGGCCACCGATTGGCCCTTGCGCGTCAGCGCGATGTCTTCTTCACTGGGATATTGGCCCATCAGCACGAAGTCAAAGACGCGGCGAGCAATGGGAGCAGCCGCCGCGGACCCCCAGCCAGCGTTCTCCACAATGACGGCCAAGGCAATGCGCGGGTTGTCCAGCGGGGCGAAGGCCACGTAGAGCGAATGATCCCGCAGGTGTTCGGCCATTCGCGCGGCACTGTACTTTTCGTTCTGGCGAATGCCCACAGCCTGGGCGGTGCCGGTTTTGCCGCCGCTCGTGTAGGGCGCCCCCATGAAGATTCGGGTCGAGGTGCCGCCCTGCTGCGCGGTAACCCCATGCATGGCCTGCATGCTGACAGTTCGACATGTGCTCTGGCTTGAAGGGCAACGGTTCCAGCGCCTGGGTGGATACGGCGCGGCGCTGGCCGGTGACCGACATCCTCGATCTCTTTGACCAAACGTGGCTCATAGCGCTTGCCTCCGGCCGACAAAACAGCCATGGCGTTGGCCAACTGCAGCATGGTGAAGTTGTTATAGCCCTGGCCAATACCCAGGGAGATGGTCTCGCCGGCATACCACTTGCGCTGCTCGGGCCGCTTGTAGGTCCGTCGCTTCCAGTCCTGCGAGGGCAGAATGCCTGTCACCTCGCCCTCCAAGTCGATGCTCGGTCGTGCGCCCAAAACCCATAGGGCTAGAGCTGCGTCATGGATCAGGTCCACGCCCATCTCGTTGGCCAGGGTGTAGTAGTAGACGTTGGACGACTCGACGATGGAGCGTCGCATGTCCACCGGCCCCAGCCCGCTCGTCTCTCGGGGCTGCCGTAACGATGGCCGCCAAACACGAAAGTGGCCGTGGTCATTGATGATGGTTGTGGGCGACGCGCTTACCGGTGTTCAACGCCGCCATGGCCATGAAAGGCTTGTACGTAGAGCCCGGCGGATACGTGCCTCTCAGGGCCCGGTTCAACAGCGGCTTATCAATCGACTCGTTCAGCTCGCGCCAGTTCTCGACATCAATGCCGTCCACAAATTTGTTGGGGTCGTAGGTGGGCTTGGAGACAAAAGCCAGAATCTCGCCATTGCGGGGGTCGATGGCGACCAGGGCCCCACGGCGCGCACCGAACATATCTTCCACCAAGGCTTGCAGCTTGATGTCCACCGAGAGCACCAAGGTGTTGCCAGGCGTTGCGGGTAAGTTGTCCAAGCGCCGCACGGCCCGGCCACCAGCCGAGGTCTCCATTTGCTCAAAGCCTGTGGTGCCGTGCAAGTCCAACTCGTAGCTTTGCTCTAACCCCAGCTTGCCGATGTACTCGGTTCCACGGTAGTTGGCCTGGGCTTCGTCTTCCCAGTCCTCCATGGCCTTCTTCTCAGCCTGATTGATGCGGCCGATGTAGCCAATCAGGTGGCTGCCTGTCTCGCCCAGGGGGTAGTTGCGGAATAAACGCGCCTTGATTTCGACCCCGGGGAACTGGAAGCGCCGGGCAATGAAGCGCGCCACCTCTTCATCACTGAGCCGGTTGCGGATGGGCAAGGACTCAAAGCTCTTGCTCTCGTCCAACTGGCGCTTAAAGCGCCGCCGGTCCCTCGGCTGGATGTCAATGAATTCGGCCAGCCGGTTGATGGTGGCCTCGAGATCAGTCACTCTCGATGGCGTGATCTCCAAGGTATAAGCGGTGTAGTTGGTGGCC
Organism: Ideonella sp.; assembly: GCA_034520165.1. Lineage (GTDB taxonomy): Bacteria > Pseudomonadota > Gammaproteobacteria > Burkholderiales > Burkholderiaceae_C > Ideonella. The sequence goes on from JAXHNT010000038.1 coordinate 14,452, forward strand.
AGCACCACGCCATTGCGATCCACGATGCGGCCACGGTTGGGCACGATAGGCACCACCGCGATGCGGTTGGACTCAGCACGCGTCGCAAACTCCTCATGACGGACCACCTGAAGGTACACCATGCGGCTGACCAAGAGCCCAAAGCCCACCAGAATGAACAGCACGGCCGCAATGATGCGCAGCCTGAACCGGTCCAACTCTGCTTCGAGATTTTTCAGCTCGGTCATGCCCGCTGCAACCTTGTCATAGCGGTCGATTTTTGTCCGGGTCAGGCGGGCGGCGCTGTGGCGCCAAGAGCACCCAAGTCACGACCGGCCAGAGCAAGCCCTCCAGCGCCGGGGCGATCAGCACGCCCCAACCGGGGAAACCATCTCCCGCCAACAAACGCACCGCAAGGGCGACCAGCGCCGAGGCATAAAACAGCGGCAGCACATGCAAGACCTGCTCAATCAAGCTGAACCACAGGACTCGGCGATGAATGGTGATGGCCAGAAAGCTCAGCAAGGTGTAGGAGAGTGCGTGCTGGCCCAGCAAGGACCCGGCATGAACATCCATCAACAAGCCGAATACGAAAGCCGCCCCCACCCCTACGCGGCGCGGCTGATGCACGTTCCAGAACACCAGCACCAACGCCATCGCGTCCGGCAAGAGGGGCGCACGGCCAAGCGGCACCATGTTCAGGCCCATGGCCACGAACAGGCTCAACCACAGGAACACCGGGTTGACAGGCAGCAGAAGCTGATCGGAGCTGCGTCGCATGATCACTTGCGGCCTCCAACCCGACCATGTCGGCTGGTACTGCGCTCTGGCTCGGTGGGTTCTTGAGGACGAGGCGGCTGGTGCAGCGCCAAAGGCTCCAGCACCAGCACGTGGCGCACGCCATCGGGCGGGGCGGTGGGCGTTAGGCTGATGCGCGCAAACGAGGTGTCACCACGGGTGTCCACCTTGGCCACCCGAGCAACTTGCAAGCCCTGTGGATAAACACCATCAACCCCACTGGTGATCAACACATCACCGACCTGAACATCGTCGTTACTGGCCATGAAGCGCAGCTCCATGGCGCGGCCATCGCCGGTCCCGAATGCAGCACTGCGGTGCTCGGTGCGAGGATTGAGTACGGGGATGGCTGCATCCTTGTCCACCAACAAAGTCACCTCTGCGGAGAGCGGATAGACGCGCGTCACTTGGCCCAGCACACCCTTTTCATTGATCACCGGTGAGCCCGCCACCAAACCATGCTGAGAGCCTCGGTCCAAGAAAATCTTGCGCGAAAAAGCATCGGGCGCTTCGTACAGCACCTCCGCAGGCTGAGACTTGACCGTGACCTGCGGTCGCAATTCCAGCAAGGCCCTCAAACGGGTGTTTTCTTCGACCAGGCGATCGGCTCGCGAAGAGCGTTCCGCTTGCTCGGCCAGCTTGGCGCGCATGGCATTTTCTTGGGTCCGTGCCGCCTCCAAGCCCTGCAGGTAATCCACGGCTTGCCAATATGCGGCCACGGGCAGGCTCAGTGCCTGCTGCGCCGGCAGCAGCACCGTCGCCATGGCCGCGCGCAAGGGCTGCGTCAAGGTGAAGCGCGAATCGGCAGCCATCAGGAACAGCGCCAAGGCTGAAAAGAAGACGACCTTGGTCAGGGCCGACGGGCCCTGCCTGAAAAACGGCGGCGGTGAGCGTTCAAGCGTGCCGAGAGACATGGCGGTGGCCCGCAGGCCAACAAAGGGGTGAGAGAACGCGCAGCGGCGGCCCGCTTACTCCGAGGTGAAGATCGAGCCCAAGCGCTCCATGCGCTCTAGTGCCATGCCACAACCCCGGACCACGCAGGTCAGCGGGTCTTCCGCCACCAGCACCGGCAGGCCGGTTTCTTCAGCCAGCAGGCGGTCCAGGTCACGCAGCAAAGCACCACCGCCCGTCAGCATCATGCCGCGTTCCGCAATGTCAGCGCCCAGCTCCGGCGGGGTTTGCTCCAGCGCGTTCTTGACGGCCGAGACAATCTGGTTGAGCGGGTCGGTCAGGGCTTCCAGGATTTCGTTGGAAGAAATCGTGAAGCTGCGTGGCACGCCTTCAGACAGGTTGCGGCCCTTGACTTCCATCTCGCGCACCTCGGAGCCCGGGAAGGCCGAGCCGATGTGCTTCTTGATGGATTCAGCGGTGGGCTCACCGATCAACATGCCGTAGTTGCGGCGGATGTAGTTGATGATGGCCTCGTCGAATTTGTCGCCACCCACGCGCACAGAGCCCTTGTAGACCATGCCGCCCAAGCTGATGACGCCCACCTCGGTGGTGCCACCGCCGATGTCAACCACCATGGAGCCCGAGGCCTCCGAGACCGGCAGGCCCGCGCCAATGGCGGCGGCCATCGGCTCTTCGATCAGGTAGACCTCAGACGCACCGGCACCCAGGGCCGATTCACGAATGGCCCGGCGCTCAACCTGGGTGGAGCCGCAGGGTACGCAGATGATGATGCGGGGGCTGGGCTTGAGCACCGAGCGCGGATGGACCATCTTGATGAACTGCTTGAGCATCTGCTCGGTGACGGTGAAGTCGGCGATCACGCCGTCTTTCATGGGGCGAATGGCTTCGATATTGCCCGGGACCTTGCCCAACATGGCCTTGGCTTCATGACCCACGGCCTGAATGGTCTTTTTGCCACTGGGGCCGCCTTCGTGGCGAATGGAGACCACCGAGGGCTCGTCCAGCACGATGCCCTTGCCACGCACGTAAATCAGCGTGTTGGCGGTGCCCAGGTCAATGGCCAAGTCGGTAGAAAAGTAACGGCGCAGGGATGCGAACATGGGATTTCAATGACAGTGGCGCCCTGAGCAACGACCCAATGCCGGTGCAAGACCTAGGCAAAGTGGGCTCAAAACCTCAAGGCGCATGAATGGATGTGGCGAAAAGCGACGGTTTTGCAGCGGGGCCCGACGTACCCCCACACCAAGCCCTGTTTGCAGGCCGCCAAAAGGGCTTTGGAGCCCCTCACAGCAACGCTGCCAGGCAGGGTGTGGATAACCGGAGATAATACCCTAATGCCCCACATCGCCCGTGGGACTCAAGCCCTTTTTTCATGGTTCCAAGCAGGCTTTACAGCCCACTTGGCGGCACTTTGCCAAGGCACTGTGCCCTCCACCTGACACTGCACCTTCCAAGGCACTTCCCCCATGGCACTCACCCCCACGGATGTGAGCCGGATCGCCCACCTGGCGCGGCTGGACATCTCGCCCCAAGAAGCCGACGCCATGCTCAGCCAGCTCAACGGCTTTTTCAATATCGTCGAGCAAATGAGCGCCGTAGACACCCAAGGCGTTGAGCCGCTCTACACCCCCCTCTCGACCATCCAAGAGGTCCATTTGCGCCTGCGCGAGGATGCCGTGACCGAGGTCAATGACCGCGCCCGCAACCAGGCCAGCGCCCCCGCCGTGGAAGACGGCCTGTTCCTCGTCCCCAAGGTGATCGAATAATGCCCGCTCAAGACTTGCACCACCTGGGCGTGGCGGGCCTGGCCCAGGCCATGGCTGCCAAAACCGTCTCCAGCGTCGAGGTGACCCAGCATCTGCTGAACCGCGCCCAAGCCCACGCCGCCTTGGGCAGCTATTTGCACCTGGACGCCGAGGCCGCCCTGAGCACCGCCCGCGCCGCCGATGCTGCCCGCGTCAGCGGCCAAGCCGGACCGCTGACCGGTGTGCCCTTGGCCCACAAGGACATCTTCGTCACCGCCGACATGCCTACCACGGCGGGCTCCAAGATGCTGGCGAACTACCGCAGCCCCTTTGACGCCACGGTGGTGGCGCGGCTCAAGGCCGCAGGCGCGGTCAGTTTGGGCAAGCTCAATTGCGACGAATACGCCATGGGCTCGGCCAACGAGAACTCGGCCTATGGCCCCGTACACAACCCCTGGGACACCCAGCGCGTGCCCGGCGGCTCCTCGGGCGGCTCGGCCGCTGCCGTGGCCGCGCGCCTGCTGCCCGCCGCCACCGGCACCGACACCGGCGGCTCCATCCGCCAGCCCGCCAGCTTCAGCGGTATCACCGGCATCAAGCCCACCTACGGCGTCTGCAGCCGCTACGGCATGATTGCTTTTGCGTCCAGCCTCGACCAGGCCGGCCCCATGGCCCGCAGCGCCGAGGATTGCGCCCTGCTGCTGTCGGCCATGAGCGGCTTTGACGAGCGCGACGCCACCAGCGCCGAGCGCCCCGCGCAAGACTTCCACGCCCAGATGCTCACCCCCCGCGAAGGGGCCACGGCCACGCAGCCGCTCAAGGGCTTGCGCATCGGCCTGCCGCAAGAGTTCTTTCCTGCTGCATTGGCGCAGGACGTCAACAGCGCCGTGCGCAACGCCCTGGCCGAACTGGAGAAGCTGGGCGCCACCTTAGTGGATGTCAGCCTGCCCCGCACCGAGCTGTCGATCCCCGTCTACTACATCATCGCCCCGGCCGAGGCCAGCTCCAACCTGAGTCGTTTTGACGGCGTCAAGTTTGGCCACCGGGCCGCCCAGTACGACGACCTGCTGGACATGTACAAAAAGACCCGCGCCGAAGGCTTTGGCGCTGAGGTCAAGCGCCGCATCATGATCGGCACCTATGTGCTCTCGCACGGCTATTACGACGCCTACTACCTGCAGGCGCAAAAACTGCGTCGCATGATTGCCGAGGACTTCCAGCGCTGCTTCGCGCAGTGTGATGTCATCGCTGGCCCGGTGGCCCCGACGGTGGCATGGAAGATCGGCGAGCAAGGCGGCGACCCGCTGCAAGCCTATCTGGCTGACATCTTCACCCTGCCTGCCTCGCTGGCCGGCCTGCCCGGCATGAGCGTGCCAGCTGGCTTTGGTGCGGGGAATATGCCTGTGGGCCTGCAGCTCATCGGCAACTACTTCGCGGAAGGCCAACTGCTGCACACCGCGCATGCACTGCAGCAAGCGACCGATTGGCACACCCAAGCGCCCGCAGGAACCTGACCATGCCCAACACTTCTCAACTGATTCGCGGCTATGAGGTCGTGATCGGCCTGGAAAACCACGTCCAGCTCTCGACGGTTTCCAAGATTTTCTCGGGCTCGTCCACCGCTTTTGGCGCCGAGCCCAACACCCAAGCGAGCCCGGTGGACTTGGCCTTGCCCGGCACCCTGCCGGTGCTCAACCGCGCCGCGGTAGAGCGCGCCATCCGCTTTGGCTTGGCGGTCGGCGCCAAGGTGGCACCACTGTCCATCTTCGCGCGCAAAAACTACTTCTACCCGGACCTGCCCAAGGGCTACCAGATCAGCCAGTTCGAAATCCCGGTGGTGCAGGGCGGGCTGGTCGAGTTTTGGGTGGGCGATGTCAAAAAGACCGTCCAGCTCACGCGCGCCCACCTGGAAGAAGACGCGGGCAAGAGCCTGCACGAAGATTTTGACGGGCAATCAGGGATCGACCTGAACCGCGCGGGCACCCCGCTGCTGGAGATCGTCTCCGAGCCCGACATGCGCTCAGCCGCCGAAGCGGTGGAGTACGCCAGAACCTTGCACGCCCTGGTCATGTGGCTGGGCATTTGCGACGGCAATATGCAGGAAGGGTCCTTCCGCTGCGACGTGAATGTGTCGGTGCGCAAGCCCGGTGCGCCCTATGGCACACGGCGCGAGATCAAAAACCTCAACAGCTTCCGCTATCTGGTGGACGCGGTGAACTACGAGGTCAATTGGCAGATCGACGAAATCGAAGACGGCCGCACCATCCAGCAAGCCACGGTGCTCTACAACCCCGACCGGGGCGAGACCCGCGCCATGCGCAGCAAGGAAGACTCGGCCGACTACCGCTACTTCCCCGATCCGGACCTACCCCCGCTGGTGATCGCAGCGGAATGGGTGGAGCGCGTGAAGGGCGAAATGCCCGAGCTGCCCCGCGCCATGGCCGAGCGTTTCGTCAGCCAAGACGGTCTGCCCGCCTATGACGCGACGATGATGACGCAGAGCTTGGCTTTTGCCCGCTACTACGAAACCACCCGCGATGCCTGCAAAGCACCCAAGCTGGTGGCCAACTGGTTGATGGGCGAGATCAGCAAGCGCTTGAACAGCGAAGGCAAAGACATCGCCGAGGCTCCGGTGGCGGCCGCCACGCTGGCCGCGCTGATCACCCGTATCCAAGACGGAACCCTCTCCAACAACTCAGCCCGCCAGGTGTTTGATGCGCTGTGGACGGGTGAGGGTAGCAACGTGGATGCCCTTATTGATGCCAAAGACCTGCGCCAGTCCAACGACACCGGCGCCCTGGAAACCATCATCGATGAGGTGCTGGCTGCCAACACCAAGTCGGTGGATGAGTTCCGCGCGGGCAAAGAGAAGGCCTTCAATGCCTTGGTGGGTCAGGTGATGAAGGCCTCTAAGGGCAAAGCCAACCCAGCGCAGGCCGGTGAGTTGCTGAAGCGCAAGCTGGGCGCCTGATCAAGCCCCAAGGCCAGCCCCAGCCTTGGGCTGGGGTGGAGCTTCAGAACTTGTGCACGAAGTCTGGCAGCACCAGCTCACAGCTCAAGACCGGGCCATCACCCTCTTGCCAAGTGGCTCGCCGCCCGGACACCGCCAAAGTCACGGTTTTCTTGGCGTCACGATAGCGCACGGTGGGCTCGCGCAGGCGCTTGACGGCCCACCAGGTTTGGCCGGCCTGCACACGTCCGGCACGGGGCGTGAGGTCTGCCTGCAACATCAGACCCCCCTCGCACAAATAGCGCGCCGAGCCTGCTTGGGCCTCTGTGCCCCCCAGGCCCAGACAAAGCAGCGCCGCCAGAAACACTGGGCGATGACTCATGGCTTAGCCCCCGATGCCGTGAGCGGCGCCGCCCACAAGACCTTGAGTTGGGCCAACTCTTGATCGAATTGAAGGTTCATGCGGGCACGCTCGGCTTCTCGGTCGCGCAGCACCGCCGATAGGGCCTCTAGCGCGGCGCCATTGGTCTCCAAGCGCTGACGAAAACCCGAGGCCGCCGACGGGTTCTTCTCGATCTTGATCTGCTGCACCAAGGCATCTCGCTCGCGTTCCAAGGCCCGCAGGCGCGCCTGTGACTCGCCCATTTGGCGCACCACCGGCTCTAGCGCTCGGGTGCGGGCCTGGGCATGAGCCTGCTCATTGGGAAAACGGCGCAGCAGCTGCCGCTCTTTTCGTGTGTTTTCTTCTTGCTGGGCTTGGCTTTGCAGCGCGGCTTGGCGCTGCTCCTCCAGCCGAGCCAATTCCTCAGGGCTGGCCAAGGGGCGCGTGATGGCGCGCACCGAGCCATCACGGTTCAGCAGCTTCTGCTCTTGACTTTGGCACTCTGGAATCGGGCGGTCCGAGCTCAGGCGTCGCCCATGCTTGTCAATGCAACTGAATATCTTGGGCGCCGGTGCAGGAGTTTGCGCCCAGGCCGCACCTGCCCACACGGCACCCAATAGGAGCGCAGCAGTGAAAGCGCGATAAGCAGCGTTCATCTCCCATCAAATCCCGTAGCGTTGGCGGTATGCAGCCACCCGTTCGGTGTTGGCGCGAAGGGTTTGATCGCCCGTGGTGGCCAAGAAGGTCATCAGGTCGGCCAGGGTAGCGATCGACACCACCCGCAAGCCTAACTCCTGCTCCACATACTGCACGCCCGAACGAGGGTTGGCCGCATCGTCTTTGGCGCGCTCCTGGCGGTCCATGGTGATGGCCACGCCCACAGGCGTCGCTCCGACCGCGCGAATCATGTCGGCCGCCTCGCGCTTAGAGGCACCATCGGTGATCACATCGTCAATGATCAGCACCCTGCCCTTGACCGGCGCACCCACCAGCGTGCCGCCTTCGCCGTGGTCTTTGGCCTCTTTGCGGTTGTAGGCATAGGGCACGCTCTTGCCCTCTTTGGCCAGACCGATGGCCACAGCAGCCGCCAAAGTGATGCCCTTGTAAGCAGGGCCAAACAGCATGTCGAACTCCAAACCCGAGGCAATGAGCCGACGTGCATAGAATTCGCCCAGCCTCATCAGCTTGGCACCGTCGTCAAACAAACCGGTGTTGAAGAAGTAGGGGGACAGCCGACCCGCCTTGGTCGTGAACTCGCCGAAGCGCAGCACCCCCGCCTCGACCGAAAACTTCACGAATTCCTGTGCCAGGGCGTCGGTGTGCGGGGTGGTTGTCATTGCGAAGGATTCGTCAAGTGGGTTTCAAGCTCGTCACGCTCAATCTCAACGGCATCCGCTCCGCCGCCACCAAAGGCTTTGTGGAGTGGGCCGAACAGTCTGTTGCTGATTGTATTGGCGTCCAGGAGGTCAAAGCACAAGCCGCCGACATCGAAGGCCGCTTTGAGCAGGTGGCCCAGATGCAAGGCTACTTCCACTTTGCCCAGAAAAAAGGCTACTCCGGAGTCGGCCTCTACACCCGCCACCAGCCCAGTGACGTGATCCGGGGCCTGGGCGTGCCAGAGTTTGACGCCGAGGGCCGCTGGGTCGAGTTGCGCTTTGACAAACCCGGCCGCAAGCTATCCCTCATCAGTTGCTACTTCCCCAGTGGCTCCTCGGGCGAAGAGCGCCAGCAAGCCAAGTTCCGCTTCTTGGCGGCCATGGCCCCGCGCCTGCAAGACCTGCGCGCCGAGCGCGAGTTCATCTTGGTGGGTGACCTCAACATCGCCCACCGCGAGGCCGACCTGAAGAACTGGAAGGGCAACCTCAAAAACAGCGGCTTTCTGCCGGAGGAGCGGGCCTGGATGACCCAACTGCTGGACCCTGCCCAGGGCGGTCTGGAGGATGTCTACCGACGCCTGCACCCGGACACCACCGAGGAGTGCTATACATGGTGGAGCAACCGTGGGCAGGCCTATGCCAAGAACGTGGGTTGGCGCCTCGACTATCACGTCGCCACGCCAACGTTGGCTGCCGCCGCCCGCACCGCCGCCATCTATAAAGCGCAGAAGTTCAGTGACCATGCGCCACTCACGGTGGAGTACGACTTCACGCTGTGAGGGCGTTGACCCCGCAGATACCTTACTCTGCCATTCGGGGCCAAACGGTGGGCAGCGATACATCCGCACACACCGCCGACATCCTGTGACCTTAAGGGCGTCGCATCCATGACGACTTCACGATCTTGGGACTGAAGTCGTCACAACAGCGCGCTACATTGGTCCTCAGCGCCCCAACGAGGGCGTGTCTTTTCCGCCCACTCGTTGAGGAGCACCATGCCTTTCCCGTTTCGCCTTTTCGCCCTGGCCTTGACCGGCCTGACTGTCACTGCCGCACAAGCCGCAGAACCCTATGTCGCGATTGGCGCACCCGGCGTCATGCTGGGCGTTGCCCAACCCTTGTCGGACACCATCACCGTACGCGCGGACTTGGCCACGATTGGCACACGAGACAAGTCTGGGATTGAACAAGGCATCAACTACCGCGGCAACTACAAGTCCAACCGTACCGGCTTGTTCGCGGACTGGTTTGTGGCCGGAGGCTTCCGCCTGACAGGCGGCGTGACGGTCAACGACACCAAGTTTGACCTCACCGCCTTTGGCGATGGCACCCCGATCAAGATCGGTAACACCAGCTACCCCACCACCACCTCAGACCGCTTCGTGGCCAACATCAAATTCCCTTCCACCACGCCTTACATCGGCATCGGTTGGGGCCACAAAATGGGCAATAGCGGATGGGGCTTTATCGCCGACCTGGGCGCCTCCATCGGCAAGGCCACCGTCACGACCCGTGTTGAGGGCCCCTTGCTGAGCCAAGTCAGCCAGGCTGACATCGACCGTGAAACTCAAGAGTTGCGCGACGGTGTGGGCAAGTTCCGCGCGCTGCCGCAGTTGTCGGTCGGGGTAAGCTACCAGTTCTGATCCTTTTCGGGCCGCTGCACTTGGGGCAGAGGCTTGCCTTCTGCCTATGCTTTGCTACCTCACCCTCCCCGTCACGGCTTTCCAACAAAACTGCTCGCTGATCTGGTGCGACCAGACCATGCAAGGTGCCCTCATTGACCCGGGGGGTGAAAGTGAGCGCCTGAAAGCCGAAGCCCAGCGCATGGGGGTCACCCTCACCGCCCTGTGGCTGACCCACGCACACATCGACCATGCCGGTGCCACCGGCACCTTGGCGCGTGAGTTGGGCTTGCCCATCATCGGCCCGCACCCGGGCGACCAGTTCTGGATTGATGGCCTGCCCCAGCAAAGCAAGATGTTCGGCTTTCCGCCCGCCGAGAGCTTCACGCCCACGCGCTGGCTGGCCGATGGCGACAGCGTGAGCTTGGGCCACTCCACCGTGGCGGTGCGGCACTGCCCGGGTCACACCCCTGGGCATGTGGTCTTCCATGCGGCCGAGATCTCGCGCTGCTTTGTGGGTGATGTGCTGTTTGCGGGCTCGATTGGGCGCACCGACTTTCCCGGCGGCGACCATGACACCTTGATCAGCAGCATCACCCAGCGGCTGTGGCCCATGGGCGACGACACCATCTTCATCCCGGGCCACGGCCCTGAGAGCAGCTTTGGCCGGGAGCGGCGCAGCAACCCCTATGTGGGCAACACCTGAGGCGATTTGCCGCCCCTGCATCATTTGACAGCTTGCGCATGGCTTAGGCGCTTGGCGACACTGGCAAGCCGCCACCCTGGGTCAGCCACGCTGCCCCGGCAGCTTCTGGCGGTTTACACCACAAAACGCCGGGAGAGACCACCATGCCCTTGGATGAACCTGCCACTCTTTTAGAGGGCTCGCCGCACCTGCCAGCGCTGGAATTTGCGTTGACGGGCAGTACTGCAGATTACGTGATGCAAGCCTCCCCCGACCTGCTCAGCAAGGCACACGCCTTTGAGCGGTGGGAGTCCACCCGCTTGGCGCACGGCTTGCTGCCCTTTGCCCGCAGCTTGCAGGCGCCGCCCGCCGCCCACACCACGCTGCGCGAGCAAGACGGGCGAGATTGGGTAGGGCTGAATTTCTCTTCGCAAGACTATCTGGCCCTGTCCTCACACCCGGCTGTGCTGGCTGCCGCCCAAGAGGCGATGGCACGCTTCGGCGTGCACAGCGCAGGCTCTAGCGTGCTGGCGGGCAATGTGGGCGACGGTGTCGCGCTGGAGCAGGCCTTGGCCGACTTTCTGAGCCTGCCTCACGTGCTGCTGTTTCCGACCGGCTGGGCCGCAGGCTTTGGAGTCATCAAGGGCTTGGTGCGGCCCAATGACCATGTGGTGATGGATGTGCTGGCCCACAACTGCCTGCAGACCGGTGCCCGCGCCGCCACCCGCCATGTGCACCTGCATCGCCATTTGGATGTGGACCACGCGCGACGGTTGCTGGCCCGCATTCGTCGCAGCGACACCCGTAACGGCATCATGCTGGTGACCGAAGGCTGCTTTTCGATGGACGCCGACAGCCCCGACTTGAGCGCTTTGCGCGCCCTGGCGCAAGAGTTTGAAGCGCTGTTGGTGGTGGATGTGGCTCATGACCTGGGTGCCTTAGGCCCAGCCGGGCAAGGCCAGATTGGCTTGCAGGGGCTGCACGGTCAGATCGACGTAGTGATCGGCGCCTTCTCCAAGACCTTTGCGTCGAACGGAGGCTTTGTGGCGGGCCGCAGCCGTGCGCTCAAAGAATACTTGCGTTATTACGCCGCCACCGCCACCTTCAGCAATGCGCTGTCGCCGCTGCAAATTGCGGTGATCCACCAAAGCCTGAAGATCGTGCGCAGCGTCGAAGGCGAATGGCGGCGCGAGCAATTGATGCAGGCCGTCCAAGCCCTGCGTCAAGCCCTCACGCAAGAGGGCTTGACGGTGTGGGGCCAAGCATCACCCATCGTGCCCGTGCTGCTGGGTGATGAACGCCTCGCCAGACTGGCCGTGCGCGAAATGAGCCAACGCCAGTTGCTGGCCAATCTGGTGGAGTTTCCGGCAGTGCCGCGCCACAGCGCGCGGCTGCGCATGCAAGCGATGAGCAGCCACACCGCCGAGCATGCGCAACAGGCCGCGAGCACCATCGCCGCAGCCTTGGCGGCGGCCCAGCGCCTTATGCCGCAGGCGGCCCAAACACCTTAGGCGGCCTGGGCGCACGGGCATAGATCGGCGCGACCTTGGGCAGCACGCGCTGAATCTCCTCAATGCGGCTATCGCCCGAGGGGTGGGTGGACATGAACTCGGGCGGAGCGCCTTCGCTGGCCTTCATCATCTTCTGCCACAGCGTGACGCCAGCGGCCGGGTTGTAGCCAGCGCGCGCCGCCAACTCCAAGCCCACCAAATCGGCCTCGCTTTCATCCTCGCGGCTGAAGCGCAGGGTCAGCAGTTGCGCACCCATGTCTGCCAGCGCACGGCCCGTCCCCTGGAGGCCAAACAGGGCCGCCCCGATCTCCAAGCCAATGCCCGTGGCCGTTGTCTTGCCCATGCGCTCGCGTGCATGTTCACGCAAGGCATGGGCCATCTCGTGGCCCATGATCATCGCGACCTCGTCGTCGGTGAGCTGCAGGCGCTGCAAGATGCCGTAATAAAACGCGATCTTCCCGCCCGGCATGCAAAAGGCATTGATCTGGCTGGAGCCGATGAGGTTGACTTCCCACTTCCACTGGTTGGCACGGTTGTTCCAGGGCGGTGCAAAAGGCGTGAGGCGGTCGGCAATGGCCCGCAGACGTATCACTTGGGGGTGGTCGGCCGGCGCCAGCGCGCGTTTGGCAGAAGCCTCGCGCTGCAATTGCAGGTACTGCTGCTGGGCCGCGCGCTCCACCTGCTCGGCCGGCACCAGCTTGGCCATGCGCGAGGTGCGGCCCACCTCGCCCCGCACACCTTCCTCATCTTGCGCCAGCACGGCACCGGGCAGCAAGCTGCCCGCCGCCAGCCAGCCCGCCACACGGCGTCGGGCATGCAAGGGGCAGTCGCAACTGCGGGCGTGAACCATGGCGGGCAGGCCCACCTCGGCCGTGGTGCAAAACCCGGCGTCCCGCTGGGCGGGTGATGCTGATGCAGACAAAGGCATGTCAGGCTCCAAATTCAGTGGTCACTCAAGCCGCAAAGCTCAAGACGGCCGGATTGTGCAAGGCCAACGGGCGCGTGTCAGTCGTCGATGGTGCCGAGCGTGTCAGGGTCCACTTCCAAGGCCCTCACACTGTCGCGCATGGCCCACAACATGAACAACGCAGGCAGCGCGGCCAGCGTGGACACCACAAAGAAGGTGGGCCAGCCGATGGATTCAGCCAAGACCCCAGCCAGCGGCCCCACCCACACCCTGCCGACAGAGGCAAAAGCACTGAGCAAGGCAAACTGCGTGGCGGTGAAGCGCTGGTTGGTGAGGCTCATCAAAAAGGCCACAAAGGCCGCTGTGCCCATGCCGCCTGAGAGGTTCTCAAAGGCAATCACCATCAACAAGCCCCCATCCACCGGGGTGGCCTGGCCCAGCTTGACAAAGCCCCAGTCAAACGCCGGCAGCAGCAAACTCGGCAAGGCGTTTTGGCCATTCACCGCCAACCACCAAAAGCCCATATTGCTGGCCGCTTGCAGCACGCCAAACAGCATCAGCGACCGCCACAACCCTAAGCGCATCATCAAGGCCCCACCGAGCAAGGCACCCAAAATGGTCAGCCACAGGCCAATGACTTTGTTGACCACGCCGACTTCGGCCGATGCATAGGCCATGCCCTTGAGCAAAAACGGCGTCAGCAGCGACCCAGCAAACGCATCGCCCAATTTGTAGAGCACGATGAACAATAAGAAAGCCGCTGCACCGGGCTGGCTGAAATACTGACCCAAGCCCGACACCAAGGTCTCAAAGCGAGCCCGCCGCGCAGCCCAAGCGGCCAGCGGCAGCGTCAAGCCCAGCCCCAGCAGCAGGGCCACCAAGTCCATCCAGCGCTGCTGCAACGTGGCCGTCATGGTGCTGCCCTGCCACAGCGGGCTCATCAGCTCACGCACGACCGGGCTGATAGCCCATTGGGTGGCCATGTAGCCCACCGCCACCGCCAAGACCACGGCCACAAAACCGCGCAAGTCGTGCCCGACCACCGACTGCGGCACCTGGGGCTTGGGCACTTTGGGCAGCAAAGTGGCGCTGATCACGGCGGCGCCGACCATCAAGGCAGCCATCAAGCGATAGACCTCGGGCCAAGTCCAGCCGCTACCTTGGGCGGGGTCTGTCCAGATCATGGCCACCCCGCCCGAGAGGATCATGGCCATTCGATAACCCATCACATTCAGCGACGAGCCCAAGCCCCGTTCGCGGGCAGGCAGCACTTCGGTGCGATAGGCGTCATAGGCCACATCTTGCGAGGCCGACAAAAAGGCAATCGCCACAGCGATCAAGGCAAACCACTGCAGATTGCCTGTGGGCGAGGTCGCGGCCAGCAGCATCAAAGCCCCAGCCAGCAAGAGCTGGGTCAGCACCAGCCAGCCCCGCCGCCGCCCCAACCAGGGCAGGTCGAACCGGTCCATCAACGGCGCCCAGAGGAACTTGAAGGTGTAGGGCAGGCCGACCAGGCTGAGAAAGCCAATGGTCGCCACATCCAGGCCTTCGAGGCTCAGCCAGGCTTGCAAGGCTTGGCCCGTCAGCGCCAGCGGCAAGCCCGAAGCAAAGCCCAGCAGCGTGATCAGCACAAAGCGATGCAGCGAGGCCAGGCCAAAGCGCGCGCCATCCGGCGAAGTTGAGGGGGACATGTGAGCGATTCTAGGGAAGCCCAAGAGCTGGCGCCGTTAGGCGGCAGAATGTGAACAAATACCAGCGCCTGTGCGGAATGCAAAACGTGCAGTCGTATTCCCTGCTGCGGCGTCCGTGACGAGCGGGTCGGAAAGTCAGACAATGCCGTACAAATCGTCCTTAGCGTGGAACACCTAGGACTGAACTCAAGGAGGCAGAGCGCGTTGATGGTCGATCTTCCCGGCTGGGCATGGCAGGTAGCCCTCTTCGCAGGTGGTGGTCTGGCCCTTGGCGTCGTGTTGGGCACCCTATTTCGACGCAAGCCCAGCCCACCGCCGGTCGCCGCGCGCTCTCGGAGCAGCACCCCTGCCGCGCATGAACGCAGAGCGCCAACGCCCACCCCCATGGCGGTGGACATCGCCTTAGATGACGCCCCAGCGCCAGCGGCCATGCCTGCGGGCACGCCGCAGCAACGTTTGCTAGAGCGCTTGCGCGAGCAAAACCTGCAGCTCGCTGCCCAGGTCAAGAGTGCTGCAGACCAACATGCTCGCCAGATGAGCGAGCGCCAGCAAGAGCATCAAGCTGAAAGCTTGCGCCGGGATCGCCAAGTCGAAGAGTTGCGCCAAAACCATTCCGCCGAAGTCTCGCACCTGCTCGAAGTGATGTTCGAGCAAGTTGATCGCATTCAAGTGGCCCACAGCGGCCAAGCCCATGCCTTGGGCCAAGAGTTGGAGCGCATGCGACACCTGGCCCAGACGGCCGACCAAGGCGGTTTGGCCGATGACGACACCGGCCCCGATGGCCGTTCAGGGCAGGAACGCTTGGTAATGGCCGCACGGGAGGTGCGGCAGGCCGAGTTTGCAGCCACCCGCGCGCTGGAGTCACTGCGCCAGTCGCGCTGATGTCTCCGTCTGGTGCGGCGTGAGCCTGCCACCTTTGGGGCGTTCAGCGCCGTTCAGTCACCCAACGGCGCCACACCTGCACCCAAGAGGTGGTGCGCAAGATCGGGGCTTGAGCCAGCGCCCCCCCGCGAGGCAGCGCCGCCTCACGGCGCTCCAATAGGCGCAGAGGTGGCTTGGCCGCCTCGCCGGGTAAAGGCTCAAGGGTGTTCGGACGGACAGTGGTGCGCGCCATGTTCTCAGGGCTTGCCAGGGTTGCAGAGCATGAGGTGACTGTATTTGGCTGCAGACATGCACTCAAGCTGAACTTTTGCAGATCAATTTTGCAAATTTGCATAGAGCAGGCACACTGGCGCCATGAGCGCTTTGAATTGGAGTGACCTGCGTATCGCGCTGGCCATCGGCCACACCGGCTCCTTGGCCGAGGCGGCACGTGAGCTCAGCGTCAACCACAGCACCGTGTTGCGTCGCTTGGACGCGCTGGAAGCCAGGCTGGGCGCACGCCTGTTTGAGCGTTTGCGCAGCGGCTATGAGCCCACCGAGTCCGGCCATTTGCTGTTGGAGCAAGCCCGTCGCATGGCCGACCAAGCCGACGAGATTGAGCGCCGCGTCATGGGCCGCGACCGCGAACTGACGGGCCTGCTGCGGGTGACCACCGCCTTTGTGGTGATGGAGCATCTGCTGCCCAAGCCCTTGGCCAGCTTTGCCCGGACCTACCCCGGCATTGAGGTCGAGGTGATGGAAAACGCCTTTCTGGTGGACCTGGCGCGCCGTCGCGCCGAGGTGGCCCAAGGCCTGCTGCAGCGAGAGGCCGACGTGGCACTGCGCTTGTCCGCCCATGTGGCTGAGCATTTGGTGGGCCGACGCCTGGGCCCGGCCCCGTGCCAAGTCTTTGCCCTCAAAGGTGCATCAGACTTGCCGCAAAGCATCACGCCTTTGAGCCAATTGGTGCGCGAAGCGCCCTGGGTCGCGTTTGAGCGCGACGCCCATGCGCGGGTTTACGACCGCTGGATGCGCCAGCACTTGCAAGCCGCCCAAGTGCGTGTGCGGGTGGACATCTTCAACGCGGTGGCCGCCATGCTGCACACAGGCATTGGCGTGGGCCTGCTGCCCAGCTTCATGCAAGCCCGCCACCCGGAGCTGATTCCGGTCTCAGAGCCCATCCCCGAACTGGAAACTCCGGTCTGGATGTTGACCCACCCGGACCTGCGCGACACCGCCCGCGTGCGTGTGTTCTTGCAGCATGTCGGTGACGGAATTGCGACGATGCTGCAAGCCGCACAGCCATAGTATGGCGACCCCAATCGCGGGGCTTGGCTTCTGCCACACTGAGCCCCACAGCTTCTTTGCGAGAGCCTCATGGACCTGATGATCAACGGCCAGCGCCAAGCGCTGGACCCCCAACGCGTGCCCAACGACATGCCCCTGCTGTGGGTGCTGCGTGATGAATTGGGCCTGACCGGCACCAAGTTTGGTTGCGGTGTCGCCGCCTGCGGGGCCTGCACGGTGCAGGTCGATGGCCAGCCTATGCGCTCTTGTGTCACCCCCGTCAGCAGCGCCCAAGGCAAAGCCGTGCGCACCATTGAAGCGCTGGGCAGCGACGACAAACCGCATGCCCTGCAGCAAGCCTGGATCGAGCACCAAGTGCCGCAATGCGGCTACTGCCAAAGCGGCATGCTGATGGCCGCTGAAGCCCTGCTGCGCGCCAAGCCCAACCCCACGGACACTGACATCGACGCCGCCATCACCAACCTGTGCCGCTGCGGCACCTACCCGCGCGTCCGGGCCGCCATCCACACGGCCGCCAAGGCCTTGCGCGGAGGCAAAGCATGAAGCTCACCCGCCGAACACTGTTGTGGAGCGGCTTGGGCGCCACCGGCGCTTTGGTCGTCGGCTGGAGCGGCATGCCGCCCCGCAGCCGCCTGGGCAAACCCGACACTCTGCCGCCCGCCGAGGGCGAGGTCGGCCTGAACGGCTGGCTGAAGATCGACGCTCAAGGCCATGCCTTGCTGGCCATGCCTTATGCCGAAATGGGCCAGGGCGTACACACCACTTTGGCTTTGCTGGTGGCCGAAGAGCTGGACCTGCGGCCCGACCAAGTGCGCCTGATCCCCGCCACTCACGATGCGCTGTATGGCAATGTGGCTGTGCTGGCCGCCAGCCTGCCCTTTCACCCTCGCGACACCGAGCCCGGCCACGAAACCACCTCGGCGCGCTTAGGGCAGTGGATGATCCGCAAGGTTGCCCGTGAGTTGGGCCTGGTGATGACCGGCGGCTCGGCCACCATGGCCGACACCTGGGAGGTGCTGCGTTTGGCCGCCGCCACGGCCCGTGCGCAACTGCTGGGAGCCGCCTCTTTGCGCTGGAAGCTGCCGGTGGCCGAGTTCAACGTGGTGCAAGGCGTGATCACCCACCCCGCCGGTGGCCACCATGCTCATTACGGCGAGTTCGCCGCCGCCGCGGCCTCCACGCCACCGGGCGACGTGCGCTTCAAAAAGCGCGAGCAATGGGCGCTGCTGGGCAAGCCGCAAAAGCGTTTGGACATCCCCGCCCGCACCAATGGCCAAGCCCGCTATGGCATCGACACCCGCCTGCCCGGCATGGTGTTTGCCGTGGTGCGCCATGCGCCCATGCTGGGTGGCACGGTGGCCCGCATGAACAGCAATGAGGTGCTCAAGCGCCCGGGCGTGGAGCGCGTGCTGCGCCTGGGCTCGGTGGCCGGCTCTACCGAAGCGGTGGCCGTGATCGGCATCAGCACCTGGCATGCCAAGCAAGCCAGCTTGGCGCTGGACATCGACTGGGCGGCGCCCGTGAACAGGCGGCTGGACAGCCAAGCCATTCAACAGGCCCTGGAGAGCCAAGCCCAAGCCGCCGCCGAAGGTGACGCGGGCTTCAGCTTCCACGAAGTGGGCGCTGCCCCGGCCCAGCTTGCGCGCTCAAGCAAGCGCCTCAACGCGGTCTACAAAGCGCCCTACCTGGCCCACGCCACGCTGGAGCCCATGAACTGCACCGCCCAGGTCACACCCGAAGGCGTAACGGTCTGGGCACCCACCCAGGTGCCGGGCTTGGCGCGCGCCGTAGCGGCGCGTGTGGCCGATGTGTCTGAAGACAAAGTCACGCTGCACATGACGCAAATCGGCGGCGGCTTTGGCCGCCGCCTTGAAGTGGACAGCGTGGCCCAAGTGGTGCGCGTGGCGCAGGAAACAGGAGGCCGCCCGGTGCAACTGGTGTGGCCGCGTGAAGAAGACTTCACCCACGACTTTTACCGCCCGGCAGGCGTGGCAGTGCTGCAAGGCGGCCTGGACGCCCAGGGCCAATTGCAAGCGCTGCGCATCGGCAGCGCGGGCGATGCCATCACCCCGCGCCACCTGGAGCGCAATGCGCCTTGGCTGGCCGGCCCGGTGGACACGCCGGACAAGACCACGGCCGAAGGCTTGTTTGACCTGCCCTATGCCATCCCGCACCAATTGATGCGCCATGTGGCCACGCGCAGTGGCGTGCCCGTGGGCTATTGGCGCTCGGTCGGTCACTCTCATAACGCATTTTTCAGTGAGAGCTTCATCGACGAGCTGGCCCACCTGGGCGGGCAAGATCCGGTGGCCTTCCGGTTGGGGCTCTTGAAAGACCGGCCGCGTCATGCCGCCGTGCTCAAGCTCGCCGCCGAGAGGGCGGCCTGGGGCCAAGCCCTGCCCAAGGGACAGGCGCGTGGCGTCGCCCTGCATGAAAGCTTTGACTCCACCGTGGCCATGGTGATGGAGGTCTCCCTGCAGAACAAGGGGCTCAAGATTCACCGCGTGGTCTGCGCCGTGGACTGCGGCACGGCCGTCAACCCCGCCGTGATTGCCCAGCAGGTCGAAGGCAGCGTGGTGTTTGGCTTGAGCGCAGCGCTGTATGGCCGCATCGATATCGTCAACAACGAAGTGCGCCAGAAGAACTTCCCGGACCACCCGCTGCTGAGCCTGCGCGAGTGCCCACCCATAGAAACCCATATCGTGCCCAGCACCCTGCCGCCCACCGGCATGGGCGAGCCCGCCGTGCCGCCAGTGGCCCCGGCGCTGGCCAATGCCCTGTTTGCGCTGACCGGCCAGCGGCTGCGCGAGCTACCGCTGCAACTGCCGGGGTAAAGCCGGAGGCCTCACACGCAGGGAGAGCGGCAGAATCGCCGTTTTCTTTGCGGAGACGCTCATGAGCACAGATGTTCGCTCAGCCCACCCGACTGCGGCGCCTTCTCCCCAAGACACGCTGGAGACCCCGGCACGTCGTCAATTCCTCGGAGGTCTGGCCGGTGCGGCAACCGGTCTGTTGAGCACGGGCTGTGCCAGCGCGGGCGCCCTGCAGCGGCCTGTCGGGCAAGGCTCAGCCATGGGCCTGCGCGCGCCCAAGCTCGACACGGTTCGCTTTGGCGTGATCGGCCTGGGGCAGCGCGGCGCGTTCCTGACCCGCACCTTGATGGGGATCGAGGGGGCGGCAGTGACCGCCGTCTGCGACATCGACCCGCCCACCCTCACCCGCGCCCTGGGCTACGCCGCCAAAGCCAAGCGCGCCACACCGGCCGTTCACACCGGCTCGCCAGACGCCTGGAAGGCCTTGCTGGACCGCCAAGATGTGGATGCTGTGCTCATCGTCACCCCCTGGGAGCTGCACACGCCCATGGCGCTGGCCGCCATGCGGGCTGGCAAACACGCCTTTGTAGAGATCCCCGCCGCCGTCAGCATCGAAGAGTGCTGGGCCTTGGTGAACACCGCCGAGGCCACCCAGCGCCACTGCATGATGCTGGAGAACGTCTGCTACGGCCGAGATGAGCTGATGCTGCTGAACATGGTGCGCCAAGGCCTGTTTGGCGAGCTGCTGCATGCCGAAGGTGCCTACATCCATGACCTGCGCTGGCAAATCAAGGAGATCGAGCGCAGCACGGGCTCTTGGCGCACGCTGTGGCACACCCAGCGTGACGGAAACATTTACCCCACGCACGGCCTGGGGCCCATTGCGCAGTACTTCGGCATCAACCGGGGCGACCGCTTTGACTATCTGAATGCCCAAAGCTCACCGGCCCGCGCGTTTTCCGCTTATTCACAGCGCGAGTTCCCGCCCGACCATCCGCGCAACAAGCTGAAGTACATCAACGGTGATGTGCACACCAGCTTGATCAAGTGCGCCTCGGGTCGCACCATCATGCTGCAGCATGACACCGCCACGCCGCGCCCCTACACCCGGCTCAACACCGTGGTCGGCACCAACGGCAGCTTTGCGGGCTTCCCCAACCGCATTGCACTGGAGCGCTTCGAAGGCAAGACCTTGATGCACAAGAACGGCAAATACGAGGCTTTCCATGAGTGGGACACGAACATGGAGCCTTGGCAGAAACGCTACGACCACCCCTTGTGGACGCGCCTAGAGGCCGAGGCCCAGCGCAATGGCGGCCACGGCGGCATGGACTATGTGATGCTGTGGCGCCTGGTGTGGTGCCTGCGCGAGGGCCTGGCTTTGGACCAAGACATCTACGACGCCGCCGCCTGGTCAGCGGTGTTCCCGCTGTCGTGTGACTCGGTGGCGCAGCGCGGCAATGCCCAGGCCTTTCCGGATTTCACCAGGGGGCTGTGGCCAAGCACGCCGCCACTGCCCATCGTCAACTGATCACGATCTTGTCTTCCCGCGGTGGCGGGCCGCCATTACCGCGATGGGCCAACAGGCGTACCAAGGTGTGCCGCAAGCGCTGCGCATCAATGGGTTTGGTCAAGAAGTCGTTCATGCCGGCGGCCAGCGCTTGGTTGCGCTCAGACACCAAGGCGGCGGCCGTCAAGGCAATGATGGGCAACTGCTCTTTGGAGAAGCGTCGGCGCAGCAGCAAGGTGGCCTCATGGCCGCCCATGCTGGGCATTTGCACATCCATCAGCACCGCATCAAAGGGCATGCCCTCATCGGCCGCGTGCTGCACGGCGTCGATGGCAGCCCGCCCATCCATGGCCTGAGCCACCTGCACGCCCCATTCTTCGAGCATGGCCACCGAGATCATCATGTTGACGGGGTTGTCTTCCACCATCAGCACCCGGGCGCCATTGATCGGGTCTACGCCAAAGCCGCTGGTGCCGATGTCCAGGTCATCAGCAGAGCCCTGCGGCAGCGGCAGCTCGACCCAGAAGCAACTGCCTTGGTTCGGCACGCTACTGACACCCACTTCGCCGCCCATCGCACGAGCCAACTGACGACAGATGGACAGGCCCAAGCCCGTGCCGCCAACGCGACGCGTGGTGGAGTTATCCGCCTGGGTAAAAGGGTTGAACAAGCGCTCTTGAATGTCCGGTGCAATGCCCGGCCCGGTATCTACCACCTCAAAGCGCAAGCGCTCGGCCGTGAGGGACAAGGCCCGCAGACGGATCTGGCCGTGGGAGGTGAACTTCAGCGCGTTATTCAAGAAATTGCTGAGGATCTGCCGCAGCCGCACCGGGTCGCCCTGCACCACGCCAGGGAGGTCGAGGCCACATTCGCCGATGAACACCAAGCCCTTGGTGTCAGCCAAAGCGCCATAGGCTTGTTCCAGGTTGCTGAGCAAGGCATGAAGATCAAACACCCGATGCTCAATGTGCATCTTGCCGGCCTCGATCTTGGAGAGATCCAAGATGTCGGTGAGGATGCCTGAGAGGGTTTCGGCACTTTCGCTGATCTGCTCGATGTATTGCCGACGCCGGGGCTCGTCCAGCTCTGGCGCACGAGCCAAGCGGGCCAAACCTAAGAGCGCGTTGAGCGGGGTTCTGATCTCATGGCTGGTGTTAGCCAAAAAGGCACTCTTAGCCCGGTTGGCGCCTTCGGCATCGTCGCGTGCTTTGGCCAAGGCCTGCTGCACTTGGCGCTGCTCTGTGACATCTTCTGCCAGCCAGAGCGTGCCCCCTGCGCCGGGCTGCAAGGGGTTGAGCGCTTTGCCAAACAGGTGGCACAAAAAGCGACTGCCATCTCGGCGCTGGAACACACGCTCCACATCCACCCTCTCCCCTGCCCGCAAGGGGGGGGCGACCACCAGGCTGAGGGCTTCATAGTCCTCGACCGAGGGGGCCAGAACGCTGGCATGCTGACCCAGCAGTTCACCGCCAGCCCAATTCATCATCTCTTCAAAGCGCGGGTTCGCCAGGACGATGCGCTGGTGCCGGGTCACAAAAATGCCAATCGGCGCGGTCAGCAACACCGCTTCGTGCAACAGACGGGCCTCTTCGGCCGCACTGACATCTCGGGAGTAAATGACCAGATAGTCCCGCCCTTCCATCTTGAACATGGCGGCCGACATCAGCATCGCAATGAAGCGGTCGTCTTTGGTGCGGAAAACCGCTGCCATGCCCTGCACGCTTTGGTGGGCCTTGACGCGATCAACCAACAAATCTCGGTCTTCTGGGCGTGCCCACAGGTGCAGATCCAGCGCAGTGCGGCCCAAGACCTCGTCCTCCGCATAGCCCGTGAGCCGACAGAAGGTCGGGTTCACCATGGTGAATCGACCCGTTTGCAGGTCGGTCAGGGTGATGACATCGGGCGCAATTTCCACCAATTGTGAGAGCAGCGCGCTGGAGCGCTGCACGGCCATCTCGGCCTGTTGGCGCTGCGTATCGTCGGTGTAAATCGACAAAGCCGCTGGGCCGGCGGGCGTTTCAACCCTTGCACTGGCTACACGCACATGCAGCTCGCGGTCCGGTGCGGGCTTGAGGCGATATTGCACCGTGGGCAAAACCTGCCCCACCGGCAGTTGCTCCAGCGTCGATTGTCGGGCCAGCACGCGAGCAGCCTCTTCCGGAGGATAGGCATGCAGCAGAGGGCGGCGACGCATCTCGGTCAAGTCAGTGTGACCAAACAGCGCCAGCGCCGCCGGATTGGCCTCCAACACCTGCCCGCTCTGATGCAAGACCACTGCACTGGGAATCCAGCGGAACAGGTCTTGATAGCGCAGCTCCGTGGCACTCAAGGCCTGTCGCGCCTCAACCTCTGCCGAGGCGTCTCGCAGCACCCCCCAAAACCCCAGCACTTTGCCGGTGCCATCGTCGCGCGGCTCGATGCCCAGCATCATGGTGCGGGCTCGGGCCTGCCCCGGCAGAGTCAGTTGCAGTGGCAATTCACGCACGGGCTCGCGCGCGGCCAGTTTGGCTTGCAATGTTGCCTGGGCATCGGCTGTCAGGTGCAGGCCAGGCCACTGCCACAAAGCCCGCTGTGCGGGCACCGAGGCGTCATGAAACTGGTCTCGGCTGTCGCGCAGCGCGAGGCGCCGAACCAGGCCTTCACGATCCAACTCCACGTAGGCGTCTGCGGCAATGCTGAGCAAGCTGGTGAAGCGTTTCTCACGCTCTAAGGCTTGGCTGCGCTGAGCCTCCCAGAGCCGGTCCACCAACACGATGATGAGCACCACCGCCAACGCTGCCACCGCCAAGACGATCACCAAGCGCCACCACCAAGCGGTGTCCGCCGGAACGCTGAGCACCAATGCCGCAGCAGCACTGGCGACCAGTGCCACTGCGACCTTGGTGTGCCAAGGCTCGCTCAAGATGGGGGGGGGTTCGGGAGACGACACAGGCAGACCAACACGATCAACCCCTCTCAGGCTGGGGGCATGGCGTTAGTGTCGTTCAGTGCGTGACGAATGGCACAGCCGGGAAAGCACGCAAGCATGTCGCCGTGTGTAAATACACATCACACCCCATAAGGTAGGGGGGTAGACGCGATGGCAGCTCACCTTAAACCAGGCTTGGCTTGATTCAAGGCCAGGCGCGTGGCCACCGCAACGGCGCGAGCACGGCTGGCAAAGTCCTCGCCGTCGCCGGCGAATAGCACCGCGCGCGAGGAGTTGACGATGATCGGACCGTCGGTGCGCCAGGCTGCAGCCACGGTGGCGGCAGCGTCACCCCCCTGCGCGCCGACCCCAGGGATCAGCAGCGGCAAGGTCGGTGCCAGCTCACGCACCCGCGCCAGCTCTTGGGGGAAGGTGGCGCCCACCACCAGGCCCAGGCGTTGGTCGCGGTTCCAGGCGCCTGCGGCCAATTTGGCGACGTGCTCGTAGAGCTTGTCGCCATTGGCCAGGGTCTGTGCTTGCAGGTCCGACCCGCCCGCATTGGAGGTGCGGCACAGCAGGATCAGGCCTTTGCCATCGTATTGGAGGTAGGGCTCGATGGAGTCAAAACCCATGAAGGGCGACAAGGTGACGGCGTCGGCCTGATAGCGCACAAAGGCCTCGCGCGCATACTGCTCGGCGGTGGAGCCAATGTCGCCGCGCTTGGCATCCAAGATGACCGGCACATCGGGCGCGGTGCGCCGGATGTAGGCCATCAGCGCTTCCAACTGGTCTTCAGCGCGGTGCCCGGCAAAGTAGGCGATCTGCGGCTTGAAGGCGCAGACCACGTCTTTGGTGGCGTCGACGATGCGCGCACAGAACTCGAAAATCTTGCCTGCATCCCCCTTCCAGGCGCCGGGGAAGCGGCTGGGTTCAGGGTCCAGACCCACACACAACATCGAGGCGTGGCGGTCGGTGGCTTGGGCCAGCATGCGGGCAAAGTTCATGGCGTCTCTTTCAGGGTTGCGTCATGCGCCAATGCGCCGGGCCAAAGCGGCCGCATCACCAATGTAGGCGCCGGGCGTCAGCGCCAGCAGGCGGGCTTTTTCGTCCTCGGGCAGGGCGAGATTGGGGTCGTTGATAAAGCCCTGCATCAGCTCACGCGTCATGGGCTTGCCGCGGGTATAGGCCTTGAGCTGCTCATAAGGTTGGGGCAGGCTATGGCGGCGCATCACCGTTTGGATGGCCTCGGCCAAGACTTCCCAGGCGCCGTCTAAATCAGCCGCCAGCGCAGCTTGGTTCAGCTCCAGTTTGTCTAGGCCGCGCAGCAGGGAGTCGTAGCCCAACAAGGAGTAGCCCAGGGCCACGCCCATATTGCGCAGCACGGTGGAGTCGGTCAGGTCGCGCTGCCAGCGGCTGATGGGCAGCTTCTGGCTGAGGTGGGTCAGCAAGGCGCTGGCCATGCCGAAGTTGCCCTCGGCGTTTTCGAAGTCAATCGGGTTGACCTTGTGCGGCATGGCCGAAGAGCCGACTTCGCCGTCCTTGAGCTTTTGCTTGAAGAAACCCAGCGAGATATAACCCCAGACATCGCGGGACCAGTCGATCAAGATGGTGTTGGTGCGGGTCACCGCATCGAACAGCTCGGCCATGTAGTCGTGCGGCTCGATCTGGATGGTGTAGGGGTTGAACGTCAAGCCCAGACGCTCTTCAACCACCTTGCGAGAGAAGCTCTCCCAGTCGGTCTCGGGGTAGGCGATGCGGTGCGCGTTGTAATTGCCCACCGCGCCGTTCATCTTGGCCAGCAGCTTGACGCTGGCGATGCGCTCGCGGGCGGGCTTGAGGCGCGCCACCACATTGGCAATCTCCTTGCCCACGGTGGTGGGGCTGGCGGTTTGGCCGTGGGTGCGCGAGAGCATGGGCACGTCGGCCAGCGCCACGGCCATGCTGGTGAGCTTGGCAATGATGCGATCAAGCTGGGGCAAGAGCACATCGTCGCGCGCACCCTTCAACATCAGCGCATGGCTGGTGTTGTTGATGTCTTCGCTGGTGCAGGCGAAGTGCACAAACTCTTGGGCCGCCACCAGTTCAGGCTGGCTGGCCAAGCGCGACTTGAGCCAATACTCCACCGCCTTCACGTCGTGGTTGGTGGTCTTTTCAATGTCCTTGATGCCCTGGGCATCGCTCTCGTTGAAGCGGGCCACCACGCCACGCAGCAGGCCGCGAGAGGCTTCGGTGAAGGGCGCAAAACCGGGCAGGCCGGCATCCGACAAGGCAATGAACCACTCCACCTCGACCTGCACGCGGCGGTGCATCAGGCCGAACTCGGAGAGCAAAGGGCGCAGGGCAGAGACCTTGGCGGCATAACGCCCATCCAGGGGGGAGAGGGCCATCAGCGGGGAGAGTGTCATCGCAGTGCTAGCAGCAAGTGGAAGGGGACGAGCCCGACGCGGCGACGCCACAGCGACCGCACCAAAATCGGCGCCGCCAGCGTGATGTCGGGGGAATGCGTCGTATTTTAGGCCCCGCACGCCAACCCCCGGGCTGCGGGCCGACAGGCGCTTCGATAGAATCGCCCCCAGAATCAAAAAAACTCTTTGGTATTCATCCCCCTCTTTGTTGGACACGCTGCGGTGACGCTGCGGCGTGCATCGCATGAAACTGATCGCTTCACTCACCAGCCCCTACGTTCGCAAGGTACGCGTTGTGCTGGCCGAGAAAAAGCTCGACGTCCAGTTGGTGCTCGAGAATGTCTGGGCCACGGATGCAGTCTTGGCCTCTAATCCACTGGGCAAGGTGCCTTGCTTGGTGATGGAAGGTGGCGAAGCCATTTTTGATTCGCGCGTCATCGTCGAATATGTGGACACCCTCTCCCCTGTGGGCAAGCTGCTGCCTGCCAGCGGGCGTGAGCGGGTGGAGGTGCGCACCTGGGAAGCCCTGGCCGACGGCCTGCTGGACGCCGCCATCTTGGCCCGCCTGGAGCAAACATGGCCCGGACGCACTGAGGCGGAACGCTCACAGGCCTGGGTGGATCGTCAGATGAGCCGCGTCCACAGCGCCTTGAAAGCCATGAGCCACGGCCTGGGCGACAAGGCATTTTGCGTGGGCATTTACATGTCCCTGGCCGATATCTCGGTGGGCGTGGCCCTGGGCTACTTGGACTTCCGCTTCCCGCACATTGAGTGGCGCAGCGAGTACCCCAACCTGCACAAGCTCTACGACAAGCTCTCGGCCAGGCCCAGCTTTGCCGACACCGCACCGCCGGTCTGAGGCGGCGGCTCACCGCCATCATCATCACGCAGCGGCTGGAAGCTGTTGGCCCGCGCCAGCGGCCAGTAGCGCCGATAGACCTCGTGCGACCAAGGCGTCTCGCCGCGAATGGCCGCCAGCAGCTCACCCGGCTGCAGAAAATCAAACTGATCTTGCAGCAGCCGGACTTCGTCGTTGCCGATGCGGCGCACGATGTGCCGCGCGCTCAGCTCACCCGGGTGCTTCAGCCCCGCCGCCTGCACCAGCTCTTTGAGCGCATGCAAGGTGTTGTCATGGAAGCGGTAGACGCGCTCCGTCTTGTCACGCACCACCAGTGCGCGCTGACGCACCGGGTCTTGGGTGGCCACACCCGTGGGGCAGGCCCCGGTGTGGCAATGCTGGGCCTGAATGCAGCCCAGCGCAAACATAAAACCGCGCGCTGAATTGCACCAGTCGGCGCCCAAGGCCATGGCGCGGGCGATGTCAAAGGCGCTGACGATCTTGCCCGAGGCGCCTAAGCGAATGCGGTCTCGCAAGCCCAGGCCCACTAAGGTGTTGTGCACCAGCAGCAGGCCTTCTTGCAGCGGTGCGCCCATGTGGTCGGCAAACTCCACCGGGGCTGCCCCCGTTCCACCTTCGGCGCCATCGACGACGATGAAGTCGGGCGTCTGGCCCGTCTCCAGCATGGCCTTGCAGAGTGCAAACCACTCCCAGGGGTGGCCCACACAGAACTTGAAACCCACCGGCTTGCCATTGGAGAGCCGACGCAGCCGCGTCATGAACTCGATCAGTTCCAGCGGCGTGGAAAACGCCGAATGCGCAGCGGGCGACACGCAGTCCTCACCCACCTGCACGCCACGCGCTTCCGCGATCTCTGGCGTCACCTTGGGGCCAGGCAGCACGCCGCCGTGGCCGGGTTTGGCGCCTTGCGACAGCTTGACCTCAATGAGCTTGACCTGCGGCTCGTTGGCGTTGCGTACAAAGGCCTCTTCGCTGAAGTGCCCTCGCGCGTCGCGGCAGCCGAAGTAGCCTGAACCAATCTCCCACACCAGGTCACCACCCGGGGCGCGGTGGTGTTGGCTGATCGAGCCTTCACCGGTGTCATGCATGAAGCCGCCTTTTTTGGCGCCCGCGTTCAGAGACAAGATGGCATTGGCCGACAAGGCCCCAAAGCTCATGGCCGAAATGTTGAACACGCTCGCGCTGTAGGGCTGTGCACAGGCCCCGCCGATGGTGATGCGAAAGTCGTGTGAGCCCAGCGTGGTGGGCGCCAGCGAATGGTTGATCCATTCATAGCCTTCGCGGTGCACATCGACTTGGGTACCGAAGGGCCGCTTGTCCGGCACGCCTTTGGCGCGCTGATAGACCATAGAGCGCTGCTCGCGCGAGAAGGGCGCGGCCTCGTGGTCGCTCTCGATGAAGTACTGGCGGATCTCGGGGCGGATGAATTCCAGCAGATAGCGCATGTGGCCGATGACAGGGTAGTTGCGCAGCACGGCCCGTTTGCTTTGCACCATGTCGCGCACGCCCAGTGCAAAGCCTGCGGCCCCCAGGGCCACCGCCCATGCGCCCACGCCCCACACCGCCCAGGCCACCGCGCCCGCCATGGCAAGGGTGCACAAAGACAGCATGGTCAGGTAGCGGATGGGCAGGTGCTTATCCAATGCAATCAGCCAAGCAGGCATGGCGTCGTCCCCTACACACGTAGATCGAGCGTCGATACTAGGACAAGCTCTCCCGCCACGAGCGCTGGAGTTGCACCGGGTTTGCCCCGCAAATGGGGCTTCACGCTCAGCTCACAGAAGCCCACTACCATAGCGCCCATCACCACCTTCCGCCCGCTGGATGCCTGCTTCTGCCCCCGCCCCTCAAGCGCCCCTGTGGCGCCGCAAGCTCAACACCCTGCTGCTGGCCGTGGGCCTGCTGGGCCTGCTGGCGGTGCTGGCCATTGCGGTGGTGGCCGCCATCTACACCCCCCAACTGCCCGCGCTGGACAAAGTAACGGACTACAACCCGCAACTGCCGCTCAAGGTGCAGACGCAAGACGGTGTGGAGATTGCACTCTTTGGCGCAGAGAAACGGGTTTTTGTGCCGATTGCGCAAATGCCCACCCGGCTGCAAGACGCCGTGCTGGCCGTCGAAGACAGCCGCTTTCGGGAACACCAGGGCATTGACTTTCGCGGCGTGGCGCGTGCAGTGCTGGCCAACCTCACGGGCGGCCTGCGCCAGGGAGCCTCCACCATCACCCAGCAAGTAGCGCGTAACTTCTTTTTGACGAACCGCCGCACTCTGGAGCGCAAGATCAAAGAAGCGCTGCTGGCCTTGAAGATGGAAGAGACGCTCAGCAAGGATCAGATCCTGGAGCTCTACATGAACCAGATCTACCTGGGCCACCGCGCTTACGGCTTTGGCGCCGCCGCCCAGGTGTACTTTGGCAAGACCCTGGATCAGCTCAGCATTGCCGAGTGCGCCATGCTGGCCGGCCTGCCGCAAAACCCGGCCTTTCACAACCCGCGCACCAACTTTGCCAAAGCCCAGAACCGCCAGCGTGTGGTGTTGATGCGCATGCGCGATACCGGCGTGATCACCGAAGAAGAGCACGCCGCCGCGCGCGCTGAGGTGCTGAAGCTGCGCTCGGCGCTGGACGTGCCGGTGCACGCCGAGTATGTGGCGGAAATGGCCCGCCAAGTGGTGGTGGAGCGCTTTGGGGAAGGGGCTTATCAGCGCGGCCTGACTGTCACCACCACCTTGGTGACCGAAGAGCAGCGCGCGGCCTTTGCCGCCCTGCGCAAAAACCTGATGGACTATGACCGCAAGCAAGCTTGGCGCGGCCCCGAAGACAGCGAAGACCTGCCCGAAGACGAAGCCGCCGCCGAGTTGGCCGCCGGCCAACTGCTCAAGGAGCACCGCGACGACGAAGACCTGCGCGTGGCCATCGTCATGCAAGCCAGCCCGAAGGAAGTGCAAGCCCGCTTGGCCACCGGCGAGTTGCTGCGCCTCACTGGCGATGCCTTGCGCTGGGTGCAACCCGCCTTGGCCGCCAACGCCCCCAAAGCGATTGCGCTCAAACGCGGTGCCATCATCCGCTTGGCCAAAGCGCCCAAGTCCACCCCTGAGAAACCTCAATGGCAGGTCAGCCAGTGGCCCGATGTGCAAGGCGCCTTCGTCGCCCTGGAGCCGAAGACCGGCCGCATCCGCGCCCTGGTGGGTGGCTTTGACTTCCAGCGCCAGCCCTTCAACCATGTGACCCAGGCTTGGCGCCAGCCCGGCTCCAGCTTCAAGCCGCTGCTCTACTCGGCGGCGCTGGAGCAAGGCCTGATGCCCGAGACCTTGGTCAACGACATGCCGCTGGAAAACGTCGGCAACTGGGACCCGCAAAACTCTGATGGCTCCACCGACGGCCCTGTGACGCTGCGCACCGCACTCACCAAATCCAAGAACCTGGTCAGCGCGCGCGTGGCCCAACACATGGGTGTCGAGCCGGTGCGGCAGTGGGTTGAGCGCTTTGGCCTGGACGCCAAAAAACAGCCCGACAACCTCACCGTGGCTTTGGGCGCGGGCAGCGTGACCCCGCTGCAAATGGCCCAGGCCTATGCCGTGCTG
This sequence comes from Ideonella sp., assembly GCA_034520165.1. Taxonomy (GTDB): domain Bacteria; phylum Pseudomonadota; class Gammaproteobacteria; order Burkholderiales; family Burkholderiaceae_C; genus Ideonella. The sequence goes on from JAXHNT010000038.1 coordinate 45,256, forward strand.
GCGAACGGCGGCTACCGTGTCACGCCCCGCTTGATTGAGCGCATCACCGATGCCAAGGGCCAGGTGCTGTGGGAGGCGCCCGCCATCGCCCCGCTGCTGGACGCACCGACCACAGCAGCATCAAGCGCTTCATCCCCGCTCGCGGCAGACGCCAGCGCCGACCCGGCCGCTGCGGCCAGCAGCCCCGTCGAGCTTTACCAAGTGCCCATGCCAGCGCCGCCCGCTGCGGCCGCCGCCGCCGCCTCGGGCGCCGAGCAGCCCGCCGTGCGTGTGATCCCTGCCCGCAACGCTTTCATCACCAGCAGCCTGCTGCAAGACGTGACGCGCATAGGCACCGCCGCCAAAGCCCAGGCCCAGCTCAAACGACCTGATCTCTATGGCAAGACCGGCACCACCAATGACGCGGTGGACGCCTGGTTTGTGGGCTTCCAGCCCAGCATCGCTGCGGCCGTCTGGATCGGCCATGACGTGCCGCGCAGCCTGGGCCAGCGCGAGAGCGGCGGCGGCCTGGCCTTGCCGGTGTGGATCGCCTATATGGAGAAGGCCCTGAAGACAGTGCCCGTGCAAGACCTGAGCCCCCCCGCCGGAGTGATGCGCGCCGACCAAGACTGGCGCTATGTCGAATGGGCCGAGGGCGGCTTTGTGCGCAGCGTGGGCCTGCCACCGCCCGAGCCAGTAGCCTCAGGCGCCTCTGCCCCCGCACCAGAAGACCCGCCAGCCCGACCGGCCTCTTCCCCTTAAAAGGTCAGCCATGCGATACATGGTCGTGTTTGATGACACCCCCGAGATGGCCGCCGTGCGCCAGCGCTTGGAGCCAGACCATCTGGCTTTTTTAGAACGTTATCGCAGCGAGATCCCCATGGCCGGCGGCCTGCGCAAAGAACCCGGCGGCGCTTACACCGGCGGGCTTTGGATCTTCGAGGTCGCCCGCCGCGAACGCGCGGAAGAACTCATCGCCCTGGACCCCTACCAACAAGCCCATGCACGCCGTTATCGCTTGGAGTTTTGGGGCAAGGCTTTGCCGCAGTTTGAGGTGGTGATGTAGGACGGCTGTGACTTCGATTGACGGCCATGCTCAGAGCTTGCTGCCGTTGATGCGTGCAGAGGAGCTTGGGGGTGCGGTTCCGCTCATGTCCCCCGGACGCTCACGCGTCCTCCTCCTTAACTTCGCTACACCACCCCCCCAAGCCCCTCTGCCATTTGCTGCGCTGCTGGCCTGCGTTGCGAAGCCCGAAAATACCGATGCACACTGTCGCCAATCAACAGATCAACGATAGACACCCTTTCAGCACAGCATGACTATCTCAAGCGCAGCGGTATCTCCGGGGCATTGGCTTACCCACACGGCTTCTCCTGAAGCCGTACTCGGCCCCTCGCGTGGTTGGGTTCCTCCGTTGTGTGAGTACCGAATCTCCGCGTTCCACGCACGCTGCGCCAGCCTTTGGATTTTTGGGGCAGTTACAGGTTTGCCGGACCACGTTCCCGCTAGCGGGACAAGAGGCAGCACACGGAAACTCGACCTCGCCTTGTGTGTATCGTTGGAGCGTCTCAACAGCATGATCGGCATGCCCATGCTCGACCCGGTACTCGATGACTCAATGCATAGCTTCGAGCTGGCCTTACCTGTCTCTGTGACCATCGCTAGAACTAATGAGCCACTCCATCCGTGCAGTCCTCTTCATGTTCTCTCGCTGCGCGGAGAGTCTGAGCACTTCAGCTTTGATGCTCATGCATCGTGGATAGGAGCCTACGGCGGAAAGCATGCGGCCAAACGATTCCTAGAAGCGTTCTACGTACGCAGCTGACTTTTTAACCTCGTTTGTGAGGGCTTTTTCTAGGCCGATGTGGTGTATTCGCCGAGCTCGGCTGGGCGCGCCATGTCCTGTCACGAGTTGGATGCATTCTCGGAACGCTGCACCTGACAGGCATGCAATCCACAGTGTCGGGAAACTCAACCTGGGGTCTGACTGCCCCCAAGCACTGGAACCCACACCTCATGCGGAATTCAACAGCTTGGCAGGCTAGTATTCACAGCGTGCCACCTCACCACCCGCCCTGGCGCGGGGTAGGCCCCAGGGCGATTTGAGAGGCGCTGAGGAGCGCAGGGATGGCCTGGGGCGCGCGTAGCGCGCATCAATCTCTGACTCGCAGCAGATGATTGAGCGAAACGAGCACAGTGAGTGGAGCGAGTTCTGCAGCGCCCAGGTCAGCCCGAGCACCGCAAGGCAGTCGGCCTTGGCCGACCGCCTCTCCATGAGCCCTGGGGCCTACCCCGCGCCAGGGCCAGCGAGCACCACCCCAAAGGCGTGGCAGGAATAGGTGCTCACCCATAAAGCCATTGCAAACGGCACGCCCGCTTCCCACAAAGCGATTTAACGGCTCATCGCTTCAACGCCACCGCATAAGGATGCAGCGTGGCCAGCATCACCCCTGCTTTGACGGCCGGGTCGCCTTCCATGAAGCGGCGGGCGGCAGCTTCGTCTTCAGCTTCGAAGATCACCAAGCCAAAGGTCTTGTCCAGGGGCTCGTTGGTGCGGCCAGCCAGCAGCACTTGGCCGGCCTCGGTGGCGGCCTTCAGGTATTGAAAGTGCGCGCCCACCAAGCCGCGCTCTCGGTCGGTCCATGCGCTGTCTTGTTGCATGTTCGGGGAGAGGCGCAGCACATACAGAAAGGTGGGACGGGTCATGGCTTTGGCGGGGCTGGGCGTGGGGGTAGTGGTGATGGACGCGGGCGCAGGCAATGTGGCTGATTGCGCATGCACCGCGCTGGCGACCAAGCATGCCGCAGCAACCACGGCCAGCAGGCGCGAAAGTGTGAAGGTCATGAAGAAAATTCCTTGGTAGACCGATGTTCATGCTCTTCCAGCGCCATCAGCAAGCCGGTGAGGGCGCCTTCCAAGGCCCACAACAAATTCAAACTGGCTTGAGGCTGACTGCGGCGCACTTGTGCAAAGGCGCGCAGTTGCGCCACATCGCTGAGACCTGCGGCGCGCAGCATCTGTGCTGAGGCGGGGCCGAGGTTGGGGAGGCTGGCGAGATCAGGCATCACTGGCGGCGTGCAAGACCAAGCCTTGCTCTTGATGGATCAGCTGCACATGGGCAAACCCAGCGTCCCGCAGCGCCTGCGCCTGCTCGTCTACCGTCATATAGAGCTGATCATTGGGCTGCCCGCCCGGGCCGCAAAAGTGGTCGCAGACGAGGTAGACACCACGGCCGCCCAGCAAAGCGCGCACCCGCTGATGCAAGCCCAGGGCATGGCGCTTGTGCCGCAGTTCATGCACAGCCTGATGGGTCAACACGGCATCAATCGTCCCCAAGCCACTCAGTGCGTCGGCTTGGCCCATGTCGCGCAGCACAAACTCTGCACGCGCGGCCAATGCAGCTAGGCGCTCCCGCGCCAACTCGTGCATGGCTGAGGAGTTGTCCAGCAGCACCATCTGAAGGTCGGGCAGGGCGTTCAACACATGCTGGGCCAAGAAGCCTGGGCCGCTGGCCAGCTCTAACACCCGGCAGCGGCCTGGGATGCGGTGCCTCAAGGCCTGGGCGTGCGCCTCAAAAAACACCGGCCTGGCGGGTCGGCGCTGAAGAGCCTGTGCGGCCCATTGGCGGGCCGTCTGAGGATCTTTCAAGTCGATGGGGCTGGGGACATCAAGCGAAGTCATGGTTCATCCTATAAAGGCATTGTTCAGGGCCGGTACGGCCCCGGCCGCTGCGTCCAGCGCGGCAGCTCTGCCTCGGGCAGCAGCTCGCTGATGGCGCGGGTGGCTTGGTCGATGGCGCTGTGGGCATAAGCATAGGCGCCGGCGTCGCTGTTGGCGATGGCCACGCGGCCCCAGCCCTGGCGGGCCTGTTCGCAGGGCAGCGGGCCTTGGGGCCAGTAGGCGTCGGCGCCGTGCATGTATTCATAGGCATAGCCGTGGGCCCAGCGGTTGAAGGTAACGGCCTCGACATCCTGGTCCGAGAAACCATAGGGCCCGAGCGCGGCGCGCAGCAGCTTGAGCGCGGGGCCCAGCAAATCGTCGGTCTTCCAGTCTTCTAGTTGCTGGCGCCCCTGGCTCGCTTGTTGGCGCGGCGGCAGGCCTTGGGCCTGTGCGGGCAGCACCACTTTGGCCAAGTGCAGCAAGATGGGGTGGTCCGGCCCGGGCGAGGCGTGGGCCGCGCCCACGTTGACCGGAAAGTCCAGGCTGGCCTCGGGCCAGAAGCCACCCACCGAGCGCAGACCACTCCAGCCCGCACGGGCAAAGGGCCGCCAGTTCGACAGCAACACATTGGCATAGATGAGCGGCGTCTTGACCTGGTCGGCCAGCGCTTGGCGCTGAGCTTCGGGCAGCTCATCGCTCATGCGCGCCACGGCCCGGTGCCAGCAGGCCAGCACCACCCGCCGAGCGCGCACTTGGCGCCGCTGGCCTTGGGCGTCCAACACCTCCAGGCGCACGCTTGGCGCAGAGAACACCGGGCCCTCGTGCTGCACCTGCACCACCGTGTGCTGCAGCCGCAATCGCACGGCTGAATCGGGCGCCTGCAGGGCCGCCATGTTCAGGGGCGTGTCAACCAAACTCTCCAGGCCCCGACCCGGCAAGGCCGCTGGGTTCAGGCTGCGCAGCAGAGCCCGCGCCACGCCGTGGTTGCCATCGGGGAAGTGGTAAACATAGCGGTCGGTGCCTTGCTGCAATTGCTGGGCGCTGGGTGAGAGGCGCGGCTCGGGCTGCTCCCCCAGCTGAAGCCCGGCAAAGCCTGGCAAGCCTGCGGCCCAGGCATCCAGGGCGTTGACCTGGTCAATGCCCACGCCAAAGTAGGCTTCGGTGTCTTGCTGAAAGTACTGGACCACCTGCGGGTGCACGCGCCAGACGCGCAGCAAGAAGTGGCGATAGCTGATACGGGCCAAGGCGTCGCGGCGCTGGCGGGGGCTGCGCGCTTGCGGCAGCACGTCCTCCACACTGTTGAGCAAGCGCAGCAGGTCTGACTGGGCCTGAGGCGCCATGGGCAAGGCGGCGGCCCACAAACGCTGGGCTTGGGCGCGGCGGGGTGGCAGCACCACGGGCTGGGTCGCCGGCCACACGCCGGGCTCAAACACCAAGGCCTGACCCTTCACGCCATGGCGCTCGTGCCAGCCGTGGTCGAAGAACTCGCTGTCAAAGCGCTTCAGGTCAATGCCCACGCCTTGCAGCACGGTATGCACCGCCGGTGAAAACAAGCTGGGGCTGTCCAAGGACTGCGAGCCACCATAGCCCACCAAGCGCTCGCCGCTGCGGCTGACAAACTCATTGCGGTGGGCGTGGCCGCCCAGGTGCTCTCCAGCCTCCAGCAACAAGATGCGTGGCTCGCGCCCTTGGCGGCGTTCAAGCTGCTGGAACCACCAGGCCGCCGCCAAGCCGGATAAGCCCGCTCCCACCACCACAAGGTCTTCGAGACCCTCTTCTTCAAGCGCGGACGATGCGCGGTGGGCATCGGGCGCATCGCGCCAGAGGTGGGCGTTGTGGCGGGCGGCGTCTGTCTGGCCTTCCTCGCGCACGACGGCCTGATGGCGCTCCTGCGCCACGAGCGCAGGGGCTAGAGCGCCCAGGGCCACGCCTTCTAGGAAATCTCGGCGGGTGATGTAAGGCCAGCGCATGGCCGATTGTGGATTTGTTCAGGCTGAAGGTGCATCCGAGGAACTCCGGCTATCGTGTGGGCATGAGCGACGCGCTTTTGGCCCTGCAGCCCAGCCCCGCAGCGGGCTTTGACCAACCCTTGGACATGCTGGACGGCTGCCACGAACGCCTGCGTCGCAGCTTGGCGCTTTTAGAGCGCCTCAGCGCGCACTTGGCGGTCCACGGTGCGGATCAACCCGCCCGAGAGGCCGCCCGCGATGTGCTGCGCTACTTCGACCTGGCGGCCCCCCATCATCATCACGACGAAGAACTGCACCTGGTGCCGCTGCTGCAGCGCAACGCCGACACGCAGGCGTGGGCCCAGCAATTGCTGAGTGACCATGCGTACCTGGCCCAAGCTTGGTCAGCCGCACGCCCCGCCTTGGCGGAGGTCTGCCGTGGGGTGTGGCCGCCCCTTGCGGGAGCGTCGGCCATACAGGCGCACTGGGCACACTGGGCGCAACGCCTGCGGGCCCATGCTGCTTGGGAGGATGCGGTGGTCTACCCCTGGGTGCGAATCCACCTGGACGCCAGCCAAGCCCAAGCCATGGGCCAAGAGATGGCCGAGCGGCGCGGCGTGCGCTGAATAGCCCGTGCTTGCGCCACAGACGCTGAGCTTGGCTACCATAGCGCTTTGTCTCCACTGAAAGCCCGCTCATGCTGCGTCGCTCCCTAGCCCTGACCCTCTTGGTGGGCCTGCCCTTGATGGCCTGCTCTGACGCGGCCAACACCGCTCCCGTCGCCGCCACGGGCTCAGCGGCCGACATCGAGGCCTACCAAAAAGCCGCCAAAGCCCATGGCTTTGCCACCGGGCCGGTGATGGCTTCGCAAACCATTTATGTGTTTTTTGACCCGGCCTGCCCGCACTGCGCGCAGCTGTGGATGAATGCCAAGCCGCTGGTCAAGAAATTGCGCATCGTTTGGATCCCGGTCGGCTGGTTGCGGCCCAAGTCCATCGAGGTGGGAGCGGCCATGCTCGCCGCGCCGTCTCCGGCCGCGGCCATGGAGGAGCACGAGAGCAAAATGCTGGCCCGCACCGGCACGCTCGCCGTGCCCGACAACTTGCCGGAAGACGCCAAGGCCAAAGTCAAGGCCAATACTGAGCTCTTCCTCAGCCTGCGCACAGAAAGTGTGCCGCTGACCCTTTATCGCAATGGCAAGACCGGCGCCCATGGGCGCACCGAGGGCGCGATCAGCGCCGATGAAATCTCTAAGCTGGTGGGACTATGAAACGCTTTGGTGGTGTAGGTCGGGGTGCTGCGCGCGGTGCCGCACGCGGCGGACTCAACGGGGCCTTGCGCGGCTCTTTGGGCAATAAAGGCCTGGTGCAAGGCCTACTGATGGGCGTGGTGATGGGCCTGATCCGAGGCGCCATCCGCGCCTTCATGCGGCGGCGCTGATCACCCCACCGCCCAGGCAGACCTCGCCGTCATAGAGCACGGCGGATTGGCCGGGTGTGACCGCCCATTGCGCCTGTGCAAAGTCCAGCCTGAAGTGCTGGCCCGCTGCCGCACTCAAAGCGCCGGGTGAATCCGCCTGGCGATAGCGGCTCTTGGTGCCATAGGTGGCGGCCGTGGGTGGCCCGCCCGCCACCCAGCTCGCGTTATAGGCCTCCAACCATTGGTATTGCAGGGCCGGGTGGTCGTGGCCTTGCACCACCACCAGCGCGTTGCGCTCTAGGTCTTTGCGCGCCACAAACCAGGGCTGGTGTTCGCCGCCGCCGCGCGGGGCTTTCTTTTCTTTGACCCCGCCAATGCCCAGGCCCTGGCGCTGGCCCAGGGTGTAGAAGCTCAAGCCAACATGCTGGCCCAGCTTGCGGCCCCGCTCATCGACGATGGGCCCAGGCTGGTGCTTCAGGTAGCGGTTCAGAAACTCGCGGAAGGGCCGCTCCCCGATAAAGCAGATGCCCGTCGAGTCCTTCTTCTTGGCATTGGGCAGGCCAATCTCTTGGGCCAAGCGCCGCACCTCGGTTTTGGGCAATTCGCCAACCGGGAAGTGCGTGCGCGCGAGTTGCGCCTGGTTCAGGCGGTGCAAGAAGTAGCTTTGGTCCTTGAGCGGGTCCAGGCCTTTGAGCAACTGATACGCCCCCTCGTGCTGGCGCACCCGCGCATAGTGGCCCGTGGCGATCTTGTCGGCCCCGCGTGCAAACGCATGGTCCAAAAAGGCCTTGAATTTGATTTCGGCGTTGCACAGCACATCGGGGTTGGGGGTGCGCCCGGCCTCGTATTCGCGCAAGAATTCCGCAAATACCCGATCTTTGTAGTCGGCTGCGAAGTTCACATGTTCGATCTCAATGCCGATGACATCTGCAACGGCTGCTGCGTCCACAAAATCAATGTTGGACGAGCAAAACTCGCTGTCGTCGTCGTCTTCCCAGTTTTTCATGAAGATGCCGACCACCTCGTGCCCTTGCTGCTTGAGCAGCCAGGCCGAAACAGCCGAGTCGACACCGCCGGAGAGTCCGACCACGACGCGTTGGTGGGGAGTGTTTGGGTTCATGTAACCCGCATTTTAGGAATGCTTGCAAGGCTGCCCTCTGCTAGAGTGCTCGGGCGGCATTGAGGGCAAATTGCAGAGGAGTATTGATGCAGGTCGCCCAACTTAATATTTCGCCCCAAGACAGGCCAGATACCGCCCTCCTACGCGGGCTCATGGCGGCGCCCCCCGATCTGCTGCTGCTCTTTGGCGACGCGGCCCTGCTGCATGACGCGGCTTGGCTGTCCGCCTTGCGAGAAACTTGGCCCAACGCAGCCCTGGCAGGGTGTTCTACCGCAGGGCAGATTCAGGGTGAATCCGTCCACTCTCACGGCGGCGTCTTAACAGCGGTGCGCTTTGAGCACGCCCAAGTCCTGGTTGCACGGGTGCCGTTGCGCGGCCTGGAAGGTTCTCGAGAAGCCGGCCAGGCACTGGCACGCGCCCTCACCGCACAAGCGGATACCCAACCCCGTGGTGTCATCGTGCTGGCGCAGGGCGTCAATATCAATGGCAGTTGCTTGATCGAAGGCCTGCAATCGGGCTTGCCGCCACAGGTGGTGGTGGCCGGCGGCTTGGCAGGGGACGACGGCGCCTTTGCCCGCACCTGGGTCTTGAGCGACGAAGGTCCCAGCGCGGAGCATGTGGTGGGCATCGGCCTTTACGGCGACCAGCTCTGCTTCGGTCAGGCCGCTTACGGGGGCTGGAAGCCTTTTGGCATGGCGCGCCGCGCCACCCGCGTTGAAGGCTCGCGCTTGTATGAGCTGGATGGTGAACCGGCCTTGGAGCTGTATCGCCGCTACCTCGGCGACCATGCCAAAGACCTCCCCGCCTCGGGCTTGCTGTTTCCCTTTGAAGTGCTGGACGAGCAATTGCAGCCCACCGGTCTGGTACGCACCATTTTGGGTATAGACGCGGCCAGCGGCTCGCTCACTCTTGCCGGTGACCTGCCCCACCACAGCATGTTGCGCCTGATGTATGCCAGCACCGACGCCTTGGTCGACGGCGCACAAACCGCCGCCGAACATGTTCACCAAGCCTTGCCGGCTCCTGCAGAGTTGGCTTTGCTGGTGAGCTGCGTGGGCCGCAAGCTGGTGATGGGCGAGCGGGTTGAAGAAGAGTTGGAAGCGGTGAGGGGCAGTCTCGGCGCTCATGCGGCCTTGATGGGCTTTTACTCCTATGGCGAGATCGCCCCTTTGGGCCATGACCAAGCCAGCATCTGCAGCCTGAACAACCAGACCATGACGATTCTGGGGCTGTGTGAACGTCCCCTGGCCTGATGTCTGACCCTAGCAAGACCTCCAAGCTGCTGGCGCGGCAGTTGCGGGCCACGCTGGGCTCAGAGAGCCGCCACGCCCTGGCCGCTCAGTTGAGTACAGGCGGCGACGAAGAGACGCTGCGACAGATGGCCGCAAGACTGCCCGCGCTGCTTGAACGTGTGGATGCCGCCTATCTGGACATGGAGCGCGACCTTGCTCTGGTGCAGCGCAGCCTTGAACTCAGCTCGGCCGAGCTGAACGCAGCCCGAGATGTGGCCGAGCAGGCCAATGCCGCCAAGTCTCGCTTCCTGGCCAATGTCAGCCACGAGTTGCGCACACCCGTCAACGGCTTGGCCGGCATGACGCAGCTCATGCTGATGGGCTCGTCCCTGAATGAAGCCGACCGGGCCCGCCTGGAGGTGATGGACCGCTCCACACGTGCCCTGCAAGCCATCATCAGCGACTTGCTGGACTGGGCACAAGCGGATGCCCGCCGCGTGCGCCTGGCCAGCGAGCCCTTCTCGGTGCACGAGCTGATGCGTGATGTGATGGTGCTGCTGCAAGGAGATGCTGACCGCAAGGCGTTGGAGTTGCGCAGTCATCTGGCCCCCGACCTCCCGGCGTGCTTGTTGGGCGATGCCGGACGACTTCGCCAGATCTTGCTCAACTTGATCGGCAATGCGGTGAAGTTCACCGACCGCGGTCGGGTCGAGGTGACGCTGTCTGGCGCCCCCATGGGCGAGGGTGCCAGCGCCCCCTACTTGCTGCGCGGCAGTGTGCGCGACACCGGCCCCGGCATCCCAGACACCGACCGCGATCGGGTCTTCCTGCCCTTCCAGCAGGCTGACACCTCCATCACTCGGCGCCACGGCGGCACCGGCCTGGGCTTGGCCATCAGCGCCAACCTCGTGCACTTGATGGAAGGCACCATGTGTCTGGACTCCACCGTGGGTGTGGGCAGCGAGTTCAGCTTCACTGTCCGCTTGGGTCAAGCCGCCAAGCCCGCAGCACACCTGCCGCCTGTGGCGTCCTTCTCTGACACCGCCCGCAACACGGCGGAAACGGCCTTGCGGGTCCTGGTGGTGGAAGACAACCCGGTCAATCAGGTGGTGGCCCGTGCCCAGTTGGAGCATTTGGGCTGCGACGTCACGGTGATGGAAGACGGAGAGTCTGCGCTGGCACTGCCCGTGCCCCTGGACTACGACCTGGTCTTGATGGACCTGAACATGCCTGGCCTCAGCGGCCTCAGCGTGACCGAAGGCCTGCGGCGCCGTGAAGCCGCCTTGCCCGAGCCGCACCGGGTCTTCATCTGCGCACTGACGGCCTGCGCCTCCGACGAAGACCGCCGAATGGCCTTGGCCAGCGGCATGGATGAGCACATTGCCAAGCCCGTGCGGCTAGAGACCTTGGATGCCCTGTTGCAGCGCCTGCCCAGGCGCGTTGCGAGTTGACGCAACATGGTGACGCATTCCAGATTGCAAAATGCGCCCGGCTACCTGCCTATTTTTGAAGCAGCGCAACACTAGGGTGCGTACTCAAAAGATCCAATGGGAAGCGCTTTCCAGCGTGGTGATCCTCTATGGTCTGCAAGACCAAGGGGCTGCGATGGCGATCCACGCTGGCCCGCACCTCGGCCAGGCTCATCCAGAGGGTGCGCACCACGGGGTGGTCTAGCGCCTGGCCCGCGACGCGGTCACCCACATCGCCGCAAAAGGCGAAGCGCAAATAGGTGATGTCTTCGTGCGATTGAGCCCGGTGCAGGCGCGCGAGATACACCCCCACCAAGGCCTCTGGCACGAAGGGACAGGCGGTTTCTTCCAGCGTCTCTCGGCAAGCGCCCGCGAGCAGCGCCTCACCCGGGTCTAGATGGCCCGCGGGATTGTTGAGCTTCAGGCCGTCGGAGGTCATCTCCTCGACCAATAAATAGTGTCCCGCACGGTGAACAACGGCCGCCACGGTGACGCTTGGTTTCCAGCGTTCTTCTCCCATAGCGAGGCATATTACGCCTGTTAGAGGCGGGCGATTGCAGCCAGAGCGCAACGCCTTCGGGCACATTCAGTGCTTTGTAGGGCTTTGCAGTTAAGCTTTGTCAAGCATCGGCGCAAGCTGATACAGGCCAATGGGCCCGATGTACCAAGAGGAGACAGTCCATGTTGATAGGTGTACCGCTGGAGACAGCGGCGGGTGAAACGCGCGTTGCCGTCACCCCAGAGACGGCCAAGAAGTATGCGGCCCAAGGCCATACGGTGCAGGTGCAATCGGGGGCGGGCGTCTTCGCCAGCATCACCGATGCGGCCTATGAGGCCGCGGGCGCGGTGATCGTTGATCGCAATGCCGCACTGGGGGCCGAGTTGGTGCTCAAGGTCCAGCGGCCCAGTGCCGACGAGCTGGGCCTGATGAAGCCGGGCGCGGTGCTGGTGGGCATGCTCAACCCCTTCGATAAAGACGGCTTGAGCCAGATGGCTAACGCAGGACTGACCAGCTTTGCGCTGGAAGCCGCGCCCCGCACCACCCGCGCGCAAAGCATGGACGTGCTGTCCAGCCAGGCCAATATCGCGGGCTACAAGGCCGTCATCATGGCGGCCGACCGCTACCAGAAGTTCTTCCCCATGCTGATGACGGCGGCGGGCACGGTCAAGGCCGCGCGCGTGGTGATCTTGGGCGTGGGCGTGGCGGGCTTGCAGGCCATTGCCACCGCCAAGCGCCTGGGCGCGGTCATTGAAGCGTCGGACGTGCGGCCCTCCGTCAAGGAGCAGGTCGAGTCTCTGGGGGCCAAGTTCATTGACGTGGCCTATGAGACAGCCGAAGAGAAAGAGGCCGCCGTGGGCGTGGGTGGTTATGCCCGGCCCATGCCGCAGAGCTGGCTAGACCGCCAAAAGGTGGAGGTGGCCAAGCGCGTCGCCGCCGCCGATGTGGTCATCTCCACGGCGCTGATCCCCGGCCGTGCAGCACCGGTGTTGATCACCGAAGACATGGTGAAGGCCATGAAACCGGGCTCGGTCATCATCGACATTGCTGCGGGCAAGGGCGCGAGCGGCCACGACGGCAACTGCCCGCTGACCGAAGCTGGCAAGACCGTCACCAAGCATGGGGTCCACATCGTGGGCGAGACCAACCTGCCTGCCTTGGTGGCGGCCGATGCCTCGGCTCTGTACGCCCGCAATGTGCTGGACTTTCTCAAGCTGGTCTTGACCAAAGACGCCCGCTTCGAGATGCCCGCTGATGATGACATCGTGACCGCCTGCCTGATGACGCAGGCAGGCCAAGTCAAGCGCGCCTGAGGCCGCCAAGGCCACGCCAAAGACGCCGCTCTAACGAGGAGACCTGATATGGATGCTGTATCCCCCACCCTGATCAATCTGATCATTTTTGTGCTCGCCATCTACGTGGGCTACCACGTGGTCTGGACGGTCACACCCGCCCTGCACACGCCCCTCATGGCGGTGACCAATGCCATCTCGGCCATCGTCATCATCGGTGCCATGCTGGCCGCCGCGCTGACCGAAACCACCTTTGCCCGCACCTTTGGGGTGTTGGCCGTCGCACTCGCTGCGGTGAATGTGTTTGGTGGTTTCTTGGTGACCCGGCGCATGCTGGAAATGTTCAAGAAGAAAGAAAAGAAGCCCGCGGCTGACAAGCCCACCGCAGGGACAGGAGCCGCATGATGTCGATGAACCTTGTTGTCCTGCTGTACCTCGTTGCGAGCGTCTGCTTCATCCAGGCCTTGAAGGGCCTTTCGCACCCGACCACCTCGATTCGCGGCAATCTGTTTGGCATGATCGGCATGACCATTGCCGTGCTCACCACCACGGCGCTGATCATCAAGTTGTCGGGCAGTGCCAATGGCCTCGCCTGGGTCTTGCTGGGCTTGGTGGTGGGTGGAGGTGCCGGGGCCCTCATGGCCCAGCGCGTCGAGATGACCAAGATGCCCGAGCTGGTGGCCTTTATGCACAGCATGATCGGCTTGGCAGCGGTCTTCATCGCCGTGGCTGCCGTGGCCGAGCCCTGGGCCTTCCAGATCTCGCCCAAGGGCGGTGAGATTCCGGCGGGCAACCGCCTGGAGCTGGCATTGGGGGCGTTTATCGGCGCGGTGACCTTCTCGGGCTCGGTGATCGCCTTTGGCAAACTCAGCGGCAAGTACAAATTCCGCCTGTTCCAAGGTGCCCCAGTGGTGTTTGCGGGTCAACACAAACTCAATGCAGTGCTGGGCCTGGCCTCGCTGTACTGTGTGGTGGCCTTCATGTTCACCGAGTCCCCCACCCAATTTGCCTTGGTCTGCGCGCTGGGCTTCGTGATGGGCGTGCTCATCATCATCCCGATTGGTGGTGCCGACATGCCGGTGGTGGTGTCCATGCTCAACAGCTATTCGGGCTGGGCGGCAGCGGGCATTGGCTTCTCGCTGAACAACAGCATGTTGATCATTGCCGGCTCCTTGGTGGGCAGCTCGGGTGCCATCCTGAGCTACATCATGTGCAAGGCCATGAATCGCAGCTTCTTCAACGTCATCTTGGGTGGCTTTGGGGGTGACGCCACCGCCGCAACGGGTGTGAAGTCAGAGGCTAGGCCGGTCAAGAGCGGCAGCGCCGATGACGCGGCCTTCATCCTCGGCAATGCCGAAACCGTGGTCATCGTGCCCGGCTACGGCTTGGCCGTGGCCCGTGCCCAGCATGCCGTCAAGGAGCTGGCCGAGAAACTGACCCACAAGGGCATCACCGTCAAATACGCCATCCACCCGGTGGCAGGCCGCATGCCGGGCCACATGAACGTGTTGCTGGCCGAGGCCGAAGTGCCCTATGACCAAGTCTTCGAGATGGAAGACATCAACGGTGAGTTCGGACAGGCGGATGTGGCCATCATCCTGGGCGCCAATGACGTGGTCAACCCTGCCGCACTCACCAAGGGCAGCGCCATCTACGGCATGCCGATCCTAGAGGCCTACAAGGCCAAGACCATCATCGTCAACAAGCGCTCCATGGCGGCGGGTTATGCCGGTCTGGATAACGAGTTGTTCTACATGGACAAAACCATGATGGTCTTCGGCGATGCGAAGAAGGTGGTCGAAGACATGGTCAAGGCC
>JAXHNT010000025.1:0-4585 GCA_034520165.1 Ideonella sp.
TCGAGTAAGGCCGCCGAGGGGAGCCACGGGATGCTGGCCATTGTCTCGGCCATGCCGCCGGAGTTGGCGGCCCTCAAGGCCTTGATGCCCAACGACCAGATCACCACACTGGCCGGGCGCCGCTTTCACCAAGGCCAGCTCGCCGGGCAAGAGGTGGTGCTGGTGCTGAGTGGTATCGGCAAGGTGGCGGCCGCCGCCACCGCTGCCGTGCTGTGCCAGCACTTTCAGGCCAGCGCCTTACTGTTCACCGGCGTGGCAGGTGGCCTGGGGCCGAGCGTGAAGGTGGGCGATGTGGTGGTGGCCGACGCCCTGCTGCAACACGATCTGGATGTCTCCCCCTTGTTCCCGCGCTGGGTGGTGCCAGGCAGGGGCACAGACCGCTTTGCCCCAGACCCGCTCTGGAGCGAACGCCTGCGGCGCGCTGCACACGCCGTGCTGGCGCAGCCCGAGCCCGAGCTGGCCAACGGTCTGGCCGCTTTTGGCTTGCAGGCGCCCAGGTGCCACCAGGGCTTGATCATCAGCGGCGACCGCTTTGTCTCCACCACGCTGGAGAGCCAAGCCTTGCGCAGCCTGCTGCCTGAAGCCCTGGCCGTGGAAATGGAGGGGGCCGCCGTGGCCCAAGTCTGTGCAGACTTTGCGCGCCCTTTCGCAGTGTTGCGCACGGTGTCAGACCGCGCAGACGACCAAGCCCATGTGGACTTCGAGTGCTTTTTGGCCGAGATCGCTGCAGAAATGGCGCGCGACATCGTGTTGCACGCCTTGCGCACCTCGGTCTGACCCTTAGGGGCATTCCCCCAAAACTCGCTATCGAATCCCCTGATGCTGGCGGCCCATCGCAGCAGAGAGAATCGCGCTTCCGTTCTCGGAGAGGATCCATGGAAAAGATTTGGCTGAAGCAATATCCCGATGGCGTGCCTGCGGAGGTGCAGACAGACGTCTACCCCTCTTTGGTCGCCTTGTTGGAAGAGAGCTTCCGCAAGCATCAGGGCCTGCCGGCTTACCGATTCATGGGTAAGCCCTTTAACTTTGAACTGATCGACGATCTGTCGCGCGCCTTTGCGGCTTATCTGCAAAGCCTGGGCTTGGTCAAGGGTGACCGCGTGGCAGTGATGCTGCCCAATGTGCCGCAATACCCGGTGGCGGTGGCGGGCATCCTGCGTGCAGGCTTGGTGGTCGTCAACGTCAACCCGCTCTACACCCCGCGTGAGTTGGAGCATCAGCTCAAGGACTCGGGCGCCAAAGCCATCGTGATCCTGGAGAACTTTGCCACCACCTTGCAGCAAGTGGCCGATGCCGTGCCCACCAAGCATGTGGTGCTGGCCGCCATGGGCGACATGATGGGCTTCCTCAAAGGCGCCCTCATCAACCACGTGGTTCGCAAAGTCAAAAAGATGGTGCCGGCCTACACCTTGGCCGCCCCGGTGCGCTTCAATGACGCGGTGGCTATCGGCCGCAGCAAGCCCTTTACCGCCCCGGTCGTGGGCGCCGACGACATTGCGGTGCTCCAGTACACCGGCGGCACCACCGGCGTCAGCAAGGGCGCGGTGCTGCTGCACCGCAATCTGGTGGCCAATGTCTTGCAGTCCGAAGCTTGGTACCAACCGTCGCTCAACAAGATCCCCAATGGCGAGCAGATCACCACCATCTGCGCCCTGCCGATCTATCACATCTTCGGCTTCAACACCAACATGATGCTGGGCCTGCGCATGGGCGGCTGCAACATCTTGATCGCCAACCCTCGCGACCTGCCCGCCCTGTTCAAAGAGCTGAGCCGCGAGCGCTTCCACAGCCTGCCGGCCGTGAACACCTTGTTCAACGCCATGGCCAACCACCCTGACTTTGACAAAGTGGACTGGAGCCACCTGAAGATCTCGGTGGGCGGTGGCATGGCCGTGCAGCAGGCCACCGCGCGGCTGTGGCTGGAGAAAACCGGCTGCCCCATCTGCGAGGGCTATGGCCTCTCCGAGACCTCACCGGTGGCCTCGTGCAACCGCGTGGACACCGACGCCTACAGTGGCACCATCGGCATTCCAGTGCCCAACACCGAGATGAAGCTGCTGGACGATGACGGCAACTTGGTCGCGATGGGCCAAGCCGGCGAGATCGCCATCAAGGGTCCGCAGGTCATGGCCGGCTATTGGCAGCGGCCAGATGAAACCGCCAAGGTCATGACGGCGGATGGCTTCTTCCGCACCGGCGACATCGGCATCATGGACGAGCGCGGCTACTTCAAGATCGTGGACCGCAAGAAGGACATGATCTTGGTTTCGGGCTTCAATGTGTACCCCAACGAAGTCGAAGACGTGCTCACCCAATTGCCGGGCGTGCTGGAATGCGCTGCCGTGGGCGTGCCCGACGACAAAGCGGGCGAAGCCGTGAAGGTGGTCATCGTCAAGAAAGACCCAGCCCTGACCGAGCAAGACGTGCGCGCTTGGTGCGAAGCCAACTTGACGGGCTACAAGCGGCCCAAGGTGGTGGAGTTCCGCGCTGACTTGCCCAAGACTCCGGTGGGCAAGGTGCTGCGCCGGGAACTGCGCGACAAACCCAGCGCCAACTGACGCCATCGGACAAAGCAGCGCTGGCAGCGCGCTTTGCTCCGGCGGCCTGAAGCCAGGCTGAGGCACACTCACGCCCATGCCGCCTCGTTTGTACCTGGATGCGCCGCTGCAAGATGGCGCCGAACTCACCCTCCCCGCAGAGGCCTCGCGCCACATTCAAGTGCTGCGCCTGCAGCCCGGAGATGCGCTGACCCTTTTCAACGGCCAGGGCGGCGAATGGGCCGCCAGCGTGACCCGCATGGGCCGGCAAGACGCCGACGTCCGCATTGGGGCTCACCAAGCCTGTCACCGAGAACTGCCCGTGGCCGTGAGCTTGGCGCTGGGCATGCCGGCCAACGAACGCATGGATGCCTTGGTCGAGAAAGCCACCGAATTGGGCGCCGTCGCAGTGCAGCCCCTGCACAGCACCCGCTCGGTGTTGCGCTTGCAAGGCGAGCGGGCGGAGCGCCGCCGCAGCCATTGGCAAGGCGTAGCCCAGGCCGCCGCCGAGCAAAGTGGCCGCACAACCGTGCCCTGCATCGCCCCAGTGAAGAACTTGGCCGAGTGGCTGGGTGGCCTCAGCCCCGACGCAGCAGACGGCGAGCGCCTGCTGCTGAGCTTTGCGCCGGACGCCCGCCCGCTCTCAGCTTGGTCAGGCCGCGTACCCGCACACATCACCTTGCTCAGCGGCCCAGAAGGGGGGCTGGACCCCAAGGAAGAAGCGCTGGCCCGCAGCCGTGGCTTTGTGCCCTTGAGCCTAGGCCCGCGTGTGCTGCGGGCCGACACTGCCCCGCTCGCTACCCTGGCTGGACTCTCCGTACTCTGCAGCCCCCATCTGTGAACCCGGCCCGCAAGCCTGTGACGGCTTTGCGACGCTGGCTTTCAGCAATGCACGTTCAGCCCTTCAATCCCTGCTGAGCCGAGCGGTGCTGAGGCATGCTGCGAGCCTTCGCTGTCACACGTATTTTTAGGAGAGATGCCATGGGCTTGCTGGATTCTGTTGTCGGGATGTTGGGCCAAGGAGGCCAGGGCGTCGGTCAAGCTGCGTTGATCAATGTCGTCACCAGCTTGCTGAGCCAAGGCGGCCAGGGCGGCGGCTTGGCCGGTCTGGTGCAACAGTTCCAGCAAGGCGGCTTGGGTGACGTGGTCTCATCCTGGGTTTCTACAGGCCAGAATCTGCCGATCTCGGCCGAGCAGTTGCAATCCGTGCTGGGCGGCAACAGCGCCCTGGCCGGTGTGGCCCAGCAAACCGGGCTCAGCCAAGGCGACCTGATGAGCCAGCTCTCGCAACTGCTGCCGCAAGTCATCGACCAGATGACCCCCAATGGCCAATTGCCGGCGGCGGGTGCTCAGCCTGACTTGGGCAGTCTGCTGGGCTCCTTGTTGAAGTGACCCTCACTGGGGTTTCCCCTCGACCGGGGAGACCCCAGGGCCGGTTTGCCGAATCGTGATATTCGGCTTGGGCATACTTTCTCAGAATCGGCTCCCATGATGCTGATGAGGCTGCGCAACGTTTGCGCCCTGCCCATCCTGGCATCGCGAGGAGAGCTCTATGCATTCTGCGACGGTGCGTCCAACCCTGCTGCTTGGCCTAATGCTGAGCTGCGGCCTGACCCTGGCGGCGCCAGCCAAAGCCCCGCCCCCTGAGTTACCCGCTGAGACCTTAGCCCCCAGCACCCTCGCCGGCACGTCTGCGGCGCGTGTGTATGTGGCCACCAGCTATCTGGCCCGCGGCTCGCGCGGTGAGCGCAGCGACGTGCTGGAAGTACACGACACCCAAAACCTGGGTTTCAAGTATGAAGTCACGCTGCCGCCCAATCGCGCCCAAGCCCTGAACTATCGCGGCTTGGTCAGCATCACTGGTAACGGCCAATTTGTGCTGGTGATGAATGCCACGCCGGGCACGTCCGTGACGGTGGTCAACCTGCAAACCCGGAAGGTCGTCAGCGAGGTCCAAACCCCCGGCTGCTGGGGCAGCATGCCAGCGGCCGAAGGCGCGCGCTTTTCCATGCTTTGCGGGGATGGCAAGGTCGCCACCAGCAGTAACT
>JAXHNT010000027.1:0-4769 GCA_034520165.1 Ideonella sp.
AGTTACGTATTGCTGCCTTGTCCACGCGGGTGAGGGTGGCCACGGTGGCTGAAGCGCTGGGCTGATGCCATTCAGCAGGGCTTCATCTGCAGCGGGTCTAATAGCGCCTGCGAATCTGAGACCCTTCTATGAACATCACCCCGCCATTTAACGAGCCCGAAGACGACGAACACAGCCCCGCCGAGCGAGCGGCGGCGGCCTCGCGCAGCACCTGGGTCAGCGTGTGGGTGAACGTGGTGCTGACGGTGGTGCAGATCACGGCCGGTGTGCTGACCAAGTCGCAGGCTTTGGTGGCCGACGGTATTCACTCGCTGTCTGACCTGGTGTCTGACTTTGTGGTGCTGTTTGCCGGACACCATGCCAAGAAGGACGCTGACGAGGACCACCCCTACGGGCATCATCGCTTTGAGACAGCGGCGTCGCTGGTGTTGGGCGGCTTGCTGTTGGCCGTGGGTGTGGGCATGTTGTGGTCGGCCGCGCAAAAGCTGCAGACGCCTGAGTCTGTGCAGCCGGTGCACATCGCCGCCCTGTGGGTGGCGGGTGGGGCCTTGGTGGCCAAGGAGCTGCTGTTCCGCTACATGCTGGCGGTGGCCAAGCGGGTGCGCTCCAGCATGTTGGTGGCCAATGCCTGGCATGCGCGCTCAGACGCGGCGTCTTCATTGGTGGTGGGTTTGGGCATCATCGGCAACCTGGCGGGCTACCCCATTCTTGACCCGGTGGCGGCCTTGATCGTGGGCTTCATGGTCGGCAAGATGGGCTGGGAGTTTGGCTGGGATGCCATGCACGACCTGATGGACCGCGCCGTCGATGAGGTCGAGGTGGCCGCCATTCGGGCCACGCTGCTAGAGACTCCCGGCGTGCGCGGCGTGCACGACGTGCGCACCCGCAAGATGGGCGACATGATCGTCGTCGATGCGCACCTGGAAGTGGACGCTGAGCTGACCATTGAGGCTGGGCATGAGATCGCCGTGGAGGCGCGCCATCGCGTCATGCAGCGCCACCGCGTTCTCAACCTCATGACCCACCTTGACCCTTGGCTGAAGCCGGATGGGGATCATGTGACACCCCGCTTGCCGGTTTAGCGCCAGGGGCTTTAGGGGTTTGGAGGGGTGCGTGTGAGGTGCGGGTCACGGGTGGCCTGCTGGACGCCGACTGTTGCGGCAACAATAGCGGCCTTTGTGGCCGCTTTGTTCCCATGCGTCGTTTCTCACTTTGCTTGTTGTGCCTGTGTGCCTTGACCGCAGCCCCTGGCTTGCGAGCGCAGCCCGTGGCCGTCGCGGAGGCGGCCTTACAGCGCTTTGGGGTGGTGATGCTGCTGCCGGATGAGCAGATGCAGACGCGGGTGCAGAACATCGACGCGCTGGCCAGCTACCTCAAAACGGTCGAGGCTGCGCTGGGCCACCTGACCCGTCAAGCAGGGTGGGTGCCGAACACTGGTTTTGTGGTGCTGGCGGTCCGCCCAGGGCCAGAGGCCCGCGTGTGGTGGGACCTGCAGCAGCCCTTGTCGCAGCCACAGGGGCAGGCCTTGGTGGCCGCTGTGGCGGCAATTCCGCCCTTCGTTGCCCGCCGGGGGCCGGTGGTGGTGGCGCTCAAGCTGGGCTGGGGCGGTGCCCCAGAGCCTCAGCGGCGGGCCCCAGCCCCGCCCGAGTGGAAGGCCATCGCCCAGGCCGCAGGTCGCGCCTTGCCGCTGGACGAACTGGTGCTGGCCGCTTGGCCCACCGCGCCATTTCAAGGGGCCTCGGCGGCCTCCGCAGCGTCCACCCCATGAACACCTCCTATTTGATCACCCTGGCCGACAGCGAGGTGGCGCGTATCGAGCCGCAAGGTGCCGCGTTGCACCTGGTTTTGGCCGCGGCCAACGCCCAGGCGGCACAGGTTGGTCAACCGCCAGAGGCGGGCGCATTGTTGGGCTTGATGCTGGTGGTCCAGCAGGCCCACACCCAGGGCTTGGCGGTGCTGGGCGATGGTTTGGGCCGCATCCGGCACGCGGCCTTGCACCTCGGCTCAGAGCGGCTCATGAGCCTCGCCCTGCCTTGGGTGGGCGCCGCGCAAGGCACTTTGGAGCTGGAGTTTGCCAATGGCAGTCACATCAACATCACGGGCTCGGACTGGCGGCTGATCGTTCCCAGCCCGGTGCGGTTCATCCCGTCTCTGGCATGTTGATGAAGCTCCTGGCCCTGGGTCTGTTCACCTATGTGCTGCTGGCTGCGGCTGTGTGGGCGGGTCAGCGTGCGCTGCTCTATCACCCTCAACCCCAAGGGGCTGCGGTGCCCACCGTGCGCGTCCCCACTTCCGATGGAGTGGTGGTGCACGCCTTGGCGCAGGACACCCACCGCAGCGAGGCCGTGCTGTACTTGGGAGGCAATGCGGAGGATGTGTCGCAGGGCTTGCCGACGCTGGCACAGGCCTTTCCGAACCGTGCGCTGTACGCCTTGCAGTACCGGGGTTTCGGCCAAAGCCAGGGCCAGGCCACCGAGGCCGCATTGGTGGGCGATGCCCTGGCACTGGCGCAGCAGGTCTTGGCCACGCACAGCCGCCTCACCGTGGTGGGCCGCAGCCTGGGGTCTGGCGTGGCCGTGCAGGTCGCGGCGGGCTTGGCAGCGTCGTCCCAACTGGACAGGTTGGTCTTGGTCACCCCCTATGACAGCATGGCCGAGGTGGCCCAGGGGCATTACCCTTGGCTGCCTGCGCGCTGGCTGATCAAAGACAAATTTGAGTCGCTGGTTCATGCCCCGCAGATTCGCCTGCCGACGCTGATCTTGGTGGCTGAGCGCGACTTGGTGGTGCCCAAGGCGCGTGCGCAAGGCCTGCTGCAGGCCTTCCCTGCCGGGGTCGCGCGCTGGGTGGAGTTGCCCGGCACGGACCACAACAGCGTGGGTGCGCACGCGCGTTATGTGTCATTGATCGGAGCCCTCGATGGATTTTGACAAAGTGCATGCCAAGTGCTTTTCGGCTTTGCCCAAGATTGCCAAAGGCGATGTGCCGCCCAAGCTGATGCAACATGCCAGAAACCATATTGCTGAGTGTGACGAGTGCCGGGAAGAACTGGCCCGTTTGCGCGCAGGCGGTGCGCCCCAGCCTGGCCGCGCCACGGCCACGTTGTCGGCCCAGCCCACGGGCAGCATTCCCGTCACGGCCGGGGTGCCCAGCCCACCCACACCTTTGGTGAGCAGTGTCGAGCCTTCAGGCTGGTTGCGCTGGGTGCCAGTGTTGCTGGGCTTACTCGTGTTGGAGACGGCTTTGTTGGGCTGGATCTTGTTCCAATCGGCGCAGCCGATGTCGGCGCTCTTGCGTTGCTTGATGACATCGACATGAACCGGCATCTCGTCACACCCGTTCAGCTGCCCGCCGTCGCACAATCGGGCTTGTCAACATGGGTGGTGGGCCAGTGGCCCCCGGAGCAAGGGTGAGCAAATGTCTGCGTGCGATCTTCGACGAGGGGTGATGTGGCTGTGCGTGCTGCCTTGGCTGTGCACCGGTCTCCAGGCCGGCGAGCTCTACAAATGGACAGACGCCCAAGGCAAGGTTCATTTCAGCGACAAGCCGCCCAAGCCCAGTGTGGGCACGGCCAAGACGGTGGAAGTCAAGGTGGCGCCGGTGTCGGAGGCCCAGCGCTTGGAGGCCAATGCCCGACTGGTCAGACTCAAAGCCGCTGCAGCCCACGGTGCCACCATTGGGGGCACCGGCCCAGACGTGATGATCCCGCCCGAGTCTCGCCAAGGCGCTGCTGCAGGGGGTTCTGCTTGCGAGCGCGCCTGGCGCGAGTACAACGAAAGCGTGGCCTGTTTTTCGGCGAACCGTGGCGCGGGCAATCGCATCAGCACCGAGGGCTTCGAGAAGTGCAAGGCGGTGGCGGAGCCCGCGCCTTGCAAATGAGAGCACAAGCCGTTCGCGCTTTGAGCTGACCGCTGGCGCTGCCCATCAGCGCTCGGTCGCAAGGCGCTGGGCGCCACTCCTAGGGCGAGGCACAGTGCACGGCATCGCGACCGATGTCGCTTCATGCTGAGGACAACGCCATGTGGTCACACATCCCCGTTTGGGTCTTTGCCATTTTGTTGGGCCTGATCGCCATTGGCCTGCGTCAGACGCGCACGCGTGTGGTCAAGCCCGCTGTACTGCTCAGCGTTGCCAGCGGCCTTCTGGTCTATTCCGCCTGGGGAGTCGCCAGTGCCTTTGGGGTTCAGCCCGCGCCCTTGCTGGCTTGGGCGGTGGGGCTGAGTGCGGCCTTGGGTTTGCTGGTGCGCTGGGTGGCGCCGCAGGGTCTGGTGCGGCAAGGCCGCGCTGTGCAAGTGCCCGGCAGCTGGCTGCCCATGGCGCTGCTGCTGAGCATCTTTTTGGCCAAGTTTGTGCTGGGCATGGCCAATGGCTTGGGCGCCAGCTTTGTGCAGGCCACTTGGTTTGTGGTGCTGGCCAGCGCGGTGTTCGGCCTGCTCAGCGGCAGCTTTGCCGCTCGGGCTTGGGCGGTGCACCGCTTCGCGCGTGCTTGAGCATTAAGCTGTCGCCATCAGGCTCAAGCCCAGCTCTCGCATCATCAACTCGCGCATCACAAACTTCTGCGGCTTGCCCGTCACCGTGATGGGCAGCTCGTCGACAAAACGGATGTAGCGCGGCACTTTGTAGTGGGCGATGTTCTCGCCACCCGTATCCCCATGTCCTTGACCCGGCCCACGGTGGTGACGCGCTTGTCCAGCGGGGCTTCGGGGTGGCCCACCCCCAGGTTTTGCAACAGCCCCAAGTAGTTGCTGCTCTTGCAAGCGACGCCGTGATCG
>JAXHNT010000119.1:0-10828 GCA_034520165.1 Ideonella sp.
TAGTTACGTATTGCTCCCTCAAAGTCCAGGTGCTGGCTTCAGGCCTGGAGCATCTCGGAGTTGGTGGGCCCCGCGTGGGCCTCAGCGTCTACTTTCCGAGGCAGCGACAAGCGCGGCGGTGCCAATGGTGCCCGCACTTCCGCCTGGCCCCCGCCAAAGACTGGGCCGCCAACCAGCCTGCGCAGCTAGGCCAAAGTGCTGAGCAAGTTCTTGGAGCGATTCAGCAAGGCTTCAACGCGGCCCAGGCTGGCGGCAAGAAGATTCTCGCTGGCGGATTTGATCGTGTTGGCACGTCGGCGCACAGGCGCCGTCGTGCCCTAGGTTCATATAGAGGTTGCTGATGGCGCTGGGGGCGCCCATCAGCGGCAGGCCGTCGGGTGTGGCCCACAGGTGTTGCACGGTGGGGTGGTGTACCTCGGCGCGACGCTCGATGCCCAGCGTGGTGCGCGCAAAGTCGAGCAGCAAGCCGGTCTCGTCAGGGGCGACGCGCTTGAGTCGACCAAAGCAGCGGGGCCCCAGCACCCAGGCGCTGTCGTGGCTGCGAAGTGCGTGCATGCCAAGGACCTCATCTCGAACGCTCAAGGTGCGACGGCGATGATGGCCCTGCGGCAGGCTGAAGCGCACACGGAGGCGCGACACACGTGCCAGGGGCGGTGCAATCCCCTGCGCTGCGGCCAGAGGGCGCGCAAAGTCCCAGTCCGCGACCACCACGGCCTGAAGCGCCAAGGTCTCTGGCAAGCCCGTGTCGCTGCGCACCGTCAAGTAGTGAAGCTGTGGACCCTGGCGCGTCCACCCCACCAAAGCCCTGCGCAGAAACGTCACACCTTGGCGTACCAAATGGCGCTGTAGGGCCATGCGAAGCCGATCGAGTCCGTCCAGGACCGGCACGTTTTGTACCCCAGTGTCACCGCTGAGAGACATCTCCATGGTGGCCGCATACGCCAAGCGGTGAATTCCCGTGCCCAGTTGTTGACCGAGTGCCTCCAGGTCGTCGCGGCTGCGGCGGATCAGCTCGCCAGTGCGTTGCCGCAGCAAGCTCGCCAGCGGATGCCGCTGGCCGAGCCAACGCCGAGAAAGCCAGGCGGCACGCTGCCGCAGGCTCAGGCCTGCCTGACGGTTCAGCAGCACAGCGCCCCAGATGCGTGTGCCGTCTCCTGCTGCAGTGCTCAGCACCACCGGGCAGTCGTCCTCCTTGGTATTCAGATACCCGGGAGGTTCGATCACGGTGACCGCAAACCCACGCTCCGTCAGTGCGTGAGCCGTCGACAAGGCGGGCCAGCCGGCCCCTAAAACAAGCACCGTCATAAGCACATCTTTGTGTGATGCATGGCGTCTCAAAGCCTTGCTCGGCGGGCGATGCGGCGGCGGCACAGTGGCCCGCACCGCACCGCACCGCACCACACTGCCTCGCCAGGTCAGTGCATCGCCACCTCATGCCGCTGCCACTCGTGGTGCGCCCCCGCATGCAGGGCGTGAGACATCAGCGCCAGGTGGCCGGTGCTGGCGCGCTGGCCCAGCTCGGTGGCCTCAGCGGCGGTGGCCTGCTCCAGGGCGCTGGGGCTCTGCAGCAGGTCTGCGCCTTCGAGCGCCGCAGGGGCGGCCTCCGGGGCCACTGCAAACCACACGTCCACCAAGTCGTGGCGTTGGCCGTCGGCCGTGGTGTAGTCCGACAGCAGGCCCAGCAGGTTGCCGTTTTGCACTTCGGTGCCGGTGGTGGCCTTGAGGTTGAACTCCACCACCCCCAGCTCGGCCAAGCCCTTGAGCTCACCGGCCTGGGTCACGCCGTCGATGTTGGCGTCCACCCAGACTTGCAGTTGCCCAAACACCGCGTCTTGGGCATTGATCACGCCGTCGCCGTTGTCGTCGGCCTCCGCCAGGGCCGTGAACCCATCGGGGGCTTTGAGGCCGTTCGCCAAGGTGGTGCCTTCGCCAAACAGCTCTGCGCCATCGTCGATGCGGCCATTGCCATTGCGGTCCAGCACCAACAGGCCGTCGCGGCCGTCGGTCCAGCCCACGGTGGGGGTGTCCCCCGTGGCCTTCAGGTCAAAGCGCACGCCGTGGTCCACACCCACGGTTTGCACACCGTTGCCGTCGAGGTCGAGGACGAGGGGGCAACTGCCACCGGGACTCCACCATACGGATTGGTAGGTTGTCGGCGCGAGAATGATGGCTTCGTCTAGGACATCGCCCTTTTGATTCAGTTCACGCAAATGCAGATCGAAGGCTGCGGACCATGGGTTGAGTTCGCCAGCATCATTGCGTTTGCCGGCGATCAACACTTGGCTCCCTGCAGGCGCCCAGTACATGCCATCGGCATCGGGCGTCAGCGGCGTTCTGGAGTTGGCTGAGTAATAGCTGAACACATCCGGTGAGTTGTAAACATGGAAGCCGATCAAGATGCTTTCACTGCCATCTTTGTCAGACAAACTACCATTGATCTGCAAGGTAAAGAGCGAAGCGTTAGAGCCCATGTTCGTCTGAATCGGCAGCAAGCTGATCGAGTCCGGGTTGACCTTGGGTGCGATGTCAATGGTGACCGTGCTGTCGGTGTGGGTGATGCCGTCGGAGGTGAAAGCGGTGTACTTCAACTGAGCGTAGTCCGACAACTTGTTGCCCACGCCGTCGAGACCGTAGGCATCCACGCCTGACTCATAGGCGTCCGGCCAAAAGCGCAGCTTTCCAGACTCAATGTCGGAGCGGCTGATCACTTGACTCACCGTGACGGATGTTGACCCGATACCGTTCACATTCTCCAAGGTGAGAATGCCGTCTTGCGGCATCGACGTGATCATGACCTTTGTCACATCGCCCTCGATCTGGTTCAAGCCCAGCTCGGCCCAGCCCAGTGTCACTGGTTCGTTCTCGGTGCCAGTGACTTTGCTCACCAAGTCGTTATCCATGATGCTGGCATTGCCAAGGGCGGTCGTGCCATTGCCCGAAGTCACTCTGAGGCTGAGTTGTTCTGTCTGCTCAAACTGTGCATCGTCCAGGGTGGTGAGCCGAACCTGAAAGCTGGCGGGCGGTGCCTGCAGGAATAGTCACGGCGCCTCCCACTACGTCCACCCAGCCCTGACCCAGGTCGGCCTGCAAGGCGCGTGTGGCGTCCTGGCCCACGGTGGCGCTGCCGCTCAGCAACTCCAGCGTCATCGCCGTTGGGCTGGGCGCGTTGCTGGTGTTGACGGTGAAGCTAAGGGTTTCGCCCTCGACGGCCGGGTCACCCCCTTGCACACTCAGCACATTGGCCTGCGCAGGCTCTACGTTAAAACTCAAGCGGCTGGGCTGGAGCGCGGTCTCGCCCTCACTGTCCTTGGGCAGGTAGTAAAAAACATCCACCTGCGGGGCGGTCACGCCAAATGACTTGTCGGCCACATAGCGGTAGCTGCCGTCAGGGTTGAGCGTGAGGTGGCCGTAGAGGCCTTCCAAGCGCGAGCCCAGGTTCTCGCCGGGTGTGACGCCGGGGTTGTTGTCCACACCGGCCACACGCAGGCCCGCGGCTGGGCCGTCGGGGTCGCTGTCATTGGCCAACACATTGCCGCTGGTGGTGGGCAGCTCGGCCGTGGCGGCAGGGGTGCCGGGCTCGGCGGGCACCTGCACCTTCAGGCCTTGCTGGGCCAGCACCTGGCCGCCCAGGGTGCTGTGCTCAAAGACTGAATAGGTCTTGCCCTCGAACTGCACCGTGCCGGTGCGGACCCAGTTGCCGCTGTCGCCGCCATGGCCGACCAACTGCACCAAGCTCAGGGTGTCGCTGTTGTCGCCGTTGACCATGACCTGGGTTTTGCCGTTGGGCAAGAAGGCGTCGGTGCGGCCTTGGGCCAACACGTCATTGATGCTCATCTCCAGCGTATTGCGGCCGTCCAGCCCCAAGTCAAAGCGCTCGACATTGTTGATGCCTTGCGCCACGCCTGGTGTGCTGGAGTACTTGGGCAGCTCCAGTCGCATGTCGGTGCCCGTCAGTTGCAGGGTGTCCAGCCCGGCACCGGCTTCGATCTGGGACCACAACGCTGAGTCCAAAGCGGCTTGGTTCTCATAGCTCAGTACGTTGTCCAAGCTCAGGTCGGTGCCGCCGCCTGCTGCGGGGGCTTGCAAGGCCACGGCCTGCGTGGCGCTGCTGGAAACCACGCTGCCTGCAGGGCTCAGCACACGGGCACTGTAGGTCCAATCGGTGCGGTGGGCTTGGGTGTCTACGGCCGTCCAGTGCAGGCCATCGGCCGACACCACGGCGTCAAACCAGACGCCAGGGTTGTCTGAGCTGGAGACCTGCACCTTCATGCCAGGGCTCAGCAGGCTGCTGAGCAGGCCATAGACCGCGCGGCCGGCATCACCGTCGCTGGTCTGCCAGGTTTGCCCGCCGGGCACCACCTCTGCGGTGTCTTGGCTCATGCCCAACAAGCTGGCCATCGGGGTGCTTGCGCTGTTCAAGCGGGCCACATCGTCTTGCCCCAGTGGAGAGAAGTTGCCATTGAAGAAGGCGCTGTCGGTGCCGGGTGGCGTGCTGCGGCCATCAGCACCGGTGATCTGCGCGTTGACCACCAGCGTGGTGTTGGGGGCGGGCAGGGGAAAGGCGTCGTCAAAGCGCACCGACTTGGCATCCAAGTCCGCTTGGGTCAGGCGCTTGCTGACACCGTGGCCGTCGTTGTCTTGCAGTTCCAGCAAGTCGCCCACGCGACTGTCGGCGGGCAAGTCCACCCGCACATCCACGCGGCTGTTGCCATTCAGCTCGTTGCGGGTCAGCGTGCCATCGTTGTTGGCATCGTCAAGCAGGGTCACCACGGGCGCGCTGAGGGGCGTGCCCGTCGTGATGCTGATGTCATAGGCATTGCTGTCCGCACTGGCGCCGTCGGCCGCCGTCGCGCGCACCTGGAAGTTGTGCGGGCCTGCGGCCAGCGGGGTGCTGGGGGTCAGGCTCCACTGCCCGTTCGGGTCCGCTTGGGTGCTGCCCAGCAGTGTGGTGCCGTCATACACGTCAACCCGGGCGCCGGGCTCGGCCGTGCCGCCTAAGGTGGGCGTGGTGTCGTCGGTGCTGCCGCCCTTGCTGACATTGCCCTGGGTGGGGCCCGCGTTGTCGTCCACCGTGGTGATGGTGGGTGCGGCCATGCCGGGGCCGACGTGCAAGGTGACGGTGCCTTGGCTGGTGTTGCCCTGGGCGTCGGTGACGGTGTAGGTGAAGCTGTCGTCCCCCACAAAGCCGGCCCTGGGGGTGTAGGTCAGCGTGCCATCCGGCGCACGGCTGAGCGTGCCGTTTGCGGGTTGGCTGTAGCCGCTGGGCACCAGGCTCACGGCGCCGCCTTCGGGGTCGCTGTCATTGGCCAGCAGCAGGCTTTCAGGGGCGCTGACGCTGCTGCCTGCGCGCAGGCTGGCTTCTTCACCCATCACAACGGGTGGGCGGTTGTGAGCACAGGCGGCCACGTTCAGGTGCACCGTGCCTTGGGTCAGGCCGCCTTGGCCGTCGCTCACCAGGTAGGTGAAGCTGTCCTCCCCGCTGTAGTCGGCATGGGCGGTGTAGGTCAGCGTGCCATCGGCCGCGCGGCTCAGCGTGCCGTGGGCGGGCTGGCCATAGCTTTGGATGCTCAGCGGGTGGCCATCCGGGTCGCTGTCATTGGCCAGCAGGGCGCTCTCGTGCGCGCTCACAGGGCTGCCGGCCGTCACGTTCACAAATTCATCCATGACCACCGGGGCTTGGTTGGGCACAGGAATGGGCGGGGGCGGGCAGACCTCGATGTGAACAGTCTCGGTGCAGGTGTTGCCGAACTGGTCTTGGACGGTGTAGCTGAAGCTGTCGTTACCCACATAGCCTGGCGCAGGGCTGTAGCTATAGCTGCCGTCGCTGTTCAGGCTCAGCGAGCCGTGGCTGGCTTGGCCCACGCTGCGCAAGGTGATGACCGAGCCATTGAGGCCGGTGTCGCTGCCCACCAAATCTTGTGCGGTGATGCGCTGAACCTGGCCGGTCTGGATGCTGAAGCGCTCGTCTTGGGGTCTGATCCAAGATTCCATCGGGGTGATGCTCATGTGGTTGCTCGTCCTCTGTGTTTATCGTCAAAGCCCCAAGCCCGGGGCGTCTAGGGTGCGCGCTCAGTACTTCTCACGCCAGCTCATCCGCCCAAGCTTGGCTTGGTTGGCATGGGTTAAGGCTTTGCTGTTGCTGCCCGGTGCGGCGCTGCTATCGCCATCACTGGGTCCGCCCGACCAAGAGTTGGCTTGGCCGGTGTCTTGGCCCAAGCTGGGCAGGAGCAGCGACATCTGTTGCGCCTGAGTGGAGGCAGCCAGCAGCACCGCAGGGGGCCAAACTGCGCCCCACTGACCGCCATGCCCGAAGGCGAAAGCGGTTTGTTGCTGCTGGCAGCCAGCCGGTCTTGGCCGTTGATCTGGCCGTCCTGATTGATGTCAAACGGCAGCAGCGCGCTGTAGCCGTTGAGCGGGTCGACCTCATTGAGCCAAGAGCGTGGGCCAATGCAGACGTTGATGGCCTTGTCGGGTGTGACCGGGCGGATGGACGAGAACATCACCAAGCCCGTGGGTTGCATGCGGGGCGCACCCACGCCGTGCTCAAAGCTCTGCAGGTCTATGCGCCAGCCCAAGGCATTGCCCTGGTAGTCCACGGTGGTCGGGTCCAAGGCCCGGTACTCCACGCCCTGAACAATCTCGTTGGCTACAAAGCCAATGCGCGTCAGGCTGCCCATGCTTACGCCTTGGCCCCGGCCCTTATCGAGCACGCCATAGAGAGACTGCGTGGCCACATTGGCCGAGCCCAAGAGCGGCGAGATCGGCGCACCTGTCGAGAACACCACCTGCCAGCAGCGCTTGGCTGCGGCACCGACATTGGCCTCAGCCGAGCCGCAGCCGGACGCCTGGGTGTTCATGGTCACCAAGGGGGCTTGGGTGATGGGCTGCTGCGCGTCGGTCTGAAAGAGGCGCGTTACAGAGGCCGCCGCTGGGTTGCGCACATCGAAGCGCCAGAGGTTGCCTTGCAGGTCGCCCGCATAGACCACATCCACCCGACCGTCGCCATCCACATCCACCGGGGCGGGTGTGCTCAAGCCATTGTTCACCGTCAGCCCGGGTTCGCTGGCGGCACCGGCCCACAGTTCATCCACGGCCCATCGGTGCCAACGCGGCGCGCCGCTGCGGTCAAAGTAAAAGGCATACAGCACGGCCTTGCCGGTGCCACTGTGCGCCACGCCGCCTGCGCCGTCATTGCTGTTGAGGCCATTGCCCACCAGCACGGCGGCCCGGCGGCCCGTGCCTTCGGGCGTGCCCATCTGCACGATCTGTTGGGCTACCAGGGCGTTGTTGCTGACGGGCTGGCTGACGACGTAGCCTAGGTCCTTCAACGCCGGGTCGGTGGTGTTGTTGTATTCGAACAGCACGCCCTTGCCTTGGGCCAAGTCGGTCGAGGTCACGTCCAGCGCCGTGATGGCACGCGCGCCCCGTCCATAGGTCATGACGGCCACCGCACGCCAGCCGTGCGTGCCCGTGTCCACGTGGCCCACCATGGGAATGTTGTCCACAAAATAGGGGTTGGCGCGCACACCGGCTAAGCTGGCGTCGGAATAGTTGGCGGCACGGGCCAGCATCACGTCGGGCACAAATGACCAGGCCTCGCGCAGGCCAGTTGCCAGCACCTCATAGCCATGCAATGCGCCATCATTGCCACCAAATATGGCCAGCGGGTAAGGCCTTGTCACCGTGGCCCGATAGGCGGAGTAGCCGGGATAGTGCTGCTCATTCAAGCCCACCGTGGCGGCGGGCAGCAGCACGGCCGGGCTGGAGTTGATGACCGGCCCGAGAGACTTGCCCCCACGAGGGCGGAAGCCGCCGTCGGCGCCCCGCAGATAGGCCAGACGCTCAGCGCCTTGGGTGTCCGTCAAGCCCTTCAAGTTGGTGTTGAGCGCGGCTTGTTGGGCGGGTGTCAGGCCGGCCCATTCCAGCGGCTTGACGGGCATGTCGCCGCCGCTGGGAGTGGCCACGAACAAAGGGCGTTCGCGGGGGGATGCGGTGGCCTCTTGGGCTGAGAAGTGTGTGCTGCTGCGGATGCTGCCATCGCCCTCCAGTCCGAAGGCCCACAGGTCGCCACTGAAGTCTTGCAAAGACCAGCGGCCCTGGGTCACCAAGGTTTTGGGGTCGCGTGGGCCTTTGTCAGCCAACACTGCTCGCGGCGAGGTGGCAGCCGCCACGGCCGAGTAGCCGCTGCTCAAGCCACCAGGCGACATGACCTTAGAGACCTGCAGCGTCTCGGTGATGCTGCCTGCGACGTTGCCGAGCAACTTGCTGTTGACGGTCAGCGTGGCCACCGTTTGGCAGTCGGGGTCTGGCGGCGCTTGCGTGCTGACGCACACCTGAATCCCATCGCTCTTCCAGGTCACATCCACGCCTGCGCTGCCATTGGCAGCCAGGTTTCCTGGCGACTGGAGCTCGACGGCCACTTTCAGTGCCGGATAGTCACTGTAAGCAATGTCGCTGATGTCGAGTGCGTAGCTGCCAATGTCAAAGTAGCGCACGGGTTTGAGCGCTGCGGGCAGGACTGTGCCGGCGGCAGTCTTGAGGGTGACCTTGACCGCGCTCAAGCCACCGGCCCCGCCCCAGGGGACGGACTGGCTGAGCCGCAGTTGGTCCCAGCCGAGCACCTTGGCCCGGGTGGCATCGCACTGCAAGGCCTGGCTAGGGTTCACGTCCAGTTCTGGCAGCGAGGTGCCGCCGCCGCCGCCGCAAGGCTTGGGCGGGTTGTTCTCAAGCAGTTGCCCCCCTGTCTTGGTGGGGTCAAACATATGCGCCAGGCCACTTGCTCCGACGATCAACACGCAGTTGGGCCGAGTCGGGTCAACTCGCGTGGTGGTGGTGTCCCAAGCGGTGGCATAAAGCTGACCAGGGTCGTTGAGGTGGGTGCTGGCATCCGCCGTCCTGATCGAGCCGCATTGGCTGTCCGTGGCGAAGTCGAAGCAGCGCAAGAGTAAGCTGTAGCGCAGGTAAATTTTGCTGCCGACGACGGCGTCTGCGTTGTGGAATGAGGGACTCAGCGTTTGGGTGGTGATGGCCTCGATACGCTGCACTGGGCGTGAAGTAGCCTTCAGCACCGATGCACTGCTGGCTGCCGAAGCACACCCCCCGAGGGCTGCCGTCTGGGTGCAGGTAGGGGTAGAGGCCACTGCCGTCGTGACCAAAGATGCCCATAGGTTGTGCAGGCCGATACCAGCCTGGGCAGGGCTCGGTGGTTGCCACCTTCAGGCAATGCAAGGACTCCGTGGCGCGACTGAGGATGTAGAGGTTCTCTCCGTGGACCTTGCGTGGCTCGGGCGGTGCGGGGATCAGGTAGGTCGAGGCGCCGGGAGTGTATCACGCCCGCATTCAGCGCGCCTGGCGGTGTCAAAACACACCACCGTGCCCGAGCCGTCCACCATCGTGAAGTACTTGGTGCCGGCGCTGCCCAGGTTGATGATTTGGTCTTTAGAGGGGCTGAGCCGCCACTGCCCGCAATGCCGGAAGGTGTCCAGGTTCAGGCACACCACATAGTTGCCAGAGCCATCGGCCTTTTGCATGCCCATGAACATTTCGCCAGTTTCCTGGTTCACGTTCTCCAAAGGCACGATGGAGGCGTGCCATAGCCTGCTCTTGGGGCCGGTGTCGGCCAGTTGCAGCAACTCGCCTTCTTTGTCCGGAAAGCTGTAGCCACCCGATGAGATGAAGTACTGGCCGGGTAGCCCGGTCAGGCCGCGCGCCATCTCTTCCACTCTGGTGACGCAGGGGTCGTAAGTGCTGGACGCTAGCCGACATTTCAGATAGCCCGTGTTCGAGCTGCCACCATAGATCCCGCCCATCATGGACACGAACATGCTGTCTTTGTACGGGATGAGTCGATAAGCTGGGCCTAGCCGCCCCAGGTAACTTCCGGTTTGCGAACTTTGTGAATTGAGCAGGCGAGACTGGGGTGCCAAGGTCCACTTGACCTGTGTCACCGCGCTGCCTTGGGCCGGCTCGCTGCTGGCCCATTGGCCGTTCACCAGCCATTGCATGCTGGCGTTGGCAGGCTTGCGCACCGAGCCTGCCACCCAGGTGTGGCCCGGGGGGATGTCGAGCACGCCTTCGGTGTCTTGCGGGCCGTCGAGCTTGGACTGAAAGTAGCTGGTCCAGCGCACCTGGTCCTGGCCGCTGAGGTCCAAGGTGCTGTTGAGCGTGGGCGAGTTAGCAGGAGCCACCACCTGGCCGCCCAGCTCCAAATAGCTGCCAATGGGCGTGGTGACTTGGCTTTGTGCGGCCACCCAGGCCATGGCCCCCACGAGCAGGCCGAGGCCCGTGAATTGGGCAAGCCGTTGCCATCTCATGACGGCACGCCTGGTTTGGGCGTCGGCCACAAAGCTCTCATTTGTAACGGATGCGCCCAATGCACGGCGATCGTGGACAGGGCGCACTTGCGGCGAGCCAGCGCAAGCGCGTGGCCGGAAGAGACGGGCTGTTGAGCGGCTTGGGGGCTTAAGAGCCTGCACTGAGCAGACGACAACTGAGCTGTGCCGAAGAGGCTCGACATGCCAAGTTCGACCCAACGAGGAGGTGTATTCACCACAAATCCTTCAATAGCGACTACAAAAACGAGAGGCAATCTCAACAATGAGTTGGATTCTCATTGAAATGAAGGTTTGTGGTGAGGGATTTCTGCCCAGTTCGGCGCGGTGCATCCTCCGTAAAGTGTGTGTAAATGTTTCCTGCGGGCGGGGCATGCGCAGGGCAATGGTGCCAAAAATGTGAGTTCAGGCACGCAAAAGTCGGGGTCTTGGGCCTGATGTGTCAGTCACACAAAAAACAGGTGGTAACAAATGGCGGAGTTGCAACCATGGCTGCA
>JAXHNT010000032.1:0-52212 GCA_034520165.1 Ideonella sp.
CAGTTACGTATTGCTGGGCCACCAGTCGGTCATGTCCACCAGTTCCAGCACCTTGATGATCAGGTCGATCTTTTCCAGATCGCCAACCAACAAGGTGTTCATCAGCTTGTAGGTTTCGAGCAGGAACTTGCCCAAGATGCCAAAAATAATGCCGACCAGGCCGACATAGAAGAACAGCATCGTGAACCGCATGCGGTACAACAACGACCCAAACCCCGACAAAATCTTTTCCACTGTGGACCTTTAAGGTGGCAACGCTCGGCGCGCACCGCACGCAAACCGACAAGGCGGATCATAGTGGGCGCAGCGTGGCGGCGGGCCGACAGAGCCTCAGATGCACCTGCCTCCTTGCTCGGCGCTCGGCGGCCGAGAAGCGTGCTTGCACAAGCAATAATGCACCGAGCCTCCGCACCCCCGCATTAGATCGTTTGTCGCTCAATGGCCACCTTGATCCCAGCGTTGAGCAGTTGTGTCTCCCGCATGACCAGCGGCGAGCGGCGCACGGCCGAGCGGCTGGAGCAGAAGCTTGATGAGGACTACCTGCTTTGGTACGACGTGGCCGTAGGCCCCAAGCACCAGCACCCTGATTTTGTGGTCATGCATCCGCGCCGGGGCATCTTGATCTTGGAGGTCAAGGACTTTCGGCTCTCCACCCTGATTCAGGCCAACAAGCAGACCTGGGACATCCACGGCGAACTCGGCCCCAAGACCATTGCCAACCCGCTGGAGCAGGCCCGGCAGTATGCCCATCAAGCGCTGAGAGCCCTTGAGCGAGACCCCCACCTGGTGGTGCAAGCGGGGCGGCACAAAGGGCAGTTGGCCTTCCCGTGGAGCTATGGCGTGGTGTTGCCCAACATCACTCGGGCGCAGTTTGACAAGGCTGAACTGGGCCAGGCCATTGAAGCCCACCGCGTGATCTGCCAAGACGAAATGAGCGAGGCTGTGGTGCCCGAAGCCCTGCAAAGTCGGCTGTGGGACATGTTCCCCTACATGATGGGCGGCGTGATGTCGCTGCCGCAGATGGACCGGGTGCGCTGGATCATGTTTCCCGAGGTGCGCGTGTCTGCCCCCGGCACACCGGACCTGTTTGACGACGCTGATGAAGCCGCCGAACTGCCCAGCCTCATGCGCGTGATGGACCTGCAGCAAGAGCAACTGGCCCGCAGCCTGGGTGACGGCCACCGCGTCATCCACGGCGTGGCCGGCTCAGGCAAGACCATGCTGCTGGGCTACCGCGCCGAACACCTGGCCAAGGCCCACACCGCCGCCAGCAAGCCCATCCTCATCCTTTGCTACAACGAGCCGCTGGCCCGGCAGCTGGCCCGCGTGATGGCCGCCAAAGGCATTGCCGACCGTGTGCACGCGGTGCACTTCCACAAATGGTGCCGCGACCAACTGGTGGCCTACGGGCAGAGCCTGCCCGCCGCCAACCAGTCCGTCACCGACAAGATGGCCGACATGGTCCAGCGCGTCATCACCGGCGTGGACCGCCGCCAGATCCCCAGCGGGCAATACCAGGCCGTGCTGATCGACGAAGGCCACGACTTTGCGCCCGAATGGCTGCGCCTGGTGGTGCAGATGGTGGACCCGGCCACCAACAGCCTCTTGGTGCTGTACGACGACGCCCAGAGCATCTACGAGCGCACCCGCAAAAAGAACTTCAGCTTCAAGAGCCTGGGCATCCAGGCCCAAGGCCGCACCACCATCCTGAAGATCAACTACCGCAACAGCAAGCAGATCTTGCAGACCGCCAGCCTCGTGGCCGCTGATCTATTGACTGCCGAAGACAAGGACGACGACGGCGTGCCCCTGCTCAAACCCGTGAGCTGCGGGCGGGAAGGCGAGGCCCCGCTCATCATCCGCCTGCCCACCCTGCGTGAAGAAGCTGCCAAGGTGGCCGAGCTGCTGGGCACCGCCCACCGCGAAGGCCACGCCTGGGGCGACATGGCCATTCTCTGCCGCCACTGCAGCGAAATGGACCTGTGCGCCGAATTCCTGCGCAAACGCAAGCTGCCGCACCAGCTG
The DNA here is from genome assembly GCA_034520165.1 of Ideonella sp. Classification (GTDB taxonomy): domain Bacteria; phylum Pseudomonadota; class Gammaproteobacteria; order Burkholderiales; family Burkholderiaceae_C; genus Ideonella. The sequence goes on from JAXHNT010000032.1 coordinate 2,026, forward strand.
CGCCGCAACTCGTCCAGCGTGTTCGACCCCGCGCACGACAGCATCAAGGTGATGACGCTGCACGTCAGCAAAGGGCTGGAGTTCCCGGTGGTGGCGCTGGTGGGCGCCGGGCGCATGCCCGCCGAGGGCGAAGACGAGCGCGAGGAAGCGCGGCTGTTTTATGTGGGGGCCACGCGGGCGACGCAGCGCTTGATTTTGGGTGTCAGCGGCCAGGGGCGGTTTGGGGCGCGACTCTGCATTGAGTGATCGGGCACCACGCGGCCGTCAAGTCAGTGCAGCATCCACCTGCCGAGTGGCTGCGATGAGGTCTGCGACGAGGCGTTCATCCACTTCCAACAAGCCTTCATATTCCCCCAGGTTGCGCTAGTGGTGGCACAAGTCCAGCACGCGCCAGACCGCTGGCCCCAAACCCAGCGTGTGCGGCAGCACCTGAAACACGATATAGCGGTTGCTTGCCCGGTAGCCCTTGGCACGAAGTGCCGCCAAGCACAGGGCATGGGCGGCGTTGTAGGCGAGGTCAAAACGACTTTCGAGTGCCAGCACTGGGTTGGCTGCGTCCACCAATCGCGCGCGGCCGGTGCGCAGCAGGCCAGCGATCTCCGCCGAGTCGGGCGGCTCAGGCTTGGGCGCGCCGCCGGGATGACTCAGGGTCTCAAGTGGGGACATTGGGCTTATGCTCGGCGTGCTCCACTTGGCCGATCAGCCAGATCTTGGGCTGCTGCATCACACGGGTGAGGAAGGCATTGTCTTCTTGCAGCCGCCGCTGAAACTCAGCCTCGCTGTAGAGCACCGGGTTGATGGCTCGGCCTAGCGTCTGGCGAGCACCCTCTAGCGCCGCCATCAGGTCACCGTAGCCCACGGTTTCGCTCACTATCAACAAGTCAACATCGCTTGCAGCGGTGTCTTGCTGCTTGGCTATGGAGCCGAACACAAAGGCCCGGCTGATCTGACCAGACAAAGGCGCCAGGGCCCGGCGCAGCACATCGGCCAGCCCCATGGTCTTGAGCAACAAGCCACGCAGCTCTGCAAACACCGGCGATGCGGTATTGGCCCGATAGTGCTTTTGGTTGCCCTGCTTGTGCACGGTCAGCAAGCCTGCCGCCGCTGTCAAGACCCGGGAGGTCATTCACCCGTTTTATGAAGAGTTGAGGGTGTGAGGCCTGCCATTTTTTCAGGGCTGCGATGGGTGCCTGGTGATCCAGAGCGCGTTGCGGAATGCGGTGGTTGTAGGTGTCGACGTAGTTGGTAAGCGTGGCCTCAAGCTGTGCGGCCGATTGGAAGCGAGTCTGTGCGATGACCTCTGAGATTCGACCATTGAAGCGCTCGACCATGCCATTGGTTTGCGGGTGGCGCGGTGGTGAGAGGCGATGCTCAATCTCCAAGCCTTTGCAGCGCTTGTCAAAGACATGCTTGCCTGAAGGCTCTTTGCGCTTGCTGGTGAAGCGGTCTGTGAACTGGCTGCCGTTATCGGTGAGCACCTTGGTGATTTTCATGGGCGCTGCCTTGTACAGCCGCCACAGGAAGTCGCAGCTGCTGACCTCTGATTGATCGTCATAGATTTTGACGAAAACCCATCGGGTGGCCCGGTCTATGGCCACAAAGAGGTAGCGACGCTGGCTCTCGTCGGGCATCTGAGGCAAGTACTTGATGTCTATGTGGACGAAGCCAGGCTCATAGTCCTTGAAGCTCTTGACCTTGATTTGTCCAGACTCTTGGCTTTGCTGCTGCCTGAGCTTGTTCAGGTCAGAGATGCCATGACGCCTGAGGCAGCGGTCCAGCCCTGCACGCGAAGCCTTTGCATTGATGAACTCCCGGGTGATGACCAGCAGATCATCCAGCGGCAGCAGCAACATCTTGCGCAGCTCAACTGCGATGGCCTCCTCAGCAGGACTCAGCGTGGTGCTCAGCACATGAGGCCGGTGGGAGCGATCTTGAGAATCCGGACGGCTGCGCCACTTTCGGGCAGTATTCGTCGAGACATTGAACCGCTCGGCAATCTCCTTGAGCGTTCCAGTAGCTTGCTGAAGCTCAACGCGCGTCTTGGGCGTTGTTCGGGCTTGAGGGTGAATATGGCTCATGCGATCTGGCTATGATGAACTCACTGGAATCGAAGCCAGCAACTCGCTCAGGACTGCTCTGGCTTGAAGTAGCGGCCAGCTTCGAATGGGCCAATGATCACATGAGACGTGACACTTATCACTTGGCGGATTCAAGTCTGAAATGCAACACCTGATGGATTATCGGGGTCAGTGGGTGGTGGATTGTTGGTGCTCTTGGATGGCGGTCATGAGTTCCAGGAATGCTTGTGCTGGAGAACGCCAGTTGAGTGTTTCGCGAGGTCGGTTGTTGAGCAGATCCGCAATTGAGTCGAGGCCTTCTTGATCGACGACAGACAAATCTGCCCCCTTGGGCAGGAACTGCCGCAAAAGGCCGTTGGTGTTCTCACAACTGCCTTTCTGCCAAGGGCTATGCGGATCACAGAAATAGACTCTGATATTTGTGTTAAGAGCCAACTCCCGATGACAATGCATCTCTCTCCCCTGATCGTAGGTGAGGGTCTGGCGCAGAGGGGCGGCGATCTGGTTGAGCTTGTAGGTGAATGCCGCCAAGACGGACTCTGCCGTGGCATCGGGCAGTTTGGCCAGCATGACCAAGCGGGTGGTTCTCTCGACGAGCACGCCCACGGAAGACCTGTTGGCAGCCCCCTTGATCAGGTCCCCCTCCCAGTGTCCTGGCATCACTCGATCATTGACCTCTGGAGGGCGGACATGGATGGAGACCATCTCGGGGATTTGCCCCTTGCGGTCAGCCCCGGCGCTACGCGGTCTGCGGACATTTTTAGCCTGGCGCAGGCAAGCGACAAGGCAGCGCTTGAGTTCACCTCGCGGATAGGCGTAAATGGCGTTGTAGATGCTTTCGTGAGAGACATGCATAGACGGATCATCAGGCCATTTCTGCCGCAGCGTTTGACTGATCTGGCGCGGCGACCAACGCCAACTCAACAGCGTCGTCACCAGCAGCCAAAGTGTGCCGCCTTCGGCCAGCTTGGGTGGCGGTCTGCTGTCTTTGCGTCGCTGTCGGGCAGCCGCATGCGCAGGCACAGAAGCATAGCCATCAAGCTGCCGATTGCGTCCAAGCTCCCGGCTCAGCGTGCTGGCAGAACGGCGCAAAAGCTGCCCAATCGTGCGGAAGCTCGCCCCTTGTTGGCGCATGCTCGCCAGCGTCAGGCGCTCATCGGCGCTCAAGTGTTCGAATTTTCTGGACATCTTCGCAACTTACCTCAGGTTGAGGTGTTGCATTTCAGACTTGAATCCGCCCTTCCTCTGGGGCGCACAATTCGCCAATTTTTCCATTGATCTCGTAGGGCGCTCGAATATATTCATACTTGGCTCCCTTCCCGTAGGGCTCAACTATTCTCCCTGTGAATTTTCTATACTCTTCAAGCAGCCTTGCTCGAGTGCTTTCTGCTGAGAAAAATCCTTTGAATAGCTCTACTTGGGTTGCTTCTGGCGATAGAGCGGCTCTGACAGTGCAGGCATAGCCTGCTCGCGTCAGCTCTTCAAATACATATTCTGTTTTTGCATCGTTTGTAAGTTTTACAATATCGGCATTGTCGAAATATCCTGTTTTTAGAGTAAATACTAGAATATTCTCTTTTTCTAAATCCTTGGTGAGTTGAAATCCATATCTCTTGTAGACCTCGATTAGCTTAATTTTTTGTTGAGCGTTCATTTTCCCCTGCCTTTGGTCTAACTTAGATTCTGGCAATACAAAGAACCTTCACTTCCCCCACGAATCCTTCAACCCCGTCACCCGATTGAACACCACCTTGCCGCCCACACCGTGGTCCTTGCGGTCGGCCACAAAGTAGCCGTGGCGCTCGAACTGAAACTTCTGGTCGGGCTGGGCGGCGGCGAGTGAAGGCTCGACGATGGCGGTGATGACTTTGAGGCTGTTGGGGTTCAGCGCTTCCAAGAAGTCTTTGCCACCGGCGTCGGGCTGGGCCTCGCTGAAGAGGCGGTCGTAGAGGCGCACTTCGGCGGGCACGCCGTCGGCCACTGCCACCCAGGTGATGGCGGCTTTGGCTTTGACACTGTCGGCCCCTGGGGTGCCGCTCTTGGTGTCGGCGATGACCTTGGCCAGCACTTCGGTGACGTGGCCGTTGGCGTCGCGAGTGCAGCCGGAACACTCCACCACATAGCCGCCTTTGAGGCGCACCAAGTTGCCAGGGAACAGGCGTTTGTAGCCCTTGGGCGGAGTTTCTTCAAAGTCTTCGCGCTCGATCCACACCTCGCTGCCGATCTTGAAGGCACGGTCGGGCGGCGGGGTCTGGCCTTCGGCCATGGCCGAATGGGGCAGGGCGGGTTGGCTGCAGGCTTCGGTGTAGCTGGCGCTGCCAAAGACTTCGGCCCAGTTGGTGAGCACCAACTTGACCGGGTCCAGCACGGCCATGCCACGGTGGGCTTTGTGCTCCAGATCGTCGCGCAGGCAGCCTTCGAGCACCGAGTAGTCGAGCCAGATGTTGTGCTTGCTGGCACCGCTGTCGTCGGCCAGTTTGCGGATGGCCTCGGGGGTGTAGCCCCGGCGGCGCAGGCCGGCCAGGGTGGGCATGCGGGGGTCGTCCCAGCCGTTCACATGGCCGTCGTCCACCAGTTGCTTGAGCTTGCGCTTGCTGGTGATCACGTAGCTCAGGTTCAGGCGGCCAAATTCGTATTGCTTGGGCAGCGGGTGCGCCAGCAGGCCGCCCACTTGGCGGCCATCCGGCAGCGTCACGGTTTCGGCCAGGCGCTCCAGCAGCCAGTCGTAGAAGGGGCGCTGGTCTTCAAACTCCAGCGTGCAGATGCTGTGGGTGATGCGCTCCAGCGCGTCTTCAATCGGGTGGGCATAGGTGTACATCGGGTAGATGCACCACTTGTCGCCGGTGTTGTGGTGGGTGGCGCGGCGGATGCGGTAGAGCGCCGGGTCCCGCAGGTTGATGTTGGGGCTGGCCATGTCGATCTTGGCTCGCAGCACCATGGCACCGTCGGGGTGGACGCCGTCGCGCATTTCGCGAAAGCGGGCCAGGTTCTCGGCCGGGGTGCGGCCCCGGAAGGGGCTGTCCGTGCCGGGTTTGCCAAAGTCGCCCCGGTTGGCGCGCATTTGCTCGGGCGTTTGCTCGTCCACATAGGCCAGGCCGCGCTCGATCAGCAGCTCAGCCGCGCGGTACATGAAGTCGAAGTAGTTGCTGGCGTAGAACTTGTGGGCGGTGCCCTTGAAGTTCCAGTCCCAGCCCAGCCAACGGCCCATCTCTTCGATGGCGTCCACGTACTCTTGTTCTTCTTTTTCGGGGTTGGTGTCGTCAAAGCGCAGGTGGCACACGCCGCCAAAGTCGCGCGCCAGGCCCACGTTCAGGCAGATGCTTTTGGCATGGCCGATGTGCAGGTAACCGTTGGGTTCAGGCGGAAAGCGCAGGCGCACGCGGGCAGGGTCGATGTCACCGGCTTCATGGTGGGCGGCGTCGCCCGGGCTGCCCGCAAAGCGACGCTGCTCGTAGGTGCCGGCCTGCAAGTCGCGCTCGATGATGGCGCGCAAGAAATTGGCAGGGGCGGGCTTGGCCGCAGCGTCGGTGGGGCGATGGTCGCTCATGGGGGGCGTGCCGGGCTGTCCGGCAGTCTGAAAGTGAGCGCTGATTGTAGCCAGCGGCCCTTCCAGCGCGGCCATCGCGTGCGCCGCGCGCAACCCGCTCAGCGCAGGCTGCGCAGCTTGGCGGCTTCGGCGTCCACCATGCGCTGACGCCAGCCGTCGCGGCTCAGGCTGATCCAGGTGCCCATGGCATGGAAGCACAGGCCCACACCCCAGCCCAGCAAGGGGAAGAGGTTCCAGTGGGCGTCGCGCTGCTGCGCCAGAACATAGAGGCCCAGATTGACCAGCACATAGATGGCGGCATGGGTCATCAGGCCGAGCTTGCGGTTCACGCGGTGTTCGGCTTGGGCGTAGAGGTCGGTGGAGGTGGTGGTGTTCATGGCGGGCTCCTGGGGTGAAGTGAATCAATCGGGGTGCTACGGCGGTGTCGCCAACAAAACGCCTCGTCGCGGGGTGTGCGACGAGGCGTTTGTAAGGGGCGCGAATGGTCAGTTCGTGGCGTGAACGGTGGCGCTCAGTACTTCTCGCGCCAAGTCATGCGGCCCAGATTGGCCTTGTTGGAGTGGGTCAGCGCCGTGCTGTTGGCGGGTGCTGGGCTGCTATTGCCACCGCTGCCGCTGCCACCGGACCAAGAGTTGGCTTGCCCTGTGTCCTGGCCCAAGCTGGGCAGGAGTAAGGACATCTGCTGCGACTGCGTGGAGGCCGAGCGCAGGATGGCCGGAGGCCCGAACTGCGAGCCGCTGACCGCCATGCTGGTGGGCGAGATGGGGTTGCTGGAGTTGGGGTCAAAGCGGTCTTGCCCGTCGATACTGCCGTCGCCATTGGTGTCAAAGGCGACGATGGGGCTGTAGCCGTGCAGGGGGTCCACTTCATTGAGCCAAGAGCGCGGGCCCACACAGATATTGGTGGCTTCGCTGGGGGTTGTGGGCCGTATAGACGAGAACATCACCAAACCGGTGGGCTGTTGGCGGGGCGCCCCCACGCCGTGCTCAAAGGCTTGCAGGTTGGCCCGCCAGCCCAGCGCATCGTCATTGTTGTAGTTGATGATGGTGGGCTTCAAGGCCCGGTATTCCACGCCGTTGATCACCCGGTTGGTCTCGTAATTCAGGGTGGTGAGGTTGCCCATCTCAACACGGCGGCCCTTGCCCTTGTCCAAGATGCCGTAAATGGATTGCGTGGCCACGTTGGACGAGCCCAGCAAAGGCGAGATGGCCGCACCGGTTGAGAACACCACTTGCCAGCAGCGCTTGGCGTTGGCTTTGGCGTTCTCAGCGCCGCAGTTCTTGGCCAGCGGGTTCATCGTGACAAAGGGGGCTTGGGTGATGGGTTGTTGCTCATCGGTCTTGAACAAGCGGCTGGCCTTGACGGCGCTGGGCGTGCGCACATCAAAGCGCCAGAGGTTGCCCTTCAGGTCGCCGGCATAGACCACATCGACCTTGCCATCGTGGTCGATGTCCACGGGGGTGGGGGTGCTCAGGCCATTGTCAAAGGCCACCTCGGGCTCGGTCTCTATGCCGGCCCACACGTTCTTGTCGCCCAAAGACCAAGCCCGGTAGGTGACGGCTTCATCAGCGCGGTCAAGGTAGAAGGCATACAGCACCGGGGTGCCTGTGCCGCTGTGGGCGGCGCCGCCGACTTTGCGGTCATTGCTGTCAATGCCATTGCCCACCAGCACCGCGCTGCGGGCGTCGCCCAGCTTGACCAATTGAGCAGAGCTTTGCCCTGTGTGGTTGTCAGGCTGGCTGATGATGTAGCCCAGATCTTTGAGGTCGGGTGCGCTGGTGTTGGTGAACTCAAACAAGACGCCCCGACCTTGCGTTAAGTCGGTTTGGCTGACATCCAGGGCGGTGATGGCACGGGCGCCGCGGCCATAGAGGATCACGGCCACAGCGCGCCAGTCGGGGTTGCCGTCCGAGCCGATGTTGGCGTGGCCCACGATGGGCACGTTGTCGACAAAGTAGGGCGAGCTGCGGATCTCGGCGATGTTGGCGTCACTGAAGTCTGCAGCGCGGCGCAACATGACATCGGGCACAAAGGTCCAGGCTTCTTTCAGCGAGTCTCCCGTGGCCGCATAGGCATGCAATGCGCCATCGTTGCCGCCGTAGATCGCCAAGGGCTGGGCTCGGGGCAAGGTTTTGCGATAGTCGCTGAAGCCGGGGAAGAGTGCCTCAGGACGAGACTCAGTGGTCCAGGCAGGTAGCACCACCGGTGCAGAGTTGATGACCGGGCCTAGGGTGAAGCCGTTGCGGGCTCGGAAGCCATTGCCGTCGCTGCCTCGGAGGTACTCCAGCCGCGCCGGGCCTCGGTTGTCGGTCACACCCTTGTAGTCGAGGTTGAGGGCCTGGCGTTGCACATCGCTCAGGTTGGCCCAGTTCAAAGCCGTGGCGACCTGCGCTGCCCGATTGCTCGTGGGCTGGGCGGTGAAGACTTGGCGTTGGCTGGCCGCCGCCGTGTTGCTTTGGGCTGATGCGTAGGAGGTAGCCAGCAACTGGCCGCTTTCGTTCAGGTTGAAGGCCCAGAGGTCGCCGCTGAAGTGCAGCAAAGACCAGCGGCCTTGCACGATCTGGGTGCGCGGGTCGCGGGAGCTGAGCGTGATGTGGTTCAGGCGAGCAGTCGTGGCTGAGGCGAAGGCCGCGTAGCCCGTGGTCAGGCCGCCAGGAGACATGACCTTGGAGGCTGTCAGCTCTTCCGAGAAGCCGTCACCTTCGCGGTCGATGGCGCGGCTCTTGAGCACCACGGTGGCGCCGGTGAGGCAGTCGGGCGCGGCGGGTGCCTTGGTGGCGACGCAGACCTGGATGGGGTCACCGTCATAGGTCAGGTCCACTCCAAACGCAGCTTCCTGGGGCAGGGTACCGGCGGACTTGAACTCCAGCGTGATCTTCAGCGCTGGGTACTCCGAATAGGGAATGCCGATGGGGGCGGCGGCCGTTGGGCCAATGTCCATCACATAGCTGCCCTGGGCGAACTTGCGTTTGGGCGTGTACTTGTCGGGCAGCAGCGCGCCGTTGGCATCGCGCAGCGTCACCAGCACGTCGGTCAGGCCGTCTGCTCCACCCCAAGGCAGGCTGGGGCTCAGGCGCAACTGTCCCCAAGCGTTGACCTTGGCTCGGCTGCTGTCGCATTGAAAGTAATCCAAACGAGGGTCGAACGTCAGCTCAGTTTCTGTGGGCACTGAGATCGTCTTGCAGGGGCCACCGTCATTGACATCAAAGATAGCGGCGTTGGCGTCGTCGCCGATCACCAGCAGGCAATCTTTGCGGGTGGGGTCGAACTGGGTGCTGTAGGGGTAGCTCGCCGCGGAAGGCCAGTCACCGCAACTGCTGTCGGTTTTGGCGTCATAACAGCCGACCTTGTTGGGGTAGCCTGCCGCGTAGATTTTGCTGCCCTTGATCGCGTTGAGGTTGTGGTACGCCGAGCCATAACCCGGGTACAGAAACTCATAGCTCGACAGAAAGAGCTTGTAGGCTTGAGAAGCGGAGAAGCGTTCTCCCTTGCTGCTGACGCATTCACCCGCGTTGGTGCAAACCCCTCGGGGGGAGCCATCGCCATTGACGATGGGGTAGGCCCCTGCGCCTGCGCTGGCGTTGACACCGCTGGAGGACCAGCCCGCGCAGGGCTGTTCACTCACGCTGTCGTGGCAAAAGAGTTGGGTGCTGTTGGGGCTGAAGTACAACTGCTGCCCGACGGCGGCTGAGGTGCCCCAGCCATTGAAACTGCCGGGATAGCTGGTTGTGCCGCAAGTCTCTCGCTTGTCGATGTCAAAGCACACCAACTGGGACTCACTGTTGAGCACGTAGTACTTGCTGCCGATGGTGTTGAAGTTGGTCAGAAAGGTGTAGCTGGTGCCATTCCCAATGCGCCAAGACCCGCAGGCCTGACGGGTGTTGAGGTTCAAGCAGGTGATGTAGCTGCCCGTGCCGTGGGTCACCCCGACAAACATCTCACCGGTCTTGTAGTTCAGCGCTTCCAGGGGGTTGTTGGGCGTGCCGCCATAGCCTCCATTGCTCAGCGGCAAGGGTTCGCCATACTCTGACCAGCCCTTGCAGTTCAGTCCATTGCTGGCCTGGCGGCATTTGACTGGCGTGCCGTTGTCCAAGTGGTGGTTCACCACATAGAGGTTGTTGCCGTAGGGAATGATGCGGTAGCCGTCACCCGTGCCCGCAAAGTTCACCGACTTGTCGATGGTTCCTGTGGCCGTCTTGAACTTGGTGCTGTAAACCCACTTGACCGCCGTGACGGCCGCGCCTTGAGGGGGCTCGACATCCGTCCACGCATTGGCGACCTGCCACATCAAACTGGTATTGCTGGGTTTGCGCACCGAGCCTGACACCCAAGTATGTCCTGGCGGCAGTGTCAGCAGGCCTTCGGATTCAAAGGGGCTGGCGATCCGGGTATTGAAGAAACTGGTCCAGCGCACGACATCGAACGGCTCTAGGTCGTAGGTGCTGTTCAAGGCTTTGGACGTGGCGGGTGCAATGACCTGACCGTTGATCTCCAGATAGCTGCCCAAGGGAGACTTGACCGCGCTCTGCGCAACAGCCCATGCCAATACGCCGCAGGCGCCCAAGCCCATCGCCCAGCGCACTGCCTTTGCCCGTCCAAGCCTTGACCACGACATGCTTTGCTCCCGCACGCTAAGTGCCAGTTATCACTCGGATAATTATCGAAGCCAGGAATTTCATATTCAGAATGCCCTGCATAAATATGCGGAAAAATAACGGAAGTCAGGGAGAGTTATATTTCATCGATGATGCATTAATCACGGTGAAACTCTGCGCAAAGCCGGGAAATTTGCCTCGATTCGGTCACTCACCAGAAAACTCGGTAAATTGTGAGGAATTAATATTAGTCCTCTCGGATTTATGCCGAATGAATGGTTTGGTGGGCAACTAAGTTTCTTTCATGCAAATCAACGGACAACGCTCTCAGTCTGTCTTCGTCCACCCACAGGGCTTCTGAAGCTGTTCCTGCTTGAGCCGCCAAACGAAACGCCCCGCCACCGATCGGCGACGAGGCGTTGGCGGACCTCATGCTCGCTCCGGACAAGGGCTGTTGGCCCTGACCGGGACGTTTGGTCAGTACTTCTCGCGCCAGGTCATGCGACCCAGGTTGGCTTTGTTGGAGTGGGTCAAGGCCTTGCTGTTGGAGCCTGGCGCCGGGTTGCTACCACCCCCACCTGGGCCACCGGACCAGGAGTCGGTTTGGCCTGTGTCTTGGCCAAGGCTGGGCAAGAGCAAAGACATCTGCTGCGATTGGGTCGACGCAGAGCGCAGGATGGCTGGAGGGCCAAACTGCGAGCCGCTGACTGCCATGCTGGTGGGTGATCGCGGTGTCGCCGAGTCGGGGTCGAAGCGGTCTTGGCCATCGATGCTGCCATCGCCATTGGTGTCAAAGGCCACGATCGGGCTGTAGCCATGCAGTGGATCTACCTCATTCAGCCACGAGCGAGGGCCAACGCAGACGTTGGTGGCATCGCCCGGTGTGGTGGGGCGCAGTGAGGAGAACATCACCAAGCCGGTGGGCTGCAGGCGTGGTGCACCAACGCCATGCTCGTAGATGCCGAGGTCCACACGCCAACCCAGTTTGTCGCCATAGTTCACGGTCGTAGGCTTGAGGGCTCTGTACTCCACGCCCTTGATGACGCGGTAGGTCTCGTAGCTGATCGGCGTCAGGCTGTTCATGCTGACCTGGGCGCCCTTGCCTTGGTCGAGCACACCATAAATGGACTGGGTGGCCACGTTCTTATCACCTGTCAGCGGCGAGAGCGCTGCGCCGGTGGAGAACACCACTTGCCAGCAGCGCTTAGCCTGAGGCTTGGCATCCGCAGCACCGCAATTCTTGCCTTGAGGGTTGACCTGAACATAAGGCGCTTGGCTGATGGGCTGTTGCAACGCCGTCTTGAACAGGCGTGTGGCTGTCACGGCGGCTGGGTTCTTCACATCGAAGCGCCAGAGGTTGCCCTTCATGTCGCCGGCATACACCACGTCGATTTGGCCGTCGTTGTCGGTGTCCACCGGCGTGGGGGTGCTCAGGCCATTGTCATAGGCGATATCCGGCTCGGCCGCAATGCCTGGCCAGACGTTTTTGTCGCCCAAAGACCAGGCTCGGTACTTGGCTCCCGAGGCGGGCTTGTCTAGATAAAAGGCATAGAGCACAGGAGTGCCCTTGCCGCTGTGTTGGTCTGATCCTGCTTGGCTGTCGTTACTTTCAATGCCATTGCCCACCAACACCGCACTGCGCTTGTCACTCAGGCGCACGAGTTGGGCGGAGCTCTGCCCGGTGCTGTTGTCGGGCTGGCTGATGATCTTGCCCAGGTCTTTCAGGTCGGGCGCGCTGGCTGCCGTGTATTCGAACAACACGCCTTTGCCTTTACTCAGGTCGCCGTTGCTGACATCCAGGGCCGTGATGGCGCGGGCTCCTCGGCCATAAAGAATGACGGCCACGGCCCGCCAGTCCGGGTTGGCGTCGGTGCCCAAGTTGGCATGACCGACGATGGGCACGTTGTCCACGAAATAGGGCTTCTTACGGATCTCTGCGGGGTTGAGGTCGCTGTAGTCGGCCGCCCGGCGCAGCATGACGTCGGGTACAAAGGTCCAGGCCTCACTCAAGCTGTCGCCTCTGGCTTCAAAAGCATGCAGGGCACCGTCATTGCCCCCGTAGATGGCCAGGGGGTAGTCTCTTGGCAGCGTTTTGCGGTAAGCGGTAAAGCCTGGGAACTGCGCCTCTGGGCGAGACTCCGAGGCCCAGGTGGGCAAGATGACGGGCGCTGAGTTGATGACGGGACCCAAGGTGAAACCATTGCGCGCCCTGAAGCTGTTGCCGTCTGTGCCTTTGAGGTAGGCCAGTCGGCTCACGCCTTGGTTGTCTCTCACCCCCTCATGGTTGAGGTTAAGCGTTTCACGCTGCACGTCGGCCAGGTTGGCCCAGTCCAGCGCGGCAACGCTTTGCGTGCTGGCGTTGTCGGTGGGGCGGGCGGTGAAGACCTTGCGCAGCGAGGGCACTTTGGAGACGTCTTGGGCCGTCTTGAAGCTGCTGCCGTCCAACTGGCCATCGGCCTTGACGTTGAAGGCCCACAGGTCGCCACTGAAATACTGCAAGGACCAACGGCCTTGCACCACCTGCGTGCGTGGGTCGCGTGGCCCCAGGTTGCTGAGGTTGAGCCTGGCCGTGGTGGGTGAAGAGAAGGCTGCGTAGCCCGTGCTCAAGCCGCCGGGCGACATGATCTTGCTGGCGGTTTGCTCCTCAGAGTAGCCCTCGCCGGCCTTGTCAATGGCTCGGCTCTTGAGCCGCACGTCGGCCTGTACTTGGCAATTCGGCGCAGCGGGTGCTTTGGTGGCGACGCAGACCTGAATAGGGTCGCCCGCGTAGGTCAAGTCCACTCCGAATGCAGCCTCTTGAGGCAAGGAGCCTGCCGACTGAAACTCCAGGGTGATCTTCAACGCCGGGTAGTCCGCATACGGGATCGCGGGGTAGGGGTTGGACTGGCTCGGGCCGATGTCCATCACATAGCTGTTCTGGGCCAGTTTCCGTTTTGGGCTGAAATTCTCAGGCAGCAGCGCACCATTGGCGTCACGCAGCGTGACCAGCACATCGGTCAAACCATCTTGGCCGCCCCAGGGCAAGCTCGGGCTGATGCGAAGCTGACCCCAGGCCGTCACCTTTGAGCGGCTGCCGTCGCACTTGAAGTAGTCCAAGCGCGGGTCAAACGTGAGTTCAGTTTCCTTGGGGATGTTGACGGTCTTGCAGGCGCCGCCGTCGTTCACATCGAAGATGGCGGCGTTGGCGTCATCGCCGATGACCATCAGGCAATCCTTGCGGGTTGGGTCGAAGTGGGTGGTGTACGGGGTGCGCGCCGCCGAAGGCCAGCTCCCGCAGGAGCTGTCGGTTTTGGCGTCCCAACAGCCCACCGTGCTGCTGCCAGCAGCATAGAGTCGGCTCTCCTTGATGGCGTTCAGGTTATGGTACGCAGAGCCCAAGAAGGTGTAGGTGGACAGAAATGTTTTGTAGCCTGCGGGGGCGGAGAAGCGTTGTCCATCGTTACCCACACACTGACCAGAGTTCGTGCAGGCGCCGCGGGGCGTGCCATTTGGATTGACGATGGGGTAGGCTCCGGCGCCCCCACCCGCATCGATGCCGGCCGTGGTCCAGCCAGCGCAGGCTTGGTTGCTGTTGCTGTCGTGGCAAAAGAGTTGGCTTGCGTTGGCGCTGAAGAAGAGCTGATGGCCGACCGCCGCTGAGGTGCCCCAGCCGCTGAAGCTGCCGGGGTAGGCGGTGGTGCCGCAGAGTTCACGCTTCTCAATGTCAAAGCACACCAATTGGGCGCTGTTGGTGAGCACGTAGTACTTGCTGCCAATGGTGTTGAAGTTGGTCAGCTGGGTGTAGCTGGTGCCATCGCCAATGCGCCAAGACCCACAGGCTTGGCGGTTATTCAAATTCAAGCAGGTGATGTAGCTGCCAGTGCTGTGGGTGACACCCACAAACATCTCACCGGTTTTGTAGTTCAGCGCTTCCAAGGGGTTGTTGGGCGTGCCGCCATAGCCTCCATTGCTCAGCGGCAAGGGTTCGCCATACTCTGACCAGCCCTTGCAGTTCAGTCCATTGCTGGCCTGGCGGCATTTGACTGGCGTGCCGTTGTCCAAGTGGTGGTTGACCACATACAGGTTGGTGCCGTAGGGGATGATGCGATAGCCGTCACCCGTGCCCGCAAAGTTCACCGACTTGTCGATGGTTCCTGTGGCCGTCTTGAACTTGGTGCTGTAGAGCCACTTGACGGCGGTGACGGCGCTGCCGCTGGCGGGTTCCTTGTCGGTCCACGCATTGCTGACCTGCCACAGGAGTGCGGTGTTGGCCGGCTTGAGGACGGAGCCCGCCACCCAGGTGTGGCCGACCGGCAGCGTTAACTCGCCCTCGGACTCAAAGGGCGTGGCAATGCGGGTGTCGAAATAGCTGGTCCAGCGAATGGTGTCGAAGGGCTCTACGTCGTAGGTGCTGTTGATGGCCTGGGAGTTGCTGGGGGCGATCACCTGCCCACTGATCTCCAGGTAGCTACCCAGCGGGGACTTGACCACACTTTGTGCGACGGCCCAGGCCAGCACGCCACAACTGCCTAGGCCTATGGTCCATCTCGCCACCTTCACCACTGCCGACTTCGACCACACCATGCTTGACTCCGTAATGCTATGGCCCTGCCTGATGGCAGGTCCGCGCGAATTATCGAAAAGTCAGATTCGGCGTGGAGGATTATTTATGTCGGAAACCGTAAATATTCAGCACACTGCTTGGGTTTTAATAAACTCTCACATGCGTGTGAAAATTTAAAAACACTCGTTTCTCGCAGTAATACTAGACTTAATGTATGAAAATCTCTCTATTCACTCTTTTGTTTGAGAGTATTTGGTGCGCGTGTCGACAAACGGTGCCATTTCGGCGCCCAGCGGCTGTGCCCTTGCAAGGCGCTCAGAAGTCCGGCCGATCAGGTCAAAGCGCCTTGAAACGCCCGGCGCAGATCCGACTCACAGCCAAACGCTCTGGGCGGCGGTGCAAGCTCAGAGAGACCTTGCCCGTCTCGTCGCGCCAAGCTTGCGCCACCTCTCGCCATTGCACCACCGTACCCCGATGAATTTGCCAAAACTGTTGGGGGTCGAGTTGGCTGAGTAGTTCTCTGAGGGAGAGACGGATCAAATGCTCTTGCTGCGCGGTGATCACCCGCACATATTTGTCGGCAGCTTCAAAGTAAATGACCTCTTCAACCGGCACCAAAGTCAGGTGAGCGCCGTGGGATGCCTGCAGCACTTGCAGCCGCTCCGTCGGGTGAGGGGCTGTGCCGGTGAGCAATAGATCGCGCAGACGGGCGAGCAAAGCGGTGTCCTCCGCCGCACTGAGGCCGTCTGAGGCCTGTCCAGGAGGCGTGCCGGGGGGTGTCGCGAGTCGAGATTGCAGCCGCTGGCAACACGCTTGAAGGCGCTCGGGCTGCACAGGCTTGAGCAGATAGTCGGCGGCGGCGTGCTCAAAAGCTTGGAGAGCATAGTGGTCGTAGGCGGTGACGAACACGATCAGTGGCAAGGCACGGCCCGGCGGCCAGTCCTCCACCATCGCTTGGGCCGCCGCCAGGCCGTCGCGCCCCGGCATGCGGATGTCCAGCCACACCACCGTGGGCAGGTGTTCAAGAGCCAAAGCGACGGCTTCGTCGCCATCTTGGGCCATTGCGGTCACGCGTAGATCAGGCCAGGCGCGGGCCAATTCCGCTTGCAGGGCACGGGCGAGCAGGGGCTCGTCTTCGGCAATCAGGGCAGTGAGTGTCATGGTGTGTGCAGCGGAAGGTCAATTTGGGCCACGGTGCCGCCACCTTCGCGCGGCAGCAAGCTGAAGTGCGCTTCTGCGCCATGCAAAGCAGCCAGGCGTTCGCGAATCTGGGTCAGGCCAAAGCCTGAGCCGGGTTCGGGGGGGCGGGCTGCGGCAAGGCCTGCGCCAGAGTCTTCGACGCGCAAGCGCAGCAGTCCGCCCTCGCGGTGGGCCGATACCCGCAGCAAGCCGCCAGGCCGGTGCGGCTCCAGCCCGTGCTTGATGGCGTTTTCCACCAGGGGTTGCAAGAGCAAGGGCGGCATGGGCACGGCAGCGGCGTCGGGCGCCACGTCAAACTCCACGGCGAGCCGCGAGCCCATACGGATCTGCATCAGGGCCAAATAGTCTTGTAAGCGGGCGACCTCGGCCGACACCGCATGGGCCGGGCTGCGGCTGGCGTTCAGTGTGGCGCGCAGGTAGTCAATCAGGCGGTCCAACATGAGTTGGGCTTGCGGCGGATCCAGCCCAATCAAGGCCCGCAAATTGGCCAAAGTGTTGAACAGCATGTGCGGCTCCAATTGGCTTTCCAGCAGCCGCAGCTTGGCCTCGGTGGCGAGGCGCAGCGCTTGCTCGGCCTCGGCCTTGGCCTTGGCCAAGCGGGTGCGGCTTCGGAACAGCCAGGTGCCGGCCATTGAGGGCAGCAAGGAGATGGCGAATATCAGGCCCCAGGTGTGCAGGCTGGGGCTCATCCAATGGGTGTGGTGGCCCATGAGCAGGTCACCCAGGCGCGAACCAATGAGCATGCCGCCCAGCACACTGAGTACGATGACCACCCCGGTGATCACCGCATTGGGCCAACTGTCCTCCGCAACCAAGCCGCGCCGCAGACGGTAGTGGCTGACGCCTCGGACCCCCAGGTTGATGAACAGGGCGCACAGATTGCCGATCAGCAGGGAGTAGGCGACCGCTGGCCACCAGGGTGTGCCCAGCAGGGTCAGCACCAGGGCCACCGTCAGGCAGAGGGCTTGGGTGGCAGGCAGGCTCGTGAGGTAGTCCCGCCAAAAGCCAAGCGGGTGGGTGGAGCGGTGATCAGGCAACATCGGCGCGATGGTGCCATAGGCCGCCGGGCGACACCTCCGCCGTGCGACGAGCCGTGGCCCGATGGCGCCAAGCCTGCGGCTGTTGGCGCCAAATGCGTCGCGTGTCAGCGCCGCTTGCTGCCGCCGCCTAAAATGCCGCCCAGCACGCCGCGGATGATTTCTCGGCCCACCGCGGTGCTCATGGTGCGGATGGCCGACTTGGCCGCCATCTGGGCCAGGCCGTCACGCTGGCCGCCACGTGGGCCGGTGGAACCAAACAGCAGGTCGCTGATGCCACCCATCAGGCCACCGCTGGCGTCGTCGGCAGCGCCCTTGGCCGCGTCCATCATGCCGCCCTTGGTGGCATTGGCGGCTTCCTGGGCCAGGCCGCCACCGCCGCTGGCTCCGCTGCCCGTGCTTGCGCCGCCCTTGAGCTTCTCGTAGGCTGATTCACGGTCCAGAGTTTTTTCATAGACGCCAGCGACCAGCGAGCTTTGCAGCAATTGCTGGCGCTGTGCGGCGCTGATGGGGCCGATCTGGCTGCCCGGGGGCAGCACAAACACGCGCTCGGTCACGCTGGGGCGGCCCTTGGCATCCAAAAAGCTGATCAGGGCTTCGCCCACGCCCAGCTCGGTGATGGCGGTGGTGATGTCCAGGCCGGGGTTGGCGCGCATGGTCTCGGCGGCACTCTTGACGGCCTTTTGATCGCGCGGCGTGAAGGCGCGCAAGGCGTGCTGCACTCGGTTACCCAATTGGCCCAGCACGGTGTCGGGCACGTCCAGCGGGTTTTGCGTCACAAAGTAGACGCCCACGCCCTTGGAGCGCACCAAGCGCACCACCAGCTCGATGCGTTCGACCAGGGCGGTGGGGGCGTCTTTGAAGAGCAAATGCGCCTCATCAAAAAAGAACACCAGCTTGGGTTTGTCCAGGTCGCCCACCTCGGGCAGGGTCTCGAACAGCTCAGAGAGCATCCAGAGCAAGAAGGTGGCGTAGAGCCGGGGCGCGTTCATCAGCTTGTCGGCGGTCAGGATGTTGATCACACCCTGGCCTTGAACCGTTTGCATGAAGTCGGCAATGTTGAGCATGGGCTCGCCAAAGAATTTGTCGCCGCCTTGCTCTTCGATCTGCAGCAAACCGCGCTGAATAGCGCCCACGCTTGCTGGGCTGATATTGCCGTACTCGGTGGTGAACTGGCTGCTGTTGTCGCCCACGTACTGCAGCATGGCGCGCAGGTCTTTCAGGTCCAGCAGCAGCAGGCCGTTGTCGTCGGCCACCTTGAAGACTAGGCTCAGCACCCCCGCCTGGGTTTCGTTCAGGGCCAGCATGCGGGCCAGCAGCAGCGGGCCCATGTCGGAGATGGTGGCGCGCACCGGGTGGCCGGCCTCGCCAAACACATCCCACAGCGTGGTGGGGCAAGCCAGTGGCTCGGGCGTGGGCAGGGCGCGCTCTTGCAAGATGCCCGCCAGCTTCTCCGAGATGCTGCCGCGCTGCGAGATACCGGTCAGGTCGCCCTTCACGTCGGCCAAGAACACGGGCACGCCCAGCTTGGAGAAGTTCTCTGCCAAGGTTTGCAGGGTGATCGTTTTGCCGGTGCCGGTGGCTCCGGTGATCAAACCATGGCGGTTCGCCAGTTGCGGCAAGAGATGGCAAGCAACTTCGCCGTGCTGGGCGACAAGGATCGGATCGGCCACAAGCGGTCTCCAAGCTGAAAGAATGAGAAAATCTAAGTCTATCCAAGAACACTGCATCGCCAGGCCCCCGGGCGCTGGCAGGAGAAAAACGCCATGGCAGGGCATTCCAAATGGGCCAATATCCAACACCGCAAAGGTCGCCAAGACGAAAAGCGCGGCAAGGTCTGGACCCGCATCACCCGTGAAATCATCGTCGCCGCTCGCCAAGGTGGCGGCGATGTGGCCATGAACCCACGTTTGCGCTTGGCCATTGACAAGGCCAAGGCCGCCAATATGCCGGCCGACAACATCAAGCGCAATGTGGACAAAGCCACGGGCAACCTCGACGGCGTGACTTACGAGGAAATCCGCTACGAAGGCTACGGCATTGGCGGCGCCGCCATCATCGTCGACTGCATGACGGACAACCGCGTGCGCACCGTGGCCGAAGTGCGTCACGCCCTCAGCAAACACGGGGGCAACCTTGGCACCGAGGGCTCCGTGGCCTTTCAGTTCAAGCACTGCGGTCAGTTTGTGTTTGCGCCGGGCACCTCCGAAGACAAGGTCATGGAGGTGGCCCTGGAGGCGGGGGCCGAGGACGTGGTCACTGGCGACGACGGCTCGATTGAAGTGCTGTGCGCCCCGCCTGATTTTGAAGCCGTGAAACAGGCACTTGAGGCGGCGGGCTTGGGCGCAGAAATTGCCGAGGTGACCATGCGCGCGGAAAACACCATCGCCCTGGCTGGTGACGATGCCGCCCGCATGCAAAAACTCTTAGACGTGATTGAAGACCTGGACGACGTTCAGGACGTGTTCTACAACGCAGAACTGGACGAGTGAGTTACCCCGCATGAATGTTCTTGTCATCGGCAACGGCGGCCGTGAGCACGCCCTGGCCTGGAAGCTTGCCGCCAGCGATAAAGTGCAGCATGTCTATGTGGCGCCGGGCAATGGCGGCACGGCGCTGGACAAGCGCCTGAGCAATCTGGCCCTCACCGACCCGAATCTCTTGGCCGACTTTGCCATCGAGAACAAAGTCGCTTTAACGGTGGTCGGCCCCGAAGCGCCGCTGTCGCAAGGCGTGGTCGACATCTTCCGCGCCCGTGGCCTGCGCATTTTTGGCCCCACCCAGGCCGCCGCTCAGCTTGAGAGCTCCAAGGCCTTTGCCAAGGCCTTCATGGAGCGCCACGGCATTCCCACCGCGGCCTACGGCACCTTCTCTGACCCAGCCCAAGCCCATGCCTACATTGACCAGATCGGCGCGCCGATTGTGGTCAAGGCCGATGGCCTGGCCGCGGGCAAGGGCGTGGTGGTGGCCATGAGCTTGGGCGAAGCCCATGAAGCCGTGCGCTTCATGCTCGAAGACAACACACTGGGCGTGGTGCACAACGCCGGCGGCGCGCGGGTCGTGATTGAAGAATTTTTGCAGGGCGAAGAAGCCAGCTTCATCGTGCTGTGCGACGGCAAGAACGTGCTGCCCTTGGCCACCAGCCAAGACCACAAGCGCATTGGCGATGGCGACACTGGCCCCAACACGGGCGGCATGGGCGCGTATTCACCCGCCCCGGTGGTCACGCCCAATGTGCATGCGCGGGCCATGCAAGAGATCATCCTGCCCACCATCGCCGGCATGGCCAAAGACGGCGTGCCCTTCACGGGCTTCCTCTATGCTGGGTTGATGATTTCGCCCGAAGGCCAGGTCAAGACCCTGGAGTTCAACACCCGCATGGGCGACCCTGAAACCCAGCCCATCTTGATGCGCTTGAAGAGTGACTTGGTGGATGTGCTGCTGCACGCCACCGATGGCACGCTGGACCAGGTCGAGCTGCAATGGGACCGCCGCGTGGCGCTCGGTGTGGTGATGGCAGCGGCCGGCTACCCTGCCGCGCCGCGCAAAGGCGATGTCATCACGGGCCTACCGGCCAACCCGGCGGGCACCGATGACGCCATGGTCTTCCATGCCGGCACGGCCTGGCAGGGTGGCGAACTCACCGTCACCGGCGGTCGAGTCTTGTGCGTCACGGCCTTGGGCGACAGTGTCAAAGCCGCCCAGCAGCATGCTTATGCCGCGCTGGCCTCCATTCAATTCAACGGGGCGCAGTGGCGCACAGACATTGGACACCGCGCCATCATCAAGCGCTGAGCGCGCCGCCTCAGCCAGTTCCCAGCAGCCCGTGGCGCTTTCGCCGTGGCTGACGGAGCGGCCTTTTCAGACCAAGGGGGTGGGCTTGGCGCGCACCGTGCTCAAGCTCGCGGGCTGGGAGTTGGTTTGGACAGGTCTACCCAGCCAACAAGGGGTGTTTTTGGGCTACCCCCACACCTCCAACTGGGATTTTGTGATCGCTGTGCTGCTGAAGTGGGGCTCGGGCATGCATGCCAACTTCTGGGCCAAAGACAGCCTGTTCAGAGTGCCCGTGTTGGGCGCTTGGCTGCGCTGGCTCGGCGGCCTGCCGGTGGACCGCCGCAGCGCCAACGGCATGGTCGGCTCCATGGTCGACCGCTTCAATGCCGCCAAGGCCCAAGACCATGCGTTGTGGCTGGCCGTGACACCCGAAGGCACGCGCAGCTATGTGCCCTATTGGAAGTCTGGCTTCTACCAAGTGGCCGTCCAAGCCCAGGTGCCGGTGGGCTTGGTGGTGTTTGACTTCAAGCGCAAGCGTGTGGGGGTCGATCACTTCTTGCGTCTGTGCGGCAACCCCGACATCGACCTGCCGCTCATCGCCGCCTACTACGCCGATGTGCAGGGCAAGCGACCCGAGAAAACCGGGCCTGTGCGATTCAAATGAACCCACCTGACTTTGCGAGGCTGATGTGAGCTTTGATTCTTCCGCGCTGCGCGCTTATTTTTTGGGCCTGCAAGAGCGCATCGTCAGCCGGGCTGAAGCCCTGGACGGCACGCCCTTTGTGACCGACGCCTGGACGCGTGGCCCCGAAGAGCGCCTGCAAGGCGATGGCATCACCCGCTTGGTGGAAAACGGCGGCTTGCTGGAGCGGGGCGGCTGCAATTTCAGCCATGTGCGCGGCCCGGCCATGCCGCCCTCGGCCACCCAGCACCGGCCCGAGTTGGCGGGCGCGCCCTTCGAAGCCATGGGCGTGTCCCTGGTCTTCCACCCGCGCAACCCTTATGTGCCCACCGTGCACATGAACGTGCGCTGCTTTTTGGCCCAACCCGCCGGCCGCGAGCCGGTGCTGTGGTTTGGCGGCGGCATGGACCTCACGCCCTATTACGGCCAAGAAGAAGACGCAGCGCACTTCCACCGCACCTGCCAGGCCGCCTTGGCGCCGTTTGGCGAGGGCCTGTTCCCGCGTTTCAAGACCTGGTGCGACGAGTACTTCTTCTTGAAGCACCGCAACGAGCCGCGCGGCATTGGCGGCGTGTTCTTTGATGACTTTGCGGAGTTGGGCACCGAGAGCAGCTTTGCCATGACCCGCGCCGTGGGCGACGCCTTCTTGGACGCCTGGGTACCCATTGCTGAGGCGCGCCGCGACACGCTTTATGGCGAGCGCGAGCGGGATTTCCAAGCCTACCGCCGAGGCCGCTATGTTGAGTTCAATCTGGTGTTCGACCGCGGCACCTTGTTTGGCCTGCAGTCGGGCGGGCGCACCGAGGCCATTCTGATGTCCATGCCGCCCGAGGTGAAGTGGCGCTACCAGTGGGCGCCCGAGCCGGGCACGCCCGAGGCGCGGCTCTACACCGACTTTTTGCGGCCCCGTGACTGGGCCGCTTGGACGCCCGGCGCATGATCTTGGACGAGGGTTGGGGCACCGAGACGGGCTTGGAGGACGGCCCTGTGCAGCCGATTGGCTTGTTCGGCGGCAGCTTCAACCCGCCCCACCTCGCTCACTTGGCCTTGGCGCGTTTGGCCTATGAGCGCTTGGGCCTGGCCAAGGTGCTGTGGGTGCCAGCCGGCCAGCCCTGGCAAAAGGCGGGTCAAGAGGTTTCGCATGGCCCGCACCGTGCGGGCATGGTGGCCGAGTTGATCGTGGGTGAGCATGGCTTTGTGCTCGACGAGCGCGAGATCCACCGCACAGGCCCGAGCTACACCTTGGTAACTGTCAGACAATTGCAGGCTGAACACCCCGGTGCGGAGATCGTGCTCATCATCGGCCAAGACCAATATGCCCGTCTGCACACTTGGCATGGCGCGGCCGAATTGCTGGCGGCGGTGACCCTGGCCGTGGCGGGCCGCGAGGGGCACAGCCCCGAACCTTCCGAGGTGCTGGCAGGTTTGCCGCACCGCATCATGCCCCTGCCTTTGCCGAGGTGGGATATCAGTTCAACCCAGATCCGCGCGCGGGTGAAGGCTGGCGAGCCGGTGGATTCGCTGGTCGGCACCCGAGTTGCGCGCTATATTGACCAACACCACCTTTACCAGGGCACACCCTGAATGGACATCCGTAAACTCCAACGCGCTATCGTCGACGCCCTCGAAGACGTCAAGGCGCAAGACATCGTCGTCTACAACACCGAGCACCTCTCGGCGCTCTTCGAGCGCGTGATCATCGCCTCGGGCACCAGCAACCGTCAGACCAAAGCGCTGGCCTCCAGCGTGCGCGAGACGGTCAAGGGCCGGGGCCTGCAGATCCTGCGCACCGAAGGCGAAGACAACGGCGAATGGATCATCGTGGACTGCGGAGCGGCCGTGGCGCACATCATGCAGCCCGCCATCCGCGCTTATTACAACCTCGAAGAAATCTGGGGCGGCAAGCCCGTCAACGTCAAGCTCGGCGCCAGCAAGGGCCTGGTGAAGGCGGAAGACGCTGAGGACGACGAGGAAGACGCCAAGCCCGCCAAGAAAGTGGCGCGCAAGACGCTCAACACCAAAGCCGCCAAGCCGGGCAAGGCGGCGTCCACCGCAAAGTCGGCCGCTGGCAAGGCGGCACTGGCAGCCCCGGCCGGCAAGACAGCGGGCAAGGCCACTGCCAAGACCGCCGCTGGCAAGGCCGCACCGGCCAAGGCCACCGCCAAAGTGGTCGCCAAACCCAGCGCACCGCGCAAGGTCAGCGTGGGCACCACAGCAGCTGCCAAGTCGGCTGCTGCCAAGGCCCCCGCCACCCGCCGCAAGGCCGCCGAGCCCGTGACCACCGTGGTGGTGTTGGCCAGTGGCAAGAAGGTGACCAAGTCGGCCTCTAAGGCGCCGCTCAAGGCCGCCGCCGCCAAGGTTGCGGCCAAGACCGGCACGGCGCGCCCCGCTGCCCGGCCTGCCGCCACCAAATCGGCAGCCGCTAAAGCTGCGCCCAAGGCTGCCCCCAAAGCAGCGGCTAAAGCCCCCGCCAAGACGGCTGCTCGCAAGGCTGTCACCGTCACGGCGGGCAAGCTGGCGCCCAAGCGCAAGGCCTGACCGACCATCGGCGCTAGCCCCTCAGCCTGAACCCACGGTCCGCGAGAACGTCTCATGCAGATCATCCTCGCTGCCGTGGGCCAGCGTCAGCCCGCTTGGGCCGACGCTGCTTATGACGACTTCGCCAAGCGCTTCCCTGCGGAAGCGCGCTTGGTGCTCAAGGCCGTGAAGGCCGAGCCGCGCGGCTCACGCTTGCCTGAGCAAATGATGGCCGCCGAAGCCCAGCGCTTGGAGGCCGCCGTGCCCAAGGGCGTGCGCCGCGTGGTGTTGGATGAGCGCGGCACCCGCTTGACCACAGTGCAGTTGGCCGAGCGCATGGAGTTCTGGCTGGGCGACGGCCGTGACGTGGCCTTCTTCATCGGCGGCCCGGACGGTCTGCACCCCAGCCTCAAGGCCACCGCCGACGAGACCCTGCGCCTCTCTGACCTGACCCTGCCTCACGCATTTGTGCGCGTGATGCTGGCGGAGGCGCTCTACCGCGCCTGGACGCTGCGCAACGGCCATCCCTATCACCGGGAGTAACGAGCCACCGCGCTTGCCTGCACTGCGCAGCCGCCCCCGCCGCTGCGCATTCTCACAAGCTCAGCACACGAGCCTCGACCGCTTGCAGCGCCTCATGGCTGGCCACCACCGTGATCCACTCCGTTGACTGCGCGCGCTCGGCCAAGATCTGCTGTGCGTGCGTGAGCGCAGCGGCGTCCAAGCCCGACAAAGGCTCATCCAGCAGCAGTGCCGGGGTTTGGGCCGCCAGGGCCACCGCCAACGCCAGCTTGCGTTGTGTACCGGTAGAGAGCGCCGCAATGCGCTGATGTTGGTGGGGGGCTAGCGCAAAGGCCACCCAATGCCGCTCGAAAGATGAGCGATCAAAATGAGGGTACAGCCCCGCCATGAAGCCGGCGTACTCCAGGGGCTGGAGATGGTCAAACGCGATGCGGTCCGGCCCCAGCCACAGCACCTGCTGGCGAAAGGCCAGCGGCTGCAGGTCCGCTGGGCAACCGTTGATGCTGAACTCGCCCAACTGAGGCGCTATTGCGCCGCCCATCAAGCGCAGCAAGGTGGACTTGCCGCAGCCATTCGGCCCTTGCACCCAGGTCAAGCCGGGGCTGAAATGGGCCGACCAATCGGCAAACAGTAGGCGCTGGGCATAGCCAAAGATCAAGTGGCTGACGCTCAGCCCGGTTGGGTGTTGAGGCATGGATCAAGTCGGGGTGAGTTCGCTGGCCCAGGCTAGGCAAAGGCACAGCGTCAAGAGCCAGCGGCTGGCGTGATGCTCGGGTTTGAGGATAGGCCAATGGGTCTCCAACCCCCCGGCCAGGGCCAGGCAGAACAAGAGGCCCAGCGTTGGCCCCGGGCGCAGGGGCAGGGCGCTCAATCCCAGGGCCAGGCTCAGGCTCAGCATCCACACAGCCACAGGCCATAAAGCGACCCCGCGCAGCCACTGCCGCAAGGCTGTGCGGCGCAGCGGCAGGTGCGTGCTGGCGGCGTGCAGGAGGGCCAGTTCGCGCTCCAGCCGCCGCAGGGCCAGTGCGGTGCAGAGTATCGCCACAGCAGTGGCACCGCACAGCCAGGCCGTCGCCCAACGCGGACTCCACATTGCACCGAGCAGCGCTGGCACAGGCATCAGCAGACCCAGGCTCAGCGTGGTCAGGCTGAGAGGCGCCGTGCCGCGTGCCAGCGGGGCCAACACCAGGGCCCAGCCTGCATGCCGGATGGGCCAGCGCGTGGTGAGTGTTTGACGTGCCGGCGCAATACCCGCCCAGGGCGCAGGGGCTTGGCTGCGCCAACGGTGCAGACTGCGTTGACCCGAGGCCAGACTGAGTCCCAGGGACACGCCAATGCCCAAAGCCGCGCGGCCGGCCTGCGCCCAGGCCGGGGCGGGCTGCCAGGCCCAGAGTAGGGCCCAAGCGGTGATCAGCAGCACAGCCCAGGGCGCTAACACCAGCGCAAGCAAGCGCAGGTCTGTGCCTTGCACAGTCCTTGTGGGCAGCGGTAGGCTGGCTTCAGTGGCGCGCCATTGGGCTGGCCAGACAGCAGGACGCCACGCCCGCAGCCAAGCCCACCCCAGCAGCGCATACAGCAAAGCAGTGCCCGCCCACAGCAACCAGCCTGCGCCACCGCCGTGGCCGCTCGCCCACCACAGCGGCGCCAGAACCAAGGCCAACCCAGCCAGCGCCACCGCTGGCGTGTTGCCGACCGCCGCAAGCAAGCCCAGTGCCATCAGCCCCCATGTTCCCCAATGCCGCAGCGCACGCAGCACGGCAGCGCGCACCGCAAGGCTGCGCATGCGGCGATAGTTCAGGGTGGGTAGCGCCATCATCCTGTCCATTAAAGCCCAAAGGCTCTAGCCGTTGAGGACGCTTGCGACGAAACGCTGGCGGCCTGTCATGAGTGGCCGCAAGGATGTTGCGGCGAGCACGCTCCTAGGGGGTAGCTGTCCACGGTGGTGCGGCGCGCTGCTAAAGTCGCCGCACCGCAGGCGTGTGCCGTCTGCTTGCCTGAGGAGCCCCCAGATGAGCGTTCATATCCCCCTGCTGCGCGGCTTGCGTGTTGGCCTTGCACTGATCGCGCTGGCCGTCAGTGCCACTGCTTTTGGTCACAGCGCCATGTTCCCCGATGGCTTCAAGTATGACGACCGCAACGAAGGGCCGTCCGCCCGAGAGCTGATGCGTCTGTCTGGGCGGGCGTCGCAAACGGGCGTCTGCATGGAGGGCAGTGCCAATGGCTATCCCTGCAGCAAGGTCGATCTGCGCGCCTTCATGCCCAAAGCTTCCCTCGGCGGCGGCACTCAGAACCTCAATGACATCTGGGGCTGGACCGACCCCCTGACGGGCAAAGAAATCGCCATCGTGGGTCGTACGCACGGCACGGCGTTTGTTGATGTCAGCACGCCCACAGCCCCTGTGCTGCTGGGGTTCTTGCCCTCTCACAATGGGGGTAGTGATGCTTGGCGCGACATCAAGGTCTATGCCGACCATGCCTTCATCGTGGCTGATGGCAGCGGTAACGCCACCCACGGCTTGCAAGTCTATGACCTGCGTTTGCTGCGTGACGTGCCGCCTGGCAGCAGGCTGACGGCCACTGCCCACTTGGGCACTTTTGGTAATGCGCACAACATCGCCATCAACGAAGACAGTGGATACGCCTATGTGGTGGGCAGTAACCGCTGCAGCGGTGGCCTCTACATGGTCGACATCTCCAACCCCCAAGTGCCGACCTATGCCGGGTGCTTTTCGGCGGATGGCTATACCCACGATACGCAATGCGTGATCTACGCGGGCCCGGACGCTGTTTATCAGGGCCGCGAAATTTGCATGGCGTACAACGAGGACACCGTCACGGTGGTCGATGTCACCAACAAGTCCAACCCTCGGCAACTCTCGCGCACACCGTACACCGGCTCACGCTACACCCACCAGGGCTGGTTCTCGGACGACAAGCACACCACCATCATCGTCAATGACGAACTTGATGAGACGGGTAATGGTCACAACACGCGCTCCTATATCTTCGATGTGAGTGATCTGGATCGCCCCGTGGAGATCGGTCGCTACACCGGGCCTACGCCGGCCATTGACCACAATTTGTACACTCTTAACGGCTATGTGTTTGAGACCAACTACCGGGCGGGGCTGCGCATTCTCGACGCCAAAGACATTGCCACGGGCAAGCTGGCCGAGGTGGCTTACTTCGACACCGTTCCCGGCTCTGATGCACCGGCCTACTCCGGCACTTGGAGCAGCTATATCTATTTCAGCAGTGGCAATATCGTGTTGAGCGATATCGGCGGTGGTTTGTTTGTGGTCAAACCCGATTGGACTGCGATTGGCGGCAACACCTACGAAAACAAGGACCCGGTGGCCGTCCCTGACAAGAGCAAGGCGGGTGCGATCACAGCCATTGCTGTCACACGCAGCGGTGGTGCAGGCAAGGTCACCGTGGAAGTCGACATCACGCATCCGTCGATCGGGCAGTTGGTCGTCGATCTCATCACGCCGTCTGGCACAGTGCATAACCTTCACAATCGCACGGGCGGCAAGACGGACAACCTGATCCAGGCCTATAGCGTCGACACGGGTAACGAAACAGCGACCGGGACCTGGCAGCTACGTGTGCGTGATTTGCGCCTAGGCAAGACGGGTACGCTGAACAGTTGGCGCATCACCTTCCCTTGATGTGATGTCTCTTTGCTTGGTTGAGCGCGCTCGACGCCGAGCGCTGGGGCTGGGCCTGGGGCTGGGGCTGATGGCCCTGGGCTATGGGCCTGGCGCATGGGCCAAGTCGTTGGACAGCGTTCCGCTGTCGGCCGAAGCTGCAAAGGCTTTTGCCGAAGGTCGTGCTGCCTTGGCGCAGGCCCAGCGAGAACAGCAGCTGTCTCGGCAGGCCATCCTGGAAGCGGGCCGGGTGCGTCAAGCCCTGGTCGCCGCTCAGACAGCGCGAGGTGCCAGCCCTGCCGCAGCGCAAGACAGAGAAGGCCTTGGACGCCGCCTTGAAGCGCTGCAGCAGCAAGGCGCACAGGCTCGCGCCAGCGCAGAGCAGGCCCTGGGCTTGGCGTTACAGCGCTTCACTGACGGCATGGCCATTGGATGGGCACCTTGGGTGCGCAATCGCGAGCCCCTGACCCTGGATGATGGCTTGCGGCAACTGATGGCACACAACACCCGCATGCGCAGCGTCCACCCCAATATGCCGACCCCCACGGCTGGTGAGCTGACGCCTGTCCCCACTGATGAGTTGAGTCTGCGCTTTCCTATTCTGGCCTCGCAGAACCCGCCCCAGGATTTGGACATTGGGGCATTTCAGCTGTCACGCGATCAGCGCTATGTCGCCCATATCGAAGTCCATCCGGCGCCTGGCGCCCCGGCCGGCAATGTCGCGGCGGTGCCGCTCAACCGCTTACACCGCTGGCGCTTGCTCGTCAGCGACCTCAACGGCCAGCCGGTGAGCGGCGCCAAGATCGCGGTCACCGGCCATATGCCGGGCCATGTGCATGGGCTGCCGACGCAGCCGCGCGTCACCCAAGCACTGGCGCCCGGTGTCTACTTGGTCGAAGGCCTGAAGTTTCAGATGGAAGGCTGGTGGGTCATGCAGTTTGACATTCAGGGTGCCGACAGTCCCCAGGACATGGCCGACAACGTTGCTTTCAATCTGGTGTTCGAGTGATGGGGCGTGTGCTGCTGGCGCTGGCGGCGCTCTTCATGCTGACGGCCGCGAGTGCGGCACCTTCTGAAGCAGATCGCTTCAGTGCTGCGGACCGCACGTTCCTGCAGGCCTTCTCGCTCGCGAGGTTGCCGCCAGCGCCAGCCGCGCCCAGTAATGCGTGGGCCGACGACGCGGCGGCTGCGGCCCTGGGACGGCAGTTGTTCTTTGACACCCGCCTGAGCGCGGGCGGGCGCTTTGCCTGTGCCAGTTGCCACCAACCTGCCCGCCACTTCAGTGACGGGCTACCCCGGGCTTTGGCCGCCGGACAAACTCGGCGCAATACCCCCAGCGTCCTGGGCGCTGCGCACAGCCTTTGGCTGGATTGGGACGGGCGCACAGACAGTCTCTGGGCTCAGGCGCTAGGCCCCATTGAAGACCCCAATGAGTTGGCACTCAGTCGCAGCGAGTATGTCGCCCAGCTCGAGGCTTTGTACCCGAAAGCCTTTAACGCGGTGTTTGGGCCCCAGCCCGGTTTGCCGCGTGCTGCTGATTTAGCCTTGCCTGCCTCGCCCTTGGGCGACGAGCGTGCCCAGGCTCGCTGGGCGGCCCTGCCCCCAGCGGTGCGCGACGCCATCGACCGCCGCTTCAGCCAAGCCGGCAAGGCGCTGATGGCCTATCAGCGTCGACTCAGCCTCCCCTTGGCTCGCTTCGACCGCTTCGTGGACGCGCTTGCGCGCCAAGACGACGCCACGGCCATGAGCCTGATGAACGCCAATGAGCGCGCAGGCCTACGCTTGTTCATGGGTGCAGCTCGCTGCGTGGGCTGTCACAACGGCCCCTTGTTCACCAATCAAGAGTTTCACAGCATTGGTGCGCCGGAGGCAGACCCCGCCAAGGTGGACTTGGGTCGCTACGCTGGCTTACGGGCGCTCCAGGTGAATGCCTTCAGTTGCCTGTCTCGTTGGAGTGACGCTGCGCCCGAGCAATGCGACGAGATGCGCTTTCTCAAGACCACTGGGCCAGAGCTGGTGGGTGCATTCAAGACGCCCAGCTTGCGCAATGTGGCGCTCACAGCACCCTATATGCACGCTGGCCAGTTAGAGACCCTGGAGCAGGTGCTGGAGCACTACAACGCGCCCAAACCACCGTTCTTCGACCCAGCGCAGCACCCCAATCGGCCCCACTTCGACCTGCTGCCCCTGCAACTGACGCCCTTGCAGATGCAGCAAATCATCGCTTTTCTCGGTACCTTGAGTTCACCGCTGCCGACGCAAGACGCTTGGTGGACGCCGCCGCAGGCGCCTTGATCACTGCCGTCCTGAGCGGCGACGAGTTGCGCCGCCCCTCTGACATGAGTGACCGCTTTGGCGTTCAGGCGGTTCGCCTGCCTCAGGCGTTGGGGCGAGGGTGGCCTCGTCAGGCTCGGCCAACTCGGGCACGGCTCGCCGGTGGCCCGACCAAGTGGGCGCATGCAACTTAAAGTTTTGCTCCATCAGGGATCGGGTGTCATCAAAGGCGGCGCGGTCACCACGGCGGCGCTGCAGTTGCAGCAACCACCTGGGCCACGCACTAGCTCCAAATAGCCGCCAATGGGTGTTGACCTGGCTTTGCGCGGCCACCAGAAGCCATCGCCCCACGAGCAGGCCAAGGCCCGTGATTTGTGCAAGCCGTTGCCATCTGATGACTGCACGCATGGTTTGGGCGTCGACCACAAACCTCTCATTTGTAACGAACGCGGGCAACGCACGATGACCGTGGACATGGCGCACTCAGGCGAGCCAGCGCAAGCGCCGGGGCGGGGCCTCATAATTGTTGAGCGGGTTTTGGGGCTTAAGGGCTCCACCGAGCAGACCCATGGTTGCAGAAGTGGGGCTGATCCGGGCGGCAAGCCTCCGAGCGGATGCACAATGCGGCGGCCATGAGCCTGCACCCTTATCTTTATCTCGCCTCGCAAAGCCCCCGTCGCGCGCAACTGCTGGATCAACTCGGTGTGGCCCATGAGCTGCTGCTGCCCGATCACAACGAAGACGCCGAACGTCTGGAGGCGGAGAACCCCGGTGAGGCGCCCGAGGACTATGTGCTGAGGGTGACCCGTGCCAAGCTACAGGCGGCCCGAGAGCGCTTGGCCCGCCGGGGCTGGCCCCAGGCGCCGGTGCTGTGCTCGGACACGACCGTGGCCCTCGGCCAACGCATCTTGGGCAAGCCTGCGGATGCGGCGCAGGCGCAGCAAACCTTGGCGCTGCTGTCAGGCCGTACCCACCAGGTGCTGACCGCCGTTGCGGTACACGACGGACGGCGTACCCGGGTGGCACTGAGCCGCTCTGCGGTGCACATGGCGGAGCTGCCGCCCGAGGTCATTACAGCCTATGTGGCCAGCGGAGAGCCCTTTGGCAAGGCCGGCGCCTATGCGGTGCAAAGTGCGCTAGCGGGCTGGATTGCCCAAATCAAGGGCAGCTACTCCGGTATCATGGGTTTGCCCCTTTATGAGACTACCCAGCTGCTGCGCCAGGCGCGTGTGCGCATGGCCTTAACGCCATCGTGAGTGCCCGCAGCGCTGCTTGCACCACAGCGCCCCATGCACGACATCCTGATCAACTGGGCTCCCCAAGAGACCCGCGTCGCCATCATTGAGAACGGTGCGGTGCAAGAGTTGCACATCGAGCGCACCCTGGAGCGAGGTCTGGTGGGTAATGTGTACCTCGGCAAAGTAGCCCGTGTGCTGCCGGGCATGCAGAGTGCCTTTATCGACATTGGCTTAGAGCGCGCAGCCTTTTTGCACGTGGCCGACCTGCACACCACGCCGCATGGCGTGCGCGGCGAGAGCCAAACCCTGGTGCCTATTGAGAAGCAGGTCTTTGAGGGCCAGACCCTGATGGTGCAGGTCATCAAAGACCCGATCGGCACCAAGGGGGCCAGGCTTTCGACCCAGATCAGCATCGCGGGGCGCATGCTGGTGTTCTTGCCGCAAGACAACCACATCGGCATCTCGCAAAAAATCGGCTCGCCCGAGGCCCGCGAACAACTGCGCGCCCGCATGCAAGCCCTGGCGGGCAAGCCCGAAGACGGCGGTGGTGGTGGCTTTATCTTGCGCACCAACGCCGAAGAAGCCAGCGACCAGGAACTGGCCGACGACATTGCCTATCTGCGCCGCACGTGGGCTCGCATCAAACAGGGCGGGCTGAAGCAACCGGCGGGCACGCTCTTGCACCAAGACCTCTCTCTGGCCGAGCGCGTGCTGCGCGATTTGGCCAACGAGCAAACCCAGCACATCCGCGTCGACTCGAAAATGCAGTTCGACCTGCTGACCGCTTTTGGCGAGGCCTACACACCCACCTCGATTGCGCGCTTGGAGCACTACAAAGGCGAGCGCCCCATCTTTGACCTCTATGGCGTCGAAGAGGAGATCGCCCGCGCCTTGGCGCGTCGGGTGGAGTTGAAGTCGGGCGGCTACCTCATCATCGACCAAACCGAAGCCTTGACCACCATTGATGTGAACACCGGCGGCTATGTCGGTGCGCGCAACTTCGACGACACCATCTTCAAGACCAACTTGGAAGCGGCTCTGGCCATTGCCCGCCAACTGCGCTTGCGCAACCTGGGCGGCATCATCATTGCCGACTTCATCGACATGGTGCGTGAAGACCACCAACACGCCGTGTTGGCCGAGTTCCGCAAACAGCTCTCGCGCGACCGCACCCGCACCACCGTCAGTGGCTTCACCCAGCTCGGTTTGGTGGAGATGACGCGCAAGCGCACGCGCGAATCTTTGGCGCACATGCTGTGCCAACCCTGCCCCACGTGCGAAGGGCGCGGGCAGGTCAAAACCGCCCGCAGCGTGTGCTACGACATCCTGCGCGAAATTCTGCGCGAGGCCCGCCAGTTCGACCCCAAAGACTTCCGCGTCGTGGCCAGCCCCGCCGTGGTGGAGATGCTGCTGGACGAAGAAAGCGCCCACCTGGCCGACCTCTCCGCCTTCATCGGCAAGCCCATCTCGCTGTCGGCCGAGCCCACCATGAACCCCGAGCAATACGACATTGTGCTGCTGTGATCAGCAGCCAACAAAAGTCTCTGCTCGCTATCGGCTTCATACGCTCAATCAGTGACGGATAGGCCTACCGAGTCATTGCCCACCCAATGACGAGCCATTGATCCGTGGCCACTGAACGCACCGCCCATACGCGCAATGCGGTCAACAGCCGCTGATCACTGTAGTGACCGTGGGCGGGGTTCCAAGCGCAGCGGAACCGACATAGATCACCTTGCACGCTGTAGGCGTTGGGGCGCTAGGCACCCTGAACTCCGTGGTTAACACGATGACTTCGATTACATCCAGACCATCTACATGGATCCAGTCCTTGATGCCATGCCAATCCCCTGGGCGTGATGTGCCTGTAGGGTAGCCACGGTGCATCTTTGCGGTGTCGCCATTATAGATTCGGCCCGATAAAGCTTGAAATTCATGAATCCGCCCCCAAGTGATTGGGATGGAAAAAGAAGACGCAAGATTTCAAACGTTGGAGCAATTACACGAGAGACGCAAGCAAGTCGTGAGGTTGCACAAAAAAGGTATCAAGGTCATGCAGATTGTGGGCATGACGGGGCTGAGCTACCCGACGGTTCGCAGCGCGATTGACCTGTTTGAAGCAGGGGGTTGGGCGGCAGTGCGGCCGGGCTTGCGAGGGCGCAATCGGGGCGATGGGCGGGTGCTCAGCGAGGCGCAGGAAAAGAGCGTGCAGCGCATGATCATTGACCAGCGGCCCGAGCAGCTCAAAATGGACTTCAGTCTGTGGAGTCGGGCGGCGGTGGGCCAACTCATTGAACAAGAATTTGGCATCCAATTGCAGGTGCGCAGCGTGGGTAAATACCTGGCGCGCTGGGGCTTCACGCCGCAAAAGCCGATCAAGCGTGCGTACGAGCAAAGTCCCGCTGCGGTGCAAGCCTGGCTAGAGGGTGAATACCCCGCCATCGAGCAGCGCGCAAAGGCCGAAGGGGCCGAGATTCACTGGGGTGACGAGACCGCCTTGGTCAACACGGACGTGCGTGGCAGAAGCTTCGCGCCGATGGGCAAAACGCCGGTAGCCATGGCCATTGGCGGCACGCGCCAGAAGCTGTCGATGATCGCCACGGTGACCAACCAGGGCAAGGCACGCTGGATGATCATTGAAGAAGCGTTCGATGCTGAAAAGCTCATTGAATTTTTACAAGCCTTGGTCAAAGACGCGGGCCGAAAGGTCTTCCTGATTCTGGACAATTTGCGGGTTCATCACAGCAAATTGGTGAAGGCTTGGGTGGCAGAACACAGTGAGCAGATCGAGCTGTTTTACCTGCCCAGCTATAGCCCGCAACTCAACCCGGAAGAGAGGCTGAATGCGGACCTGAAACAAGAGATGGGCAAGCGCGTTCCAGTCCGCACAAAAGCCAAGTTACGTGAGGCGGCGAATGAGCACATGATGATGCTGGAGCAGACGCCCGAGCGTGTGATGAGCTACTTTCAAGACCGGCGCGTTCGCTACGCTGCGGGTTAAGACTTCAGTGGGCCGGAGCAATAAACGACGAGGAGCCAGACTGGCTCCTCGTCGTTTAGTGTGGATCCCAACACCGACAATTCCGACTTTCTGGCCTGCCTGAGCGTCCAGTGATGCACCTCCAAAGTGCCACGCAGTGTGCCAGTCAAGCGCTGTTTTGAAGTTGAGCCGTTATGAGTATTGAAGTCGAAGCCTTGTTCACCAGTGCGCTTGGATTGCAGCGCCCTTGGGTGGTGGAGAGTGCGTCAAGCTTGATACTGCAAAAGAGGCGCATTGACTTTGAGGTCAGCTGCCAAGATGCCAAGCTGGTTTGCCCGCACTGTGGCGCGGCTGATCAGATGGTGCATGACCGACTGCGCCGATCCTGGCGACACCTGGACTTCTTCCAATTCGAGGCCTGGATGCATGCTGATGTGCCACGCGTGGCCTGTACGGCGTGCGGCAAAACGACGCAAACTCCGGTGCCGTGGGCGCGTGAAGGGAGCGGCTTCACGCTCTTGTTTGAAGCGCTAGGCTTGACGCTTTGCCAAGGCCTGCAGGTGCGCCAGGCCGCGCACATGCTGCGGGTGCAAGACAAGCAACTCTGGCGCCGCATTGAGCACTACGTCAGCAAGGCGCGTCACCTGCAAGACATGAGCCAAGTCAAGCTTGTGGGCATCGATGAAACGAGCCTGCGCAAGGGCCACGAGTACATCACCGTGGTGCATGATTTGGATGAAATGCGCTTGCTCTTCGCCACCTCTGGCAAAGACCATAAGACGTTGCAAGCCTTCGCGCAGGACCTGCAAGCCCATGGCGGTGAGCCCACCGCGATTGCACATGCCTGCATGGACATGAGTGCAGCCTATGCCAAGGGCGCGGCGTTGTATCTGCCCAATGCCAAGATCAGTTATGACCGCTTCCACGTGGTGGCGCTGGCCAATGAGGCGATGGACGAAGTGCGCAGCGCGGAGTGGAAAAACTGAAAGCGCAAAGGTGCGCGAGGCCTTGGGCGAGATGGATGCCAAAGAGCGCAAAACTCTGCTGTGGGCGACAAGGCGCAACCCGTCGAGTTGGAGTGCAACGCAGATCAGCGCCATGCACTGGCTGCAACGAGCCAACCTAAAAACCACGCGGGCTTGGCGCTTGAAGATGGCCCTGCGTGCGGTGTTTGCCAGCGCCCGAACACACAACCAAGCCGAGCAAGCCAGCATGGATCTCAAGGCCTGGATCTCGTGGGCAAGGCGCAGCCGCTTGGTGGCCTTCAAACGCCTTGGCAAAACGCTCAAGACTCACTTTGATGCCGTGGTGCGCGGCATGCTGGATCACCGCAGCAACGCCTTCGTTGAAGCGATGAATGGCTTGTTGCAACAGGCAAAAAGGGCAGCCCGAGGGTTCCGCACTGCCGCCTGCTTTATCAACATCGCCTACCTGCGCATGGGCAAGCTGACGCATCTGCCGGTCTCACCATTCGCGCCTGCCGCATCACGCCAATCCTAGCTATCCGGGCCTCAGAGATGACTTGTCTGATTCCACACTAAACGACGAGGAGCCAGACTGCTGACCACAAAATTGTTACTGGGGCTGGCATAAGCCGTCACGCGGAATGTTTTTCCCTTCAGGGGTTTGCCCAACCCTTTGGCGCTTAGGTTGGCCGAGTCCACGATGCCCCCGGCGGCGTTCAAGGCCAAAACTATGCCTTTGGCGCTTGGCCCGAAGTTACCGATACCAACATTATTCAGGGTAACCTCTTTGCCAAAGGCAAATATCAAGGCTTCTGCGGTTTCAGCACCGGTGTAATTGAGACCCATGGTCGCCTTATTGGCGCTGGTTTTATTGTCGTGTTGGCTATACACCCCCAACCCACCAGCGTTAGCAGAAACGCTGGCCGCCACAGATAGGCGTTGATGGCCTGACGCCGATATGGACAAACTGGTCAACGGGCCTGCAGCGACGAACTGGCCTGTATTGACCCCATTGCTGCTGGCTTTGCTGAGAGCGCTGTTGACAAAGTTGTAGGTGATGCTCCCCGTTGCAGGATCTGCCACGCTGCTGCCCAGCGGCTGTGTCTGGTTGGCCTGCGCGTTCACGGCGCAGGCCAATGCTGCAAAAAAACAGAGCTGGGGGTACTTCAACACGGTGTGTCCTTCGGGAGCGAGGGGCGTCACGGGCCTCAGCAATGGTGTGCAGGCTAGGCTGTGCGCTGGTTAGTGTGTGTTCATCGTAGTAGGCACCGAACTCTCGCTGAGGCGTTGAAACGAAATGTAGATCACCTGCGTGTGAAAAAAAAGCACTTCGCCTAGAGTTTGATCGCCCTCTCAATGTCGCAGGCGAGAGTTACGTCGGGCTTTGGTTGCCTACGTTCAGTGCAGACATGCCCCACAACTGCGTGCGCATTGGTGGCTACTTCTTGGTTTCTCAATCTGCAATGCCCTCTAGCATCAGCAGGTGACCGTCTCTTTTTCAATGACCTCACTTCTCAGGCGCATCTGTGCTGGCACCTTACGCATGGTGGCGTTGTGCGCCGGTGCGGCACTCTGTGCATTGCTGTTTCAGGGCAAAGCCGGTGCCACGGAGTTTCAGGTCGAGCTGTCGTATCTGGTCGACCCCGACCGGCGCTTAGAGCTGGCCGATGTGCAGCAACAACCCGGCACTGCCTGGCGGCTTGCGGGCGGCACCAACCTGTCGCTGGGATACACCGACGCGGCCGTGTGGTTCCGTATTCGCGTCAAGCCCTATGCCAACTCGCCGCGCGACGGGGTGCTGGAGATCGGCTACCCGGTGCTGGGCGAGCTGAGGGTTCATCGGATCGATCCCACCGTCAGCGCAGCAGAACAAGCTGAGCCCATGGTCTTGGGCGCCTTGTTGCCCTTTGAACGTCGGCCGATGATCCATCGCAATTTTGTGCTGCCCTTTACCGCCGTCGAGGGCGTTCGTCAGGAATGGCTGGTGCGGGTCGTGACACCGACATCCATGCAGTTTCCATTGGCAGTGCATGACCGGCAGCGGTTTGAGCGCAGTGAACAAGGCATGTCCACCGCACACGGCATCTACATCGGCGTGGTGCTGGCCATGCTGGCCTACAACCTCTATCTGTGGGTGGTCTCACGCGAATCGGCGTACTTCTGGTACGTGGCTTGGATGCTGACGATTGCCGGCTTGGTGCTGACCATGGCGGGCGTCAGCTATCAATGGCTTTGGCCGGAATCGCCCGATTGGAACCTGGCTAGCATGCCGTTCCTGTTGTCGGCAGCGGCCTTCAGTGGCGTCTTGTTTTTCAGCGGGCTGGTTCGCCTGCCAGAGCACTGGCCCATGGGCTGGCAGCTTGCCCGAGCGCTGGTGGGCTTGCAGCTCTTTGCCATTCTGGTGGCGCTCATAGCACCTTACAAAATCGCCATCATGGTGGGCATAGCCTGCGCGGTGCTGTCGATGCTGAGTACGGTGCTGATCGCCCTTTGGATGTCCCTCCGCCAAAGTGCCGCCGCCACCAGCTTCCTCAAGACTTTCGCGGTGTTTGTGGTGGGCGGTGTGGTGCTCACCGCCACCAAGCTTGGCTGGTTGCCTGCGAGCCCGTGGCTGAACCATACGCCCCAGGTCAGCACGGCGCTGGCCATGCTGTTGTTCTCCATCATGCTGGCCGCCCGTGTGGAGTCAGAACGCAGACTGCGTGAGCAAGCCCAACGCGAGGTCGTGGCCAAGCAAGCCCAATGGAATGCGGAGCTAGAGCGCAAAGTCGAGGAACGGACCGACGAACTACAGCGCTTGAATCAGGCGCTGTCCAAGCTGAGTCGCACCGATGCACTGACCGGCCTGTTCAATCGACGCTATCTTGAGGAGTGCATGGACGCCGAGCTGGCCCGCAGCCAGCAGCAGCATCTGATGATGGCGGTGTACATGCTGGACATCGACCACTTCAAACGGCTCAATGACAGCCATGGTCATGCGGCCGGTGACGAGTGCTTACGTGCCGTGGCGCAGCGCCTGCTGGCTTGCACACGGGTTGGCGAAGACGTATTGGTGCGCTGGGGGGGCGAGGAGTTTTGCCTCTTGGCGCTGGTGTGGGATGTGGCCGCCGCAAGCAGCTTGGGCGAGAGATTGAGAGCCTGTGTCAGCGCCGAGCCCGTTGGCTATGGCGATACGCAGATCGACATCACGGTGAGCCTTGGCATTGCTGTGGGGGCGCCGCGCAGCAGGCAAGACGTCCTCGACATTCAGTTGCATGCAGATGAGTCGCTGTATGCCGCCAAGGCCACGGGGCGCAACCGCTGGGTCATGGCGCCAGTGGCCTCGGGCTTGAGTGGGCTTTAGGCACAGAGCTGCCGGCCTGCATTCAGGCTGAACTCAACACCCCGTGCTGGCGATGACATAGGTCGGCACGTTCCCCGCCGTCCAGAACCAGGTTCGGTAGGTGACCTTGCAATTGGCAGGGTCTGGGGCATCGGCAATGTGGAACTCGCGTTCGAAGCTGCTGCCGACATAGGGGTGAATCAGGAAGCCTTCAGCATTCACCGTCGAGGTGATGGACTTGAATCCTGCGCCGATGCCATAGCCGTCAAAGGGTGTCGGCCAACCATGTTGCATATTGATGTCAACACCCCAGGCTGTCACCTTGGGGCCAAGGCCCGTGCCTGGCATGGCTTGGATGTGCCCCTTGCTCTCATCGCATTGTTGATGCTGCAGCTTGCACAAGGCGTAGGCTTGATTGGCGGCAGATTTGAGCGCCGCCTGTAGCCCCTGCAGTTTGGCGATGCGCGCCTCACGCTGCATGTCCATGAACTTCGGCAAGGCCATGGCCGCCAACACGCCCAGGATGACGATCACCGTGATCAGCTCGATCAAAGTGAAGCCCTGGGCAGGGCGACTGGGAGGGCGCAAATAGCAGCACATCATGCAAAGTACGGCAATGTCTATGCTCATCGGCGCTCAGGGGCCAAAACTTGAGTCAACGGCTCAGGTCTGGTCTGTGTGCAGCGGTGCAGAGCACACCAAGGGCTCAATGCCCCCACGGCGGTGTCTGAAGGCGGTGCCAGCGAGTGCTTGATGGCGGGCGCGCTGGCAGGCCGATGACGTCGGCCCATCCCACGCTCTCCGCCGGGTTGGACACCCCAAACTCGGCCCATTGGCTCTGGGCCATTCAGGTCGCCGCTCACTCGAACACCTGTTGCTACAGACGCTCAGCGTCCTGCCGATATCTGCTGAGCAAGATCTTGGTGTGCCGCCCTTGATGCGACTCTCCTGACCTGACCCCTCCAAGTAGGCCCGCTGATGTGCCGTGTAGCTAGACCAAAAGGAAACTGAAATGCGTAGAGCCGACTCTGTTCGCGTACGTGGCTTTACGCTGATTGAATTGATCGTCGTGATCGTGATCCTCGGGGTGTTGGCCGCCACAGCCTTGCCCAAGTTTGTGTCTATGAAGGCCGAGGCCGCCCAAGCGGCGCTCGATGGCCTGCGCGGCAGCGTGGCTTCGGCAATGAACCTCGCCCGCACCAAATGCTTGCTCACAACCGGTTGCAACGGTGGTTTCGCCATGCAGTTCAACCACGAAGGCTTCCCTCGCCGGTTTGTGCATGGCTACCCAGACGCCGGCGACGCCACAGCCAATGACATTGGCTCGTGGTTGACCCTCAGCGATGTGACAGTGACCAATGCGGGCGGGAGAACTCGCTTCCAACTGAACAGTGCCTCAACGCCCAGCACCTGCTATGTGGAGTATGCCGAGGCGGCCGCTTGGGGTGCAGTTCCTACGATTACGTCGGTCGCCACGGGCTGTTAGCAGGCTTCAGGGAGCCGAGTTCGACAGGTCCAGCGGCAGGTACAGGGAGGGGGCGAAGCGTTGTTCGACCTCGACCATGGCTTGGGTCGTCTTCACGCCGCGCTCCATCGCGGTGTTCATGAGGCAAGCCGCCATCAGGGTGCGGGTCAGCGCGGTGGCCTCAGCGTCGGGCGGTGCTAAAGAATGCTCGATGGCTTCGACGGTGCCCTCTGGTAAGCCGATCTCCTCGGCCCACCACGCGCTCACCTCCGGGTGCGACACGCCAAACGCAGCCAACTCGCGTTCGGCCATTTCTTGTACGCTGCAGTGAGCCGCTTGGGTGGGTATGGCGCCAAAGGCGGCTCGGGCCTGCTCAGGCAGGCAGTGGCACAGGATGACATGGCCCATGCCTTGCAGCAGCCCGGCGCTTTGGGCTTGGTCTTCTGGTGCGCCCCAGCGGCGGGCCCACTGGCGCGCGCAGGTGCCGGTCAGCACAGAGCGGCGCCAAAACGCCGGCAAATCCACCGTTGATGTCGCGGCAAATGCGCCGACAGAGCCGTGCAGCAGCAGCACACCTTCCAAGGCGCGAAGCCCCATCACCGCCACCGCGTCTCGAACAGAGGCGAGGGGGCGCTCGCTGGCATAGTGAGCCGAATTGGCGATCTGCAACACGCGTGAAGTCAGTACTGGGTCCAGGGCCAGTTGGGCGGCCACCTGGGGAATACTGACACTGTCGTCGCGCAGCGCTTGCAGCAGCTCGCGGATCACGCGGGGCATGGTGGGGAGTTGAACGTCGCCCGACAGCAGTTGCTTAAAATTGGTCACAACAAAGTCTGGGAGTGAAGAGTGCTGAACACGTGCCGAAGAACGCGGGCAGCCCTGTGGCCAGCGGCATAGGCCCAGCAGTGCCTGTCCGTTGCTGATTCGATGACGACACCAGTGCTCAGCACCCTCAGCATTGCTTCTACAGGGGCAATGTTGCTCATTCGCGTCTCCTGCATCGCCCTCGCTCCTCAGTTCAAAAAAGTGCTCAACAGCCCGTGGTCACCGTGGTGACCGAGGGCGGTGTTCCCAGCGCAGGTGCTTCGGTATAGACCACCTTGCAGGAC
This sequence comes from Ideonella sp., assembly GCA_034520165.1. GTDB lineage: Bacteria > Pseudomonadota > Gammaproteobacteria > Burkholderiales > Burkholderiaceae_C > Ideonella. Next base: position 43,524 of record JAXHNT010000032.1, read on the forward strand.
GTCGGCGTGGTGGCGCTGGGGACTCTGAACTCAGCCACTAGGTTGTTGACCTCAACGAGATCCAGACCACTGACATTGATCCAGTCCTTGATGCCGTGCAAGAAGCCAGGGCGCGCCCTCCCGGTCGGATAGCCATGGAACATCGAAGACGTGACGCCGTTGGGGCTGGTGACTTGCGTTCCACCGAAAGCGATTTCGCAGCCCGCTACGACCTTGCATTTATGATTGGCCAATCGATACGCACCGGTGACCTCCATGGCAGTGCGCTGCACCACCGCCACGCGCGCTTCGGTGCGCATCTCGATGAACTTGGGCAATGCCGTCGCAGCGAGCACCCCCAAGATGACGATGACGATGACCAACTCAATGAGCGTGAAGCCCTGTGCGGTTCGGCGGGGCAGACCTGCCGACAGCGGCTTGTTTCGGTGCGCAGTCATTGACATTGGATTCAAAGGAATTTGAACTTCGGCAGTCTTTTTTCGGCAGTCCACTCAGCCGCTTGACATGGACAAGAGGTCTTCCGTGACGTATCGGCCTGCCAAAGCCGGGCTTGAAGCATGCGCAAACGGTGGCCTCGAACAGGGTGCGTCGTGCCCGGTGCTGCTCGCTACACAATCAAGCGCAGCTCTGACGGCTCTGAGCACGTCGGATGGTGGCTTGGCCCCCTTTGGCATCTGGCCACTGCGCACCGGTCAGTCAGCACCCGGTGGTGACGCTGCTGATGGTGGGGACGGCACCAATTGCGGCCGCCTCGGTGTACTGCACATAGCACTCGCTGGGTGTGCTGGCACTGTCCACCTGAAAGCGCGCGCTGCCGCCCGCATTCACGGCTGTGACACCACTGAGGGTGAGCCAAGCGCCGATGTCGTATCGGAGATCGTCGCCCGCATCGGGGTAGCCCCGAATAAACCGACGGCCCTGGCCGTCCATGACGTAGAACACCGCCCCACCGTTGTTGCTGCATCCGGTCCTCATCAGGCATTTTGAGTATGCGAGGTTGGTGGCCGAGGCCAACGCACCCTTGATGCCCTCAATCGTCGCCAGGGCCGCATCGTCCTTCATCGACACAAACCTGGGCAGGGCGGTGGCCGCCAGCACGCCAAGAATGACGATCACCACGATCAATTCGATGAGCGTGAAGCCCCGGGCCTGGCCGAGGCGAGCACTCCGTTTGAGTGCGCCTGAGGGTTGCGAAGTCATGGTGGTCAGGCCTGAGCCTTAGAGCAATCATTCATGACTTATCGGCTCGCATGAGCCAGCCTTGAAGCCTGCGCGGACGGCGAGCTCAATCAGGGCACGTCGTGCCCGGTGCTGGCCGCCCAAATACGGGTCCAGTCCTCCCGGCTGAGCTGCAGCCGGGTGGCGGCCATGGCCTCATCCGCAGCCTCCAGGCGGCGCGAGCCGATGACGGGGATGGGCTGGCTGGGCAGGCGCAGCAGCCAGGCCAGGGCCAAGGTGGTGGTGCTGACGCCCAAGCGCGCGCCGATCTCGCCCATCACCCAGCGCACGCGGTGGGCTGGCTCGGTGTCGGCGTTGAAGAGCCGGCCACCGGCCAAGGGCGACCAGATCATGGGCCGCAGGCGCAGGCGCTGGGCTTGGTCCAGCGTGCCGTCATGCAGCGGGTCCAAGTGCAGGGGCGAGCATTCGACCTGGTTCGTCACCAGCGGGATGCGGCTGTGCAAGAGCTCAAACTGCGCGGGGGTGAAGTTGGAGACGCCAAAGTGCAGCACCTTGCCGTCGCGCCGCAATTGCTCAAAGGTCTGCGCCACTTCGTCAGCGTCCATCAAGGCATCAGGCCGGTGGATAAGCAGCAGGTCGAGGTGGTCTGTGCGCAGGGCGCGCAGAGAGTTTTCGACCGAGGCGGTGATGTGGGCCGCCGAGGTGTCGTAGCTTTTGAAGCCATGCGTGGGCCGCGCCGGGCCCACCAGCTTGATGCCGCATTTGCTGACCAATTGCATCTGGTCACGCAGGGTAGGGCGCAGGGCCAGGGCCTCGCCAAACTGGCTTTCGGCTTGGTAGCCGCCATAGATGTCGGCGTGGTCGAAGCTGCTGAGGCCGCGGGCCATGCAGCCTTCGATCCAGGCTAGGCGTTGCTGGAGGTTGAAGTTCCATTCAGCCAGGCGCCAAGCCCCGGCGACGATGGACGAAAGTTGCAGCGGCTTCATGCATCAGCCTTTGTTGCGGGGCAGGCGGCCCATCAGGAAGAATTCGTCATTCGGGCGCATGCTGATGACGTTGGCCATGCGGTTGGACAGGCCAAAGAAGGCGGTGATGGCGGCAATGTCCCAGATGTCTTCAGCGCTGAAACCGTGGCCCAGCAGCATGGCGTGGTCTTCCTCACTCACTTCGTGGGAGTGCTGACAGACCTTGAGCGCAAAGTCCAGCATGGCTTTTTGGCGCGGCGTGATGTCCGCCTTGCGGTAGTTGACGGCCACTTGGTCCGCGATCAGCGGCTTCTTCTCGTAGACCCGCAAGATCGCGCCATGGGCCACCACGCAGTAGAGGCATTGGTTGGCGCTGGAGGTGGCGACGATGATCATCTCGCGCTCGCCCTTGCTCAGCCCGCCATCTTTGATCAGCAGGGCGTCGTGATAGGCCAAGAAGGCCCGCAACTCATCGGGACGGTGGGCCAAGGCCAAAAACACATTGGGCACAAAGCCGGCCTTTTCTTGCACGGCCAAGATGCGCTCGCGCAGGTCTTGGGGCAGGCTGTCCAAAGTGGGCACGGGGTAGCGGGAGATGGCGGGGGTGCTCATGATGGAGGGGGCTCTTTCTCAGGCGCGGAATTGCATGGCGTGCAGCTTGGCGTAAAGGCCATCTGCGGCGAGGAGTTGGGCATGGCTGCCCTGCTCAACAATGCGGCCCGCCTCCATCACCACAATGCGGTCGGCCCGCTCAATGGTGGCCAGGCGGTGGGCAATCACCAGGGTGGTGCGGCCTTGCATCAGATGATCTAGAGCTTGCTGAACCAGGTGTTCGCTCTCGGCGTCCAGGGCCGAGGTGGCTTCGTCCAAGATCAGGATGGGCGCGTTTTTGTACAGTGCCCGGGCAATGGCCAAGCGCTGGCGCTGGCCGCCGGAGAGCTGGTTGCCGTTGTGGCCAATGGGGCTGTGCAGGCCTTGCGGCAAGCCCTGCACAAAGTCCAGCAGGTTGGCATGGCGCAGGGCTTCGGTGGCCCGGGCTTCATCGGGTGCGTCGCCCAGGGCCACATTGGCCAGCACGCTGTCGTTGAACAGCACCACGTCTTGGCTGACCAAGGCAAACTGCTGGCGCAGGCTGTGGATGTCCCAGTCGCGCAGGGCCACACCGTCTAAGCTGATCTGGCCTTGGGTGGGCTCGGCAAAGCGCGGCAGCAGGTGCACCAGTGTGGATTTGCCAGCGCCTGATGGGCCGACCAGGGCCACGGTCTCGCCGGCCTGCATGGTCAGCGAGAGGTGGTCCAGCGCCGGGGCTTGATCCGCGTGGTAGCGCACCTGCACATCGGCGAGGGTGATGTGGCCTTGTGCGCGGCCAGCGCGGTGGCTGCCGCCGGACTCGGCGGGCACCTGTTCGATCAGGTTGACACCGCGCTCCAGCGCGGTGAGGCCGCGGGTGATGGGGCCCATCACATCGGCCAGGTGCTTGATGGGCGTGATCAGCATCAACATGCCTGTCACGTACGAGGTGAACTCGCCGACCGTGGTGTTGTTGGCCTGGCTTTGCCAAAGGGCGAGCACGATCACCGCAGACATGGCCACTGACGCCATGATTTGAGTGATGGGCGTGATGGCCGCCTGGGCTGCCACGGACTTGAGCATCAGGCTGCGCAGGCGCTCACTCAGGCTGGCAAAGCGTTGCCCCTCTTGCTGGGCGGCGCCATGCAGGCGCACGATGCGCCAAGCCAGCACGTTTTCTTCCACCGCATACGCCAGTTCGTCCGTCGAGCTTTGGCTGGCCAAGGCCAGTTTGCGCAAGCGTTTGCCGGCGACGCGCATGGCCCAGGCCACACTGGGCATCAGCACGGTGATCACCAGGGTCAACTGCCAATTGAGGTAGAGCAAATAGGCCAGCAGGCCCACCAGGGCCAGGCTGTCCTTGACCAAGGTGTTCAAGGCACCGGCCAATTGCTGAGCCCCCGTGAGCACTTCGTGCACCAAGGAGTTGGTCAGGCTGCTGGCGCTGCGCTCGGCAAACACCGATGGCTGTGCGTTCATGAGGCGCGCAAACATGGCGGTGCGCAACTCCAGCACACCCCGCTGGGCGGCCCAGGCCAGAGCGTACTGGCCGATGAAGCTGAACAAGCCCCTCACACTGAACAGGCCGATGATGACCACCGGCACGATCCACAGCGGGATCTTGCCCGCAAAGCCCTGGTCGATCAGGGGCATCATCAAATAGGCCGTAAGCGGCTCTGTCAGACCCGTGATCAGTGACGCGAAGAACGCCACCACCCAGGCTTTGCGGCCATCGCGGAAGTAGGGGGCTAGACGGCGGAAGCGCGGCAGAAGGTCATGCATGGGCAATGGGGGCCGTGCCCGGAGGGCATTTCAGACTTCAGGAGGCCTGCGGGCCACAGGCAGCCCCGATTATCAATGCCCCGCCGATCCCCGGACGATTTACCTGCCTGCCTACAATGCGGGGCGTCATCGCAGCTTGCGACCGGCGCGTTAGCCACTGAATCTCTCAGCACTGAAAAGCCATGTCCTCTCAACAAGATTCAACAGCGCAGTGGCCCCGTCGGGCCTGGATGCAGGCCACCGCTGCCGCCGCTGCAGCCATGGTTGCCCCCGCCAGTTGGGCCCAGTTCAAGGTCGAGATTTCGGGGGTAGGTGCCACCCAAGTGCCTTTGGCGCTGGTGTCCTTCCGGGGCGAGAGCGGCGCGCCGCAGGCGGTGTCCTCGGTGATCCAGGCGGACCTAGAGCGCAGTGGTCTGTTCAAAGTGCTGTCAGCCCTTGCGCCCAGCGATGAAGCCGGGTTGCCTGTGTATCCCGCTTTGCGCAGCGAGGGCGTGGATGCCGTTGTCGCCGGCTCCATCACCCGCCTGGCCGATGGCCGCTATGACGTGCGGTACAAGCTCTGGGACGTGGTCAAAGGCCAGGACATGGGGGGGCAGAGCTATGCGGTACCGGCAGCCGACCTGCGGCTCGCTGCCCACAAAATTGCCGACGCGATTTATGAGCGTCTGACCGGCGACAAAGGCGTGTTCGCGACCCGCATTGCCTACATCACCAAGGGTGGCGGCAAATACTCATTGCGCATCACTGACGCCGATGGCGAAGGCGGCCAAGTGGCCCTGACCAGCCCCGAGCCCATCATCTCTCCGGCGTGGTCGCCCGACGGCCGATCGCTGGCCTACGTCTCGTTTGAGTTGGGCAAGGCTGTTGTGTGGGTGCAAGAGACCTCGTCGGGCCAGCGCCGACAACTTGCCAACTACAAGGGCTCCAACAGCGCGCCGGCCTTTTCGCCGGATGGGCGCGAACTGGCCGTGACCCTGTCGCGTGATGGGGGCTCGCAGATCTTCCTGGTGGGCCGCGACGGTAGCAACCTGCGCCGCTTGACGCAGAGTTCGGCGATTGACACCGAGCCGGCGTTTTCTCCGGATGGCAAGTCCTTCTACTTCGTCAGCGACCGCGGCGGCAGCCCGCAGATCTATCGCCAGGCCATCAGTGGTGGTGGCGCAGATCGACTTACCTTTTCGGGTAACTACAACATCAGCCCAGCCTTGAGCCCAGACGGCAAGACCCTGGCCTTTGTGCAGCGCCAAGGCGGCGCTTTTCGGGTGATGACCATGGACCTGGCCAGCGGCCAGGCCCAGACCATCAGTGACACAGCGGATGACGAAAGCCCCAGCTTCGCGCCCAATGGCCGACTGTTGATCTATGCCACGCGCGTACAAGGCCGCGAGGTCCTGATGACCAGCACCCTGGACGGCAAGATCAAGAGCCGCCTGCTGACCAGCGGCCTCGACATTCGCGAACCCGTGTGGGGCCCTTTTGGCCGCTGACCCCGAGGTTGCAGCATTGGCCCCACGCTTTAACAAGCTTTACAGACAGCCGCAGTGGGGCAGCGACAATGCAGACATTCCACTTTCCCTCCACCCTTGTTCAGGAGTCAACACCATGGCCCAAGCCAAAACCTCGACCCTTGTGATGCTGGCTGTCTCGGCCGCCATATTGGCAGGCTGCAGCTCCAGCGTGAAGCTCGATGAAGTGCCTGTGGAAACCCGCACCCCGGTGATGAAAGACGCCAACGCGGGGCAGCCTGCGGCGAACACCAGCCAAAGTGGGGTGGCCACCGTGGACTTGAGCGCCAAGAACGCCGCTGCCAATGCTGACGCCATGGCGGCGGCCGGCCTGGCGCGCGTGGTGTTCTTCGACTTCGACAGCTTTAGCGTCAAAGACGAATTCCGCCCCGTGGTTGAAGGCCATGCCAAGGCCTTGGTGGGGCAGCGCAACAAGCGCATCGTCATTGAAGGCCACACCGACGAGCGGGGGGGCCGCGAATACAACTTGGCCTTGGGTCAGAAGCGTGCCGAGGCCGTGCAGCGCTCTTTGATGCTGCTGGGCGCCAAGGCCGAGCAGATGGAAGCAGTGAGCTATGGCGAAGAGCGCCCCGCCGCCACCTCCAGCGGCGAAGACGCCTGGGCCAAGAACCGCCGGGCTGAGTTGAAAGACCGTTAAGCCCATGAGCGCACAACGCCAACTCTCGCGCCCACTGTGGCGTCTGTCTGCCCTGGCGCTGGGGCTCGCCTCAGCCCTGGCGGCAGGGGGTGCCCAAGCGGCCCTGTTCGAAGACAGCGAGGCCCGCAAAGCCATTCTCGACTTGCGGGCCCGCGCCAACCAAAACGATGAGCAGCGCCAAGCTCAGGCGGCAGCTATCAAGCAAATGCAAGAGCAAATTCAGCTCTTGCAGCGCAGCCTGCTGGACTTGAACAATCAGTTGGAACAAGCCCGCAGTGACAACGCCCGCCTGCGGGGCCAACTGGAGCAAACCCAGCGAGAGTTGGCTGATCTGCAGCGCAAGCAAAAGGACATCGTCCAAAGCGTGGACGACCGTGTGCGCAAGCTAGAGCCGCAAAGTGTGACCCTGGATGGCCGCAGCTTTACCGCAGATCCTGAGGAGATCAAAGCGCATGACGACGCCATGGCCCTGTTGCGCAATGGCGAGTTCGAACGCGCCGTGCCCGCCTTGGCGGCCTTTTTGCGCAAGTACCCCGAGTCGGGCTATCGCGACAGCGCGCGCTACTGGATGGGCAATGCGCAGTACGGCGCGCGGGCCTACAAGGACGCAGTTCTGACCTTCCGCAGCTTTGCCACTGCAGCCCCTGAGCACCCCCGTGCGCCAGAGGCCTTGTTGGCGCTGGCCAATAGCCAAGCCGAGTTGCGGGACACCAAGGCAGCGCGTCGCACCTTGGAAGAGTTGCTCAAGATCTACCCCAAGTCTGAGGCCGCGCTGGCGGCCCGAGATCGCTTGGCCACGCTGAAGTAAGCTTGCTGGGTGTCTGAATTGTCCGCAGCCTCTGAGGCCGACTTAGAGCGGCGCTTCGGTGGCTTGCGCCGCCTGTATGGTGATGCGGCCTACCAGCGTTTGCGTGGGCTGCGCGTGGCTGTGGTCGGCTTGGGTGGCGTGGGCAGTTGGGCCGTTGAAGCGCTGGCCCGCAGCGGCGTGGCGGGCTTGGTGCTGATCGACATGGACCATGTCGCCGAGTCCAACATCAACCGCCAGATCCAAGCGGTGAGCCAAACCGTGGGCATGGCCAAAGGCGAGGCCCTCAAACAGCGCATCGCTGATATTCACCCTGGCTGCCAGGTCTGGTGCGTGGACGACTTTGTAACGCTTGAGAACTGGCCGGGCTTGCTGCCCGTGGACGTGGATGGCGTTTTTGAGGCCTGTGATCAAGTGCGTGCCAAGCAAGCGGTGGCGGCCTGGGCCTTGGCCCAAGGCGTGCCCGTGGTCACCAGCGGCGCTGCCGGCGGCAAGCGCCAACCGCACAAGCTGGAGGTCGACGACTTGGCCCAGGTGACCCACGACCCTTTGCTGGCCTCCCTGCGCCAGCGCATGCGCAAGTTTGAGGGTGCGCCCCGCAGCGGCCGCATCGGTCTGCAATGTGTGTTCTCGCGCGAGCCGGTGCGCCAACCCGAGCAAGCCTGCGACATGGATGGCAGCCTCAACTGCCACGGCTATGGCTCCTCGGTCACGGTGACGGCGGCGGTGGGCATGGCCGCCGCCGCAGCGCTGATCGAGCAGTGTTTGGCGCGTTGATCGCTGATCTCGGTGGACGACCTTCCACAGCCAAGTATTTTCCAATCCAGGTATGAGCCTGAAGCATGCGTGAGTCGATGCCCTGAGCGTCAGTATTTTCCAATCCAGGTATGAGCCTGAAGCATGCGTGAGTCGATGCCCTGAGCGTCTTGACTTGACCGGGTTAAAACTGGGAGTTTAAGGGGGCGGAGTTTCTGTCTTCTTCCTTGCTTCATACAGGCCCCTGCCAGGCCGCCGGAGGCCTCCCCCCCCAGCCGCATGTATTTACCCAAATTGTTGCGCTCTTCCGCCCTGATTCAGGCCTGCAATTTACGCCTTGGCTTGTTGAACAACTCAAACAAATCAGCCTTGGCCTTTTGCATCTCTTGGGCCGCTTGCAGATCCGTCTTTGCGTTTGCTTGCGCCACCAGATCGTCCAGCAGCAATACGTAATCGGAACGAAGTAATA